>JAMOVV010000173.1 GCA_027067385.1 Desulfarculaceae bacterium
CGTCTACAGACAATTATAAATCCCGTATGGGCCTGTCTATTCCTGGTCCTGGTCGGCCATCCATGGCCTCCCAGGACGACAGGCTCCAGGGAGTGAATCCCTGGAGCCTGCCGCAACGCTTCGCTCGCCGGGCTCGCTCATCGTTTCGTGCGGCCCATACTGGGCCGCCATGAAGGCCTGGACGTTAGGTTGATTCCGGCGTATCGGCTCTCCACCTGCGTCTACAGACAATTATAAATCCCGTATGGGCCTTCATGGAGTGGGCCGGGCGCACCGAGGGGGGACGCACCTGCCAGAAGCGCTGCATCAGCTCGAAGCACTCGGCCAGGCACAGGTCCTTGTGGGCGCTGATGGCCTCCATCTGCCGGGTGAGCTGGATAACGGTGGGTACGTAGGCGGTCCACAACCCGCCCGGCCGCAGGGCGTCCACCACCGCCTGGTCCAAGCTCCAGGGCTCGGGCACATCGCTGAACACCCGGTCCACCCCGCGCTGGGCCACCCCCTCTTGGGAGGGGTCGGCCTTGACCGGCTCCCAGCGCTCCAGGTACTCCAGCCCCAGGTAGGCGGTGATGTTCTTGCGGGTGCGGTTGAGGTGGTCCAGGCGCAGGTCGTAGGTATAGAGCCGTCCCCGGGGGCCCAGGGCCCGCAGCAGGGTCATGGTGAGCGCGCCGTGGCCGGCCCCCACCTCCAGCACCGTCTGGCCCGGGGCCACGTCGCCCCAGGTAAGCAGGGCGCCGAGGTCCTTGGGATAGATTACTTGGGCCTCGCGCGGCATGTTCATCACCACCTGGCCCAGGGTGGGGCGCATCACCAGGTAGCGCCGCCGTTGGGGGGTGACCAGCAGCTCGCCCTCGTGCAGGGCGTTGATCAACGAGCCCTCCAGGGCCTCGCCCTTGAGACGCACCACCTCGTCGTCGGCCGGCGCCAGGAACATGATCTGGCGATCACGCTCGTCAAAAAGGATCATGGGTTCGCCCTCCCGGAAGCGGGAAGGGTCGTCGTGCTGGTTCATGCTTTGCCCCTGCGATAGTTGGTTGCCCCTGTGTTACCAGCTTTGCGGCCCGGTTGCAACGCGGGGGCCGCCACGGCCTACGGCGCGGTCTCGGTACGGTTACGCCCCAGGTCCTTGGCCCGGTACAAGGCCTGGTCGGCTCGGTCCAGCAGGCTTTGCGAGTCCTCGCCGGGCCGCAGCATGGCCAGTCCCAGGCTCACGGTGATCGGGGGGATGTTGTGGTCGGGGTGCCGATAGGGCGGCTCGCTAAGGCTGGTGCGGATGCGCTCGGCCACCGTCCAGGCGTCTTGCAGGTCAGCGCCGGGCAGGATTACTGCAAACTCCTCGCCACCATAGCGGCAGCAGTAGTCGCCTCGCCTGGTGCAGTCGCGAATGGCGGAGGCCAGACCGATGAGCATCTGGTCACCGGCCGGGTGACCATAGGTGTCGTTGAAACGCTTGAAGTGGTCCACGTCCAACATGATCAGCGACAACGGCTGCTCCAGGCGCCGGGCGTGGTCCACCTCGCTGGTGAGCCGGCTCAGGAAGAAGCGCTGGTTGTACAGGCCGGTGAGGCCGTCGGTGACGCTTAGCTTTTGGTAGCGGCGCTCGCTGGTGGCCAGGGCCTCTTTTTCCTTGCGCAGATCACGCACCCGCTGGCCCAGGGCGAAGGACATAAGTACCGCCTCCAGGGAAGCGGCCAGCACGAAGCCGAAGTCCGACCAGATGTCCACCGGCGCCAAGCCCAGCCAGCGCAGTTCCCAAACGATGAGGCCGGCCAGATACAACAGCCAGGCGGCCAGGAAAGACCAGGTGGGGCGGTAACCCCGGCGGCGGCAGGCGAACCAGGCGATCACACCCACGGCCGGGGCGGCGGTGCTGGGCAGGTAGCCCATCACGGCGGCGGCGGGCAGCAGCCCCACCAGGGCCAGCAGGGCGTGTACCAGTGTCAGGCCCATCACCCCCAGGATGGCCTTGTCCCAAAACGGCAGGCGGGTCTTGGTGAACAGGTAAGTGCGAGTGAGCAGGCAGGCTGCGAAATGGACCGCGGCTACTAGGCATATCAGGATTACGCTAATGGGCGTTGGTAGTGCATCCAGCAGGCATCGGGCATGGCCGAAGAAGGCCAGGGTGTAAAGCAGTATCGCCAGGATGAAGAAGACGTAGTAGAGGTAGACCCTGTCGCGCAGGGTAAACAACATGCTGAGGTTGGTGATGATCATGGCAATCATGATGCCGTAGAGCACGCCAAAGGCGATGGCCCCGTACAAGGAGCGCCGCACCAGGTGTTCCCAGCCGTAGGCCGTCACCGAGGCGTTTACCGGCAAGCTGGCCTTGATACGAAGGTAGAAATACTCGCCGGCAACATAGGTGCGGGGCAGAAGAAAGACGGTGTTGCGGAAAAGCTGGCTGCTGAAACAGGGCTTGTCGCTGGTGGCCTCGGCACTTTGTTGATAGCGGGGCCGGCCGCTTCCCCCGGGTGGCGGCAGCGGTATGTATATATGGGCCTGCTCCAGGTAGGATATCCCGATCTCCAGCACCCACTTGCCGGGTTGCCGAGCCGCGGCCGGGATAGGCCCCAGGCGAAAGCGCAGCCAGTAGACCATCGGGCCGAAATTGATTAGGCGCAGGTTGTCGTCGTCCAGGGGCTGGAAGCCGGTCGCCCGGCCGGGAGCGGTCACCTCGGCGATGGTCCAGGCGCCGGTGGGGTCGGGCAGTATCTCCAGGTGGCGGGCCAGGTTCTGGGGGGTGTGGGGGTCGTGCAGGATCACTACCGGGGCCGGCGACCCCCGCCCGGCCACGGCCGTGGCCCATCCCCAGAGCAGGGCCAGGCACAAGGCGGCCACCACCGCAGGCCAGCGGCCCGCCAGGGCCGTGCTCCGAGGGAGGGTGGCGGTTTGCGCCGCGGGTGGGGGTTGCATGGTAAAAAACCCGGCTAACGAAATCGTGAAAAATGGCGTTGACTATATCATTACTTTAAGAGTCAGGCATGCAATTTTTTGCCCGGCTTTTCGCCCGGCGACAGGGCACCAAAAAGGGGGCGTCCCGGCGGACGCCCCCAGCTAGTAGTGGCCTGTGGGTCTGTCTACAGGATAGGCAGGTAGCGCTGCAGCTCCCAGTCGGTGACGTGGATGCGGAACTGGTCCCACTCCCGAATCTTGTTCTCGATGAAGCTTTCAAAGACGTGGTCGCCCAGGCACTCGCGCAGCAGCTCGCTCTCCTGCGACAGCTTGATGGCGTCTCCCAGGGTGGCCGGCAGGGAGGTGATGTTGTGGTCGGCCAGGGCCTTGGCGTCCATCTCGAAGATGTCTTCCTCCACCGGGTCGGGTAGCTGGTAGCCTTCCTGCACGCCCTTGAGGCCGGCGGCCAGCATCACCGCGAAGGCCAGGTAGGGGTTGCAGGAGGGGTCGGGGCAGCGCAGCTCGCAGCGGGTGGCGGCTTCCTTGCCCGGTTTGTACATGGGTACCCGCACCAGGGCCGAGCGGTTGCGGCGGGCCCAGGCCACGTAGACCGGGGCCTCGTAGCCGGGCACCAGGCGCTTGTAGCTGTTGACCCACTGGGCGATGACCGAGCAGAACTCCGGCGCGTGCCGAAGCAGGCCGGCGATGTAGCTCTTGCCCACGTCCGAGAGGCTGTACTGGTCGTTGGCGTCGAAGAAGGCGTTGCTCTTGCCCTTGAACAGCGACTGGTGCACGTGCATGCCGCTGCCGTTTTCGCCGAAGATGGGCTTGGGCATGAAGGTGGCGTAGACGCCGTGGGCCATGGCGATTTCCT
Source organism: Desulfarculaceae bacterium (assembly GCA_027067385.1). Taxonomy (GTDB): domain Bacteria; phylum Desulfobacterota; class Desulfarculia; order Desulfarculales; family Desulfarculaceae; genus JAMOVV01. Next base: position 3,767 of record JAMOVV010000173.1, read on the forward strand.
TGACCGTCAGGCGGTAGGTCATGGCCGCGTCGGCCATGGCCAGGGCCTCCTGGTAGCGCAGGTCGATCTCGTGCTGGCTGGGGGCCACCTCGTGGTGGCTGTACTCCACCGCGATACCCATCTGCTGCAGGGCCAAGATGGTGTCGCGCCGCATGTCGCTGGCCACGTCCAGCGGGGTGAGGTCGAAGTAGCCGCCCTTGTCCAGAATCTCGGTACCCTCGGAGTCCTTGAAATAGAAGAACTCCAGCTCCGGGCCGACGTACATGGTGTAACCCAGGTCGGCGGCGCGGGCCAACTGGCGCTTGAGCACGTAGCGGGGGTCGCCCTCGTAGGGCTGGCCGTCGGGGGTGACCACGTCGGTGAACATGCGGGCCACCGGGGCCTCGGAGGGACGCCAAGGCAGGAGAGCGAAGGTGTCCGGGTCGGGCATGGCCACCATGTCCGACTCGTCGATGCGGGCAAAGCCCTGGATGGACGAGCCGTCAAAACCCATACCCTCGCTCATGGCCAGCTCCAGCTCCGAGGGGCTGATGGCAAAGCTCTTGAGGAAACCGAGAATATCGGTGAACCACAAACGGATGAACTGTACGTTGTTGTCCTTGACAGCCTTGAGAATCTTTTCAACCTGGGCGGACATGTTTATCCTCCTCTTCTCCTTACGATGGGGTTGTCGGTAAAAAATCCGCGTCGCCGGTTTACTACAACCAGGGGCGTTTTTTTCGGTATCTCCCCCCTTGTAGCAAACAATGGGCCAAAAAGGTAGGTTTTATTAACCTGTTGATATTACGCGTCGACCATGCCTGGTTGCCTGTTTGGGCCAGGGAGAAGCTACCGTTTGGTAGGATTATTCGGGCTAAACCTACCGATATGTATGTTTTGCCGGGCGGCCGGCCAAGACCAGCCACCCGGCGGCGCAGACGGCTATAGCGTAAAGACCACCGACACCCCGGCGAAGAAGTTGTCCGGCTCGCCGGCGGCGTCGCGCAGGTCGCCGTCTGGCACCACGCTGTAGTTGACCGTGGGGGTAATGGTGAGGCGCTGTCCGATGGCAATGGGCACCCCCACACTCAACAGTACGTGGTTAATGGCGCTCTTGTCCACTCCCAGGTAGCCGCGGTTAAAAGCGGCCGAGGCCCAGCCGATGGTGGCCGAGAGCTCCAGGGAGGCGCTAAGCATGCCGTTTTTAAACAGGTCCAGGCTGTGGCCCAGGCCGGCGGCCACGTAGAAGCCCTGTACCTGGTCCACGTCGTAGTAGATGGTGAGGCTGGGGCTAAGCGGTACCGCCAGGCCCAGGCCCAGGTACAGCTCGGTGGTGTCGGCGCCGCCATCGGGCGGGAAGTGGTAGTGGATCACCCCGACCTTGGGGCTCAAGACGCCCCAGGTGCGGGAGTACTCGGCCCACAGGTCCACTTCGGTGAAGGAGCCCTTTTGGCCGTTTACGCCGGTGAGCTCCAGGTTGCCCCAAACCCCGGCCGTAAATCCCCGGTAGCCCAGGGTCGCGGCCGGCTGGAGCACCGGTCCGTCGGTGGCCACCATGCCGCGCCAGAGGTAGCGGCTGTTGTAGGCGAGGTTCATCTCCAGGGACCAGTCCTTGGCCTGGGCCCCGGGGGGTGAGAGGAGGGCGAGGGTCAACATCAGGCTCAAGACAGGGACGGCAAGTAGCTTTTTCATCGGTGTCTCTCCTTGTGGCTCTGCGCGCCGGCGGCGGCCCAACCAGCCGGGCCGACGGCGAATGGGTTTGTCCGGGGAACATGGCAAGGGTCGTGCCACTGGGGAGGTGAGGTGATAACCGCCTTGATTTAAAGGATAAAAAATGACAACCCCTGGCGGGGCCGCCCCGGGGCCGGGGCTGGTTTTCCTGCGCGCCGGTAGGAAAGGGCCGCGGGTCCTACTATTTGGTGCGAAAACGCTTGGGGTCGATGCCGTGCTTGGCCACCCTGAGCCCCATGACCCGTTCGGTGAGCCCCAGGCTGCGGGCGGCGGCCGCCTTGTTGCCGCGGGCGCTCTTGAGCGCCTCCACGATGAGCTCGCGCTCCACCGTGTCCAGGGTGGCCTGCAGGGTGCCCTTGGGCTCGGTGCCCGAGGCCTCGGCGGTCTGCAGGGTGGGGGGCAGGTGGTGGCCGTGGATCACCTCGTCGGTGGACAGCAGCACCGCCCGCTCGATGCAGTTCTCCAGCTCGCGCACGTTGCCGGGCCAGTGGTAGCTCATGAGCATGTCGATGGCCGGGGTGGAGATGCGCCGGATCTTCTTGCCGGTGTCGGCGCTGAACTTTTCGGCAAAGTGGTTGGCCAGCAGCAGGATATCGGTGCGGCGCTCGCGCAGGGGGGGCACGTGGATGGGGAAGACGTTGAGCCGGTAGTAGAGGTCTGTACGGAACTTGCCGGTTTCTATGAGCTTTTCCAGGTCGCTGTTGGTGGCGGTGATGACCCGCACGTCGGCCTTGATGGTCTCGGTGCCCCCGACCCGCTCAAACTCCTTTTCCTGCAGCACCCTAAGCAGCTTCACCTGGGTGGCGGGGGAGAGATCGCCCACCTCGTCCAAAAAGAGGGTGCCGCCGGCGGCCAGTTCGAAGCGCCCCTTGCGCTGGGCGTGGGCCCCGGTAAAGGCCCCTTTCTCGTGGCCGAAGAGCTCGCTTTCGATGACGCTTTCGGGCAGGGCGGCGCAGTTGACCTTGATAAAGGGGCGCGAGGCGCGCGGCGAGGCGAAATGGATGGCATGGGCCACCAGCTCCTTGCCGGTGCCGCTTTCGCCCCGGATGAGCACGGTGGCGCTGGCGGACGAGACCTGGGCGATGAGGTCGTAGACCATCTGCATGGCCTTGGAATTGCCGATGATATTGGCGGGGTGGTAGCGGTCCTTCAGGCTGGCTTGCAGCCGGGTGTTCTCCTCCAGCAGGAGCTGGCGCTCCTCCAGGGCCGACTGGCGCAGGCGCACCGCGTTGGCGATCATGGCGCTGATCACGCTCATGAGCCGCAGGTCTTCTTCCAGGTCGATGTTGTCAGTGAACAGGCGGTCGGCGCTAAGGGCGCCGATGACCTCCGGTCCCAGCTTGATGGGTACGCAGATGAAGGATATATCTTTCTTTTCAAGGTGTTGGCGCGCACCCGTGCGGTCGAGGAACATGGGGTCCTCGGAGATGTGGGGCACCACCGCCGGCCGGCCGGTCTGCACCACCTGGCCGGTGACCCCCTCGCCCAGGTGGTAGCGACCGCGCCGGCGCTGGTCCGTGGACAGGCCGTGGGCCGCCTCGATGAGTATCTCGCCGGTGTCGCGGTTAAGCAGGGTGATGGTGCCGCGCATCATGCCCATGTGATCGGCCATCGCCTCGAGCACCGGGCTCATAACATCACGTAAATCCAGGCTTTGTTCTAATATCTGGCTGATAGAGAACAGCAGCCCCAATTCCTTGAGTTCGCGTCTCACCTGAGGTTGCAAGGCACTTTGGGGCATTTCGGCTCTGCCTGGTAACGGGATCATGTTGGTTCGGTTACGATCCATGGATGCTACCATTTTGTAGGATTGCCTGCAACCGCCTACTAAAAAGTAATACGTGTTAGCAACACTTAACAGGCTGGCCGCCGGGCCATGGCCGGGGAATCCGTGGGGTTATCAAATAAAAACAACCCGTTGACGCGCCAGCCCCCGGACAGGCGCCAAGCACCGCCTCGCGGCCGAGGCTATGTAGCACCAGCGCCAGGCCGGTCCCAACCGCCGTTTTAGAGCCGTTGCAAAAAAAAGACCACCCCGGGAATCGGGGTGGCCCATCGGCGGAATTTTTCCCGGTCGCCGGGTGCGTTCGGGTCAGTAGGCGTAGAGGTTGCCGTAGGGGCGCAGGCTCTTGGGGTAGAGCAGGGTGAACTGGTCGCGGGCCAGGCCCGGGTCTTCCAGGCGGGTCTCGGCAAAGAAGTCGTCCAGCACGGCCCGCAGCTCCTCCCAGTCCTGGTCGCCCAGCTCGGCCGTCCCCACTTCCCGGCCCAACTGGTGCGGCGGCACCCGGCCGCGCAGGTAGATTTTGCCGCCGTGCATGCCGGTGCCCAAAAAGTCGCCGGCCGGGCGGGGGCTGTCTTGCAGGTTGAGCACCACCAGCATGCCGCCGGCCATGTATTCGCCGAGGTAGTCCTGGGCGGTGCCGCCGATGACCACCACCGGCTTCTGGTCCCGAAATGACTTCATGTGGATGCCGGTGCGGTAGCCCACGTCGCCGGCGATGTAGAGCCGGCCGCCGCGCATGCCGTAGCTGATGATGTCGCCGGCGTCGCCGCGCACCACCACCTTGCCGCGGTTCATGGTGTTGCAGATGCCGTCTTGCACGTTGTCGTTGACGATGATGGTGGCCCCGTCCATGAAGGCGGCCAGGTCGTTGCCCGGCACCCCGTTGATGGTGATGCGCACCTCGGGCCCCAGCCCCACCCCGATGTAGCGTTGGCCCAGGGCGCCCTGGAGCACCAGGTGGTGGTAGCCCTCGGCCACCGCGGCGTGGATGGTCTCGTTTAGCTGCTTGTAGTACACGCCGCGGGCGTCGATGGTCTTGTTCCGGCTCATGCCACCGCCCCCTTCCCGGCCAGCAGCCTGGCCCGGTAGTCCGGGTCCAGGTGGATCAGCCCCAGCTCGTCGCTGAGCAGCGTCTCGCCCAACTCGGCCACCTGGATGCCGGACTGGATCAGCCCGGTGAGGATGCCGGCGCGCTCCACCGCCCCCACCAGCACGTAGCCCACTAGCTTGCCGTCCTGGAGCATCACCTTGCGGTAGGTCTTGGTCTCGGGTTCCAGCCGGCTGAGCTGGACCAAGCCGTCGTCCTCGGGCACCGTGGTGAGCCCGGCGCTGATAAAGGCCAGGCCGCCGATCTCCACCGAGTTCATGGCCAGGCCGCCGGGGTAGCGGGCGTCACCGCCGGCCATGGCCGCGCCGGCCACGCGGCCCTGGGCCACGGCCAGGGGCCAGATGGGTATGGAGCGCTTCTGGCCGCTGATGATCTCGCTGGCCTGGGCCACGTCGCCGGCGGCGTAGATGCCCGGTGCGCTGGTGGCCATGGTGCTGTCGACCAGTATGCCGCGGTCGGTGGCGATGCCGGCTGTCTCGGCCAGGCTGGTGTCGGGCGCCACCCCGATGGCCAGGATCACCAGGCCGCAGTCGAGGCGGCGGCCGTCGGCCAGGGTTACCCCGCTTACCACCCCGGCCCGGCCGTGGATGCGCTCCACCGTGTTGCCGGTGATGAGCTCCACCCCGCTCTCGGCCAGGGCCTCGGCGGCCAGGGCGCTGGCCGCTTGGTCCAGGGTGATGGAGAGCACCCGCTCGGCCAGCTCCACTACGCTCACCTTGAGCCCCCGGGCGGCCAGGGCCTCCACCGACTTTAGCCCGATGAGCCCGCCGCCGATCACCACGGCGGAGCCCACCCCTTGCTCGGTGATGAAGGTCTCGATGGCCCGGGCGTCGGCCAGGGTGGTGAAGCTGAATACGCCGGCCAGCTCGGAGCCCTCCAGGGGCGGGACGATGGGCCGGCCGCCGGTGGCTATAAGCAGCCGGTCGTAGCCGTAGGCCTGGCCGTCGTAGGCCGCCACCGTTCGGGCCGCCGGGTCGATGGCGGTGGCGCTCACCCCCAGCTTGGCCTCCACCCCCATGGCCCGGTAAAAGCCGGCCGGGCGATAGGCCAGGGCGGCGGGCTCCACCTTGCCGCCCAACAGGTAGCTGATCAGGGGACGGGAGTAGACCGGCTCGGACTCCCGGGACAAGATGGTGAGGGAGCCCTCGGGGTCGATGGCGCGTATGGCCTCCACCGCGCCCACCGCCGCGGCCGAGTTGCCGATTACCAGGTACTTGCTATCAGGCATTTTCCACCTCGTCCCTCTCGGCCAGCACCAGGGCGCCGTTGGGGCAGCCGGCCACGCAGGCCGGCTGATCCAGGGCGGCGCACAGGTCGCACTTGGACGTGACGTGGCCGCCCACGTCGCGGGCCATGGCCCCGTTGGGGCAGACCATGACGCACATCCAGCAGCCCACGCACTTGTCCGGGTCGTGGGCCACCCAGCCGGTGGCCGGGTCCTGGGTGATGGCCCCGGTCATGCAGGCCACGGCGCAGGGGGCGTCTTGGCAAAAACGGCACTGCACCGGGAAGGTCCGGGGCCCGCTCTGCTCCACGGTGACCCGGCTGGTGAGCCTCTCGCGCTCGGCCCGAAAAGCGGTGATGATGTCGCGGCTGCTGGAGTGGGCCACCATGCAGTTGATCTCGCAGAGCCGGCAGTTCATGCAGTATTGGGCGATGGCCTGGATGATTTTCATGGCTACTCTCCCACCGCGCTGATGCCCAGGATCTTGAGCTCGCGGTCGCTGAGCCCCCAGGCGCGCAGATGGTGGCGGTTGCCGCGCAGGCTCTCCACCGCGTTGATACCCATGCCGCCCATCATTTCCTTTATCTCGTGGGCCCAGCCGCTGAGCAGGTTGTAGAGGCGCTGGGCCCCGATCTCGGGGTTGAGGCGGCGGGTGAGGTAGGGGTCTTGGGTGGCGATGCCCCAGTTGCACTTGCCGGTGAAGCACTGCTGGCACATGTGGCAGCCCAGGGCGATGAGGGCCGCGGTGCCGATGTAGACCGCGTCGGCCCCCAGGGCCAGGGCCTTGACCACGTCGGCCGAGCAGCGGAAGCCGCCGCAGGCCACCACCGAGGCCAGGTTGCGGATGCCCTCGGAGCGCAGGCGGTCGTCCACCGCGGCCAGGGCGAACTCGATGGGTATGCCCACGTTGTCGCGGATCATGGCCGGGGCCGCGCCGGTGCCGCCCTTGTAGCCGTCGATGGCCACGATGTCGGCCCCGGCCCGCACGATGCCGCTGGCGATGGCCGCCACGTTGTGCACCGCCGCGATCTTGACGCTGATGGGCTTGCGGTAGCGCACCGCCTCCTTGAGGCTGTAGATGAGCTGGCGCAGGTCCTCGATGGAGTAGATGTCGTGGTGGGGCGCCGGCGAAAGGGCGTCGCTGCCCACCGGGATCATGCGGGTGCGGCTAACGCTGTCGTCGACTTTCTCGCCGGGCAGATGGCCGCCGATGCCCGGCTTGGCCCCCTGGCCGATCTTGATCTCCACCGCCGCGGCCGCCCCCAGGTAGTCCGGGGTGACCCCGAAGCGGCCGCTGGCCACCTGCACGATCATGGAGGGTCCAAAATCCCAGAAGTCCGGGTGCAGGCCGCCTTCGCCGCTGTTGGCCAAGGTGCCCAACTCGCGGGCGGCCATGGCCAGGGACTTGCAGGCGGGGTAGCTGATGGCCCCGTAGCTCATGGCGCTGAACATGATGGGCATGGACAGCTCCAACTGGGGGGCCAGGGTGGTGGCCAGCGAGGGCTCCGGCCCGGACATCTCCAGCTCCACCTGGTCCGGCTTGCGCCCCAAGAAGGTCTTGAGCTCCATGGGCTCGCGTAAGGGGTCGATGGAAGGGTTGGTCACCTGGGAGGCGTTGAGCAGCAGGTGGTCCCAGTACACCGGCACCGGCTGGCTGTTGCCCATGGCCCCCAAGAGCACCCCGCCGCTGTCGGCCTGCTTGTACACGTTGCTGATGGCCTCGGAGCTCCAGTGGCCGCCGTGGCGATAGGTGGGCGGGGTGTGGATGATGCTAAGCGCGCCGGTGGGGCACAGCCAGGCGCAGCGGTGGCAGCCCACGCAGCGCTCGGCCGCGGCGCGCACCTCTTCGTATTCCGGGTGGTAGCTGTGCACCTGGTTGGCGCACTGGCGCACGCATACGCCGCAGGCGATACAGCGCTCGCCGTCGCGTTGCACGCTGAATTCAGGTTGCACTAGTCTAGGGGCCACAAGGGCGCCTCCTTTTGGGTCGCCAGAAGGCCGGCGGATGTTTGGTTAAAGTCGGCCGGCGGGCCGCGGTATCAGGCGGCCGCGGCCCCCGGGGCCAGGGAGCGGGTCATCCGGGCCAGGCGCGCCGCCTCCGGCTGGCCCAGCACCTTGGCCGGGTCCTTGAGCTGCCCGATGATCGGCACTCCGCCCACCGCGTGCCATATGCGGTCCACCTGGGGGCAGACCTCGCGGATGGCCGTCTCCTCGCTGGCCACCAGTAGCATGTCCCCCTGGCGGGCGGCCACCATGGGCCGCAGCTTGGTGCGGTCGTTGAAGCCCACCATGCCGCCGCTGTAGCCCACCAGCACGCTGAAGGGGCCGTTGAGCAGGGCCCCGGCGTACACGGTGCGCATGGTGCGGGCCAGCTCGGCCCGCCGGGGCTCCAGGTGCTCGATCTGCGACCAGAAGGGGGGCGCCATGGCCATGCAGGCCGCCTCGAAGGGCAGGTGGTGCTTGCGCACCAGCAGGTCGAAGAGGTAGGCGATCACCTCGGTGTCGGTGAACAGGGAGCAGTCGTAGCCGAAGTTGTCCAGGTAGCGCTTGTTGATGCCGTAGGAGCTTATCTCGCCGTTGTGCACCACCGACCAGTCCAGGATGGAAAAGGGATGGGCCCCGCCCCACCACCCGCTGGTGTTGGTGGGGAACCGGCCGTGGCTGGTCCAGAGATAGCCCTGGTATTCGTCCAGGCGGTAGAACTCGCCGATGTCTTCGGGGTAGCCCACCCCCTTGAACACCCCCATGTTCTTGCCGCTGGAAAACACGAACGAGCCCTTGATCTTGGTGTTGATCTCCATGACCATGTCCACGATCACGTCGTCCTCGGTAAGATCGCTGTGGCGCCGCAGGAGCTCCGGGCGCACCTGCACGAAGTAGCGGTGCAAGAAGGGGCGCATGCGGATGACCGGGCTGGGGCGGTTGGGGATGGACTCGTCTTCGTAGAGCAGGCAGTAGCGGGCGATGAGCCGCTCGGTGCTCTGGCGGTCGGCCAACTCGTCGTACATGATGTGGATGGCGTAATGGTCCTTGTAGTCGGGATAGATGCCGTAGGCCGCGAACCCGCCGCCCAGGCCGTTGGAGCGGTCGTGCATGGTGGCAATGGACCCGATGATCATATCCCCGCTGAAGCGCTCGCCGGCCTCGTTCATAATGCCGCTGATGGCGCAGCCGCTGATGTCCTTGCTGGTGGGCAGATGCTTGCGATGACCCCGCACGGCTAGCTTTCCTTCCCATGGGCGGCGTGCTGGCGCATCACGGCCATGAAGTTGTCGTACATCCGCTTTGCCTGCCGGGCCATCTCCTGGCCGGGGCCCTGGAACCCGGCCAGCAGGGCCGCCGGGTCGTGCCGGGGTTCGGCCCAGGACTCCACGATCTCGGGGGTGACCTCCACGTGGAACTGCAGGCCCCAGGCGTTGCCCCGGCCAAAGGCCTGGTGGGCGCAGTCGTCGCTGGCGGCCAGGTGCGTCGCGCCGTCGGGGATGGCAAAGGTGTCGCCGTGCCAGTGAAAGGCCCCGAAGCTCGGGTCCAGGCCGGCCATGAGCCGGTCGCCGGCCGCCTGGGGCGTCAGGCGCACCGGGGCCCAGCCCAGCTCGGGCACGTGGTTGCGGGTCACCTCGGCGTCTAAGGCCTTGGCCAGCAGTTGGGCCCCCAGGCACACGCCCAAAAGCGGCACCCCGGCCGCCAGGGCCCGGCGCAGGAACTGGTCCTCGGCCGCCAGCCAGGGATACTTATCTTCTTCGTAGACGTTCATGGGCCCGCCCATGCAGATGATGGCGTTGAAGTCCCCGGGAGCCTCGGGCAGGGCCTGGCCCTCGTAGAGGCGAACCGTGGTCATGGCCACCTGCCCGGCGGCCAGGAAGTCGCCGATGGTGCCCGGTCCCTCGTCCGGGTGGTGCATGATTATCAGGGCCTTCATAGTGGCTTCTCTCCGGGACGGTAGCGGTTGGATATGGGTAGGCGCCGGTCGCGGCCAAAGGCCTTGGGGGTGATCTTCACCCCGGGCGGGGCCTGGCGGCGCTTGTACTCGTTGCGGTCGACCATCTGGATCACTTCCTGGACCATGGCCGGGTCAAAGCCCATGGCCTGCAGCTCGTCTAAGCCCTTGTCCTGCTCCACGTAGGCCTGCAGGATGGGGTCGAGCACCTCGTAGGGCGGCAGGGAGTCGGAGTCCTTTTGGTCGGGCCGCAGCTCGGCGGTGGGGGGGCGCTCGATGATGCTGGGCAGGATGATCTCGCGGCCGGCCCGGTGGTTTATATGCTGGCTCAGCTCGTAGACCAGGGTCTTGGGCACGTCCTTGATCACCGCGAAGCCGCCGGCCATGTCGCCGTAGAGGGTGCAGTAGCCCACCGCGGTCTCGCTCTTGTTGCCGGTGGTGAGCACCAGCCAGCCGAAGCGGTTGGACAGGGTCATGAGGATGGTGCCCCGGATGCGGGCCTGCAGGTTTTCGCCGGCCACCCCGGCCGGCCCCGGTCCCATGGCATGGGCCATCTGGTCCAGGAAGGAGTCGTAGACCTCCTTCACCGGCACGGTGATGAGCCGGATACCCAGGTTGGCGGCCTGCTTTTCGGCGTCGGACAGGGTGTCGCCGGAGGTGTACTGGCTGGGCATGGTCACCCCGATGACGTTGTCGGCCCCCAGGGCCTGCACCGCCAGGGCGGCGGTGAGGGCGCTGTCGATGCCGCCGCTGATGCCCAGCACGGCGGTGGAAAAGCCGCACTTGCGCAGGTAGTCGCGGGTGCCCAGCACCAGGGCCTGGTGAATCTCGTCGAGCCGCTCCATCTCCGGGGCCAGGACCATCGGCGCCGCGGGGCCGGTGGTCGTCTGGCGGGGCAGGGCGATGAGCTGGTCCGGGGGCCGGACCTTGGGGCCCTCGCCATGGTCGGCGATCTCCAGGTCGGTCACCAGCAGGTCGGGCTGGAAGCGCCGGGCGCTGGCCAGCACGGCCCCGTCGGGGGCTATGACCATGGACCCGCCGTCAAAGACCAGCTCGTCCTGGCCGCCGACCATGTTGGTGTAGAAGACGTAGGTGCCGGCCCGGGCGGCGTAGGCGGCCAGGGTCTGGCGGCGCACGGCCAGCTTGCCGGCGTAAAATGGCGAGGCGCTTATGTTGAGGGTCACCTGGGCCCCCAGGGCGCGCACCGCCGGGGCCACCCCGTTGTCCAGCTCCCAGAGGTCTTCGCAGATGGTCAGGGCCAGGCGCACGCCCTGCACCTCCAGCAGCAGGTTGTGGGGGCCGGAGGTGAAGTAGCGCAGCTCGTCGAACACGCTGTAGTTGGGCAGCTCGCGCTTGCGGTAGGAGGCCAGCACCCGGCCCTGGTGCAGCAGGGCCGCGGCGTTGTACACCCGCCCCCCCTGCACCTCGGGATATCCCACCACCGCGGTGATCTCCCGGGCGGCGGCCGCTGCCCGCTCCAGGGTCCGGGCGCAGTCGGTCAAAAACCGGGGCTTGAGCAGCAGGTCCTCGGGGGGATAGCCGGAGATCACCAACTCGGGGAAGGTGACCAAGTGGGCCCCGGCCCGGGCCGCCTGGTCCATGGCCTCGGTTATCAGGCCGAGGTTGCCCGAGAGATCGCCCACCGTGGGGTTGAGCTGGGCCTGGGCTATCCTGATGGTAGTGGGGTTGTTCATAATCACACCAACCGTCCGCCTGGTCCGCCGCCTGCGTCGCCGGCGGTTTGGAGCCGATTTTTAGTCTACCGCCAACCTGGTAAAGCGGCAAGCGTTGCCTTAATTTTTTTGCGTTTTACTCCGGTCCAACCATGGGTCGGCGTAAGGGTTGCCGCATAACTTTCAGTATTACCTAGCCAAAACCATTACTACCTATAAATTTTTATTGGCAAGCTTGGCTGGTTAATGGTAAAAATACGGCAAGGTTGCCGTAAACTGCGGTATCCGTCAAGCGCCGGCGGGTGGGGGGACGCCGCCCCATGGGGAGGGGCCGCCTGGTTTTGCCGGCCGCCGGGCGCGGGAGAGTATGGCCGTGGACGAACGCAGTCGCCGCAAGATGCTCGACATCCTGCATGTCCTGAGCGAATCGGAGCGTCCCCTGGGCGGGGCCCGCATCGCCAACGCCCTGGCCCTGGGCGGCCGCGAGATGAGCCAGCGGACCATCCGCTACTATCTCCACCAATCCGACGCCGCCGGCTTCACCCGGCCCATGGGCAAGCGCGGCCGGGTGCTCACCGAGTCCGGCCGCCGCGAGTTGGCCGAGGCCTACGTGGTGGACAAGGTCGGCTTCGTGGCCGCCAAGGTCGACGCCCTCACCTACCGCATGACCTTCAAGCTGCGCCAGGCCAAGGGTGACGTGGTGGTGAACCTATCGGCCCTGCCGGCCGAATCCATGCCGCGGGCCGCGGCCATCATGAGCCGCATCTACCGGGCCAAGCTCTCCATGGGCCAGCGCCTGCTGGTGGCCGGCCCGGGCAGCCGCCTGGGCAACCGCCGGGTGCCGGACCGCCAATGCCTGGTGGCCACCATCTGCTCGGTGAGCGTCAACGGCGTGTTGCTGGCCCAGTCCATCCCCACCACCAACCGTTTCGGGGGCCTGCTGCAGATCGCCTCCGGTAAGCCGGTGCGCTTCACCCAGATCATCACCTATGACGGCACCACCCTGGACCCCCTGGAGATATTCATCAAGGGTCAGATGACCCAGGTGGCCGCCGCGGCCGAGACCGGCGACGGGGTGGTGGGGGCCAGCTTCCGAGAGATACCGGCCGAGGCGGCCGAGAGCGCTCGCCGCCTGGGCGCCCGCATGGAGCGCATCGGGCTGGGCAATATCTATCTCGTGGGGCGGCCCGGCCAACCGTTGTTGGAGGTGCCGGTGAGTCCCGGCCGGGTGGGGCTGGTGGTCATCGGGGGACTCAACCCCATGGCCGCGGTGGAAGAGGCCGGCATCGCCACCCTCAACCGGGCCATGGGCACCCTCATGCCCTTTGAGGACCTGCGGCCCTTTACCGAGGCCCTCACCCACGGCGCCTGGTAGCCCGCGCCGGCCGGCCGCCCGCCCGTCTTGCCAACCCCCCGATTATCCCGCCCCCGGCTACCCGGCCCCCCGCCGGGCTAGGGCTGCTTGGGCACGAACCAGAAGCAGGGTTGGTCCTCCGGGCCGGGATAGGGCACCTCCAGGTAGCCCTGCTGCTGGTACAACACGTTCCAGCCGGCCTCGTCGGCCACGTCGGCGTTGAGGCAGCGGGCGTGCTGCGCTTCCAACTCGTCGCAAAACAGGCACTGGGCGCAGCGCGGCGTATCCGGCAATCTCATCGCTCCAGGATCTGCTTCAGGTCCAGCATCTTCTGGCGCACCGATTCCAGGGTGGCCATGAGGGTGAGGCTGTGGTTGGCCCAGATGGAGTCGCGCGAGCCGTTTTGCACCAACAGCGGCTCAAAGTTGGCCAGGGCCAGCTCGGCGATGATGTTTTGCAAAAGCTCGCGGCTGCGCTTGATCTTGAGCACCTCGCGGAACTCCCAGTCCACCGCCAGCATCACCGCGCGCAGGGCGTAGGCCACTCCGCGGGCATAGTAGAAATGGTCGTCCACCTCGGTCCAGGGCACGTGCACCCGGGTCATCTTTTCGCCTTCGCTATAGCGGTCGCCGGCCGTCTCCTGGCTCAGGCGGAAGGTCCAGTCGCGCGGGGCGTTGCCCAGGCGCTGGTTGGCCCCGCCCAGGCGGCTGGTTAGCTGGTCCAGCAGCTCGATGAGGTTGTCGGAGCGGGGGTAAAAGTGGCTCTTGCCGTTGACCAGGTTGCGCTGGTAGGCCCGCAGGGAGCCCACCGCCTGGCGGTAGCTGCCCTCGGCCGAGGGGAAAAGCCAGGAGTCGGCCTTGATGTTGAACTCGGCAAAGGCCCGGTCCACCAGGGGATCGATCTTGTCGGTGGTGCGCTGGCGGCTCAGCTTGTCGCGCAGCACCCGCACGCTGTCGCGGATGACCTCCAGTTGGCCCAGCTGGAAGTTCTGGGGGTTGTCCATCAGCACGGTGGGGTAGATGATGTCGTTGGGCAGCCAGGCCACCAGCAACTGGTCGCCCAGGGTGATGAGCGCGCCGGTGAAGACCACCCCGGGCTTGGGCTGTTCGGCCGCCTGGCCGGCAGGGGCCGGGCGCGGGTCAAAGAGATCGGGCAGAGTGCGGTAGTAGTTATAGAGGCAGATGGGCACCGCGGCCAGGCTGTAGAGCAAGGCCAGCAGCAAGAGAGCGCGCACCAGGCGCGAGGGCCTCTTGATGCCCTTGGCCAGCGGGTTGAAAATCCTTAGAAGGCGCAGCCGGCTCGGTTTCTTTTCCGGGTTAACTTGCTTCATGAGGACCTCGTTGGCTGGAAGTAGTTTATCTCTCCATCTTTGGGTACGCCCCGCGGCCTGTCAAGAGCGGATGCGCCGCAGCAGCTCGCTGGTGGAAAGCCCCGGCACCAGCGGCAGCGAGAGCACCCGGCCGCCGGCGGCCTGCACCACCTCTGCCCCCACGATACGCTCCACCGGCCAGTCGCCGCCCTTGACCAGCACGTCGGGCGCGATGGTCTCGATGAGCTCCCGCGGGGTGGGCTGGTCGAAAATCACCACCCGGTCCACCGCGGCCAGGGCGGCCAGCACCTCGGCCCGCTGAGCCTCCGGCACCAGGGGACGGTCCTCGCCCTTGCCCAGGGAGCGCACCGAATCGTCGGAGTTGAGCCCCACCACCAGCATGTCGCCCAGGTCGCGGGCCTGGGCCAGGTAGCGCACGTGGCCGGCGTGTAGCAGGTCGAAGCAGCCGTTGGTGAAGACCACCCGCCGGCCGGCGGCGCGGGCGGCGGCGGCGGCGGCGGCGGCCCGGTTCCAATCCACGATTTTGCGTCGGTGATCCTGCTCCACGGCGTTTTCCTTGCGCGGTTCCACCCAGCATAGCCCGTCGCACGGCGGCCCGCAAGCCTGGGCGCGGCTCAGGCCGGCTCCACCGCCCGGGCCAGGGTGAGCACGTCCACCCCGGCCGCGCCGGAGGCCCCCAGCACCCGGGCGCACTCGCCGGCCGTGGCCCCGGTGGTGTAGACGTCGTCCACCAACAGCACCCGCGCGCTCTCCACGACGGCGGCCCGCTTGGGGTTCACCCCAAAGGCCCCGGCCACGTTGGCCCGCCGCTGGGCCGGGTCCAACCCCACCTGGGGCCGGGTATGGCGCCGGCGCAGCAGCAGGTCGCGCACCAGCCGCGGGCCACCGGGGCGCTTGAGGCCGCTGGCCAGGATGAGCGCCTGGTTGAAACCGCGGCGGGCCAGCCGCCGGGGATGCAGGGGCACCGGGGCCACCAGGTCGGCCGAGTCCAGCAGCCCGTCCGGGGCCCCGGCGGCCAGCAGGCCGGCCAGGCGGGGTCCCAGGGACAGGCGGCGGTGGTACTTGAAGCGGCGCAGGGCCTCGGCCAGGGGCCCGGCGTGTACGGCCACCGCCCGGGCGCGGTCAAAGGCCGGCGGTCGGTCACGGCACTCGGGGCAAGTCCGGCCGGCCCGGCCCGGCCCCAGGGGGCGGCCGCAGCGGCGGCACGGGTCTTGGGTGAGGAAAAGGGTTTGCTCCCGGCAGGCGTCGCAGAGCACCGCGCCCGCGGCCGGCGGGCGGGAGCAGGCCACGCAGACCGGCGGGAAAAACAACCCGGCCGCGGCCGCGGCCAAACGGTCCAGCCGCAGCCCGGGGCGGGGACGGCCCATGGCCCTACAGGCGCTCGGCCACCGCCCGGGCAAAGGCCGAGCAAGAGACCTCGGTGGCCCCCTCTATCTGGCGGGCCAGGTCATAGGTCACCACGCCGTCTTGCACCGCCCGGCTCAGGGCCGGGGTGATGGCACCGGCCGCCTCGCTCCAACCCATGTGCTCCAGGAGCATGGCCCCGGAGAGGATGAGCGAGCTGGGGTTTACCTTGTCCTGGCCGGCGTACTTGGGGGCCGAGCCGTGGGTGGCCTCAAAGAGGCTGCAGTGGTCGCCCAGGTTGGCCCCGGGGGCCATGCCGAGGCCTCCCACCTGGGCGGCCAGGGCGTCGGAGAGATAGTCGCCGTTCAGGTTGGGCATGGCCAGCACGCTGAACTCCTCGGGCCGCAGCAGCACCTGCTGGAACATGTTGTCGGCGATGCGGTCCTTGATCACCACCTGGCCGGGGCTGGCCGGCTGTCCCTCGGGCACCGTGCGCTCACCGTACTGCTGGCGGGCCAGTTCGTAGCCCCAGTCGCGAAAGGCCCCTTCGGTGTACTTCATGATGTTGCCCTTGTGCACCAGGGTGAGGCTGTCCTTGCCGCTTCGCAGGGCGTACTCCAGGGCCATGCGGACCAGCCGCTGGGAGCCAAAGGCGCTCATGGGCTTGACGCCGATGGCGCTGCCGGGACGGACGTCGGCCCCGAAGCGGCGCTTCAGCTCGGCGATGAACCAGTCGGCCTCCGGCGAGCCGGCCGGCCACTCGATGCCGGCGTAGAGGTCCTCGGTGTTTTCGCGGTAGATCACCATGTCCACCGCCTCGGGGCGCTTCACCGGGCTGGGCACCCCGGGAATCCACTTCACCGGCCGGATGCAGGCGTAGAGGTCCAGGCGCTGGCGCAGGGTGACGTTGAGCGAGCGCATGCCGCCGCCCACCGGGGTGGTGAGGGGTCCCTTGATGGCCAGGAGCAGGTCGCGGATGTCGTCAAAGACCCGCTGGGGCAAATACTCGCCGGTGGCCTGGTAGGCCTTTTCGCCCACCAGCAGCTCCACCCAGTGGATGCGCCGGTCGCCGCCATAGGCCTTGGCCACCGCCGCGTCCAACACCAGGCGGGCGGCGCGCCAGATGTCCGGTCCGATGCCGTCGCCCTCGATGAAACCCACCGCCGGCTGCGGGGGCACCTGGAGGCGGCCCTGGTCGTCGATGGTCGCCGGCTCGGCCCCGGCCGGCAGGTGGTCCAGGATGCTGGGATGTTGGCTCACGACGGGTCAGACTCCTTGTTTATCTCGCGTTGCCAATAGGCCCGAAACTCGGCGTGGCTGCAGTCCGGGTCGATGCCCGGGCAGGCCAGCTTGGCTTCTTCAAAGGCGCTGGCACGCTCTAATATGTTGTCGAAAAAGGGCCAGCGCCGGCATATCTCGGGCTTGGCCTCGTGCACCAGGCAGCCGTCAGGGCCCAGCAGGCGGCACTTGCCGTCGGCGGTGGTGAGAACGCTGTAGCGGCTGCCCTCGGGGGCGCAGAAGCGGGCGATGAATTCCTGGACGGCCAAGCCCAGGCTGGCCGAGGCCGCCGGCAGGTCCTGGGGCTCGTAGTATATCCCCCCCTGGCCGTGGCAGCACTGGCTGCAACGCTGGCAAGTAAAAACCCGTCCCTGGTCGCTGTGGCGGTCTTGCTTGGCCATGGGGCCAAACCTACCTTGGACACCGGCGGCGCGCAAGCCTGCGCTTCAGCCGCGGGCTCCCAGGATGGGGAAATGGTGGTTTTTCACAAAGGCGATGGCATCCTGGGCGTCGCGGGCCGAACGGGCCCAGAAGCGGCCCTGGACCTTGTCGAGGTTGTCCAGCAGGCGGCGGTTGTCCTCGGGGATGCGCAGGCGGCGGCAGTAGTCCTCGGGCATCATCTCCGGCACCTGGTCCTCGCGGCCGACCATGATGGCCCAGGCCAGGGTCCAGGCCCGGGCCACGTTGACGATGTTGTAGCCCCCGCCGCCCAGGGCGATCCAGCGCCCGTCGGCCAGCTCCTTGATCACCCGGACGCAGTGGCCAAAGCCCCGGGTGGTGAGGTTGAGGTTGGCCAGGGGGTCGGTGAGAAAGGTGTCCACCCCCAGTTGGGTCACCACGCAGTCGGGGGCGAAGGCCTCGACCAGCGGGGGCACCACCTGGTCGAAGCAGTCCATGAAGATGTCGTCGTTGGCGTCGGGCCACAGGGGCAGGTTGACGCTGTAGCCCTTGCCCGCGCCGGTGCCGGTTTCTTCCAGGTAGCCGGTGCCGGGAAAGAGGGTGGCCGGGTGCTGGTGCAGGCTGATGGTGAGCACCTCGTCGCTGTCGAAAAAGGCCCACTGCACGCCGTCGCCGTGGTGGGCGTCGATGTCGATGTAGGCCACCCGCAGGCCCCGGGCCAGCAGGTGGCGGATCAGCACCACGATGTCGTTGAGGTAGCAGAAGCCCGAGGCCCGGGCGGCCAGGGCGTGGTGCATGCCGCCGGCCATGCTGAAGGCCAGGTGGTGCCCGCCCTGGCACACCAGGCGGCCGGCGGCCAGGCTGGCCCCGGTGAGCAGGGCCGACCAGTCGTAGAGCCCGTCGAAGACCGGGTTGTCGCCCGGCCCCAGGCCGTAGGACAGGTGGCTGCCTTGGCCGTCGCGGCTGAGCCGGCGCAGGGTCTCCAAGTAGGCAGCCTCGTGAAAGAGCGAGAGCTCCTCGGTGGTGGCCATGGCCACCGGCTCGGCCGGCTGGTCCAGGGAGCAGGCGGCGATGAGGGCGTGGGTGAGCCCCAGGCGCGAGATGCGCAGGGGGTGCTCCGGGCCGTAGTCGAAACGCATGTACTCGTCGGAGTAGATGTAGGCCGGGGCCGGTGCTGCGGGCGGTCTGTCCATGGGCGGGCGATCCTGGAAATAATGAGGGTGTAATCAGCCGCGGGCAGCATAGCACCGGCGCGGGCCGCCTGGCAAGAACCCAATGCCGGCTGGCGGCCGCAACTGTTTGACAAGAGGGGTATTCGCTGGTACATCACAGCAAGCCGAGGCCGGTTGATTCCGCTTGATTGGGCCCGGTGTTTTCCTTGGGACATGGAGATTGTATGGGGTTGGCCGCGAAAATCGCTCAAGACCTCAAGGCCGCTCTCAAAGCGCACGACGCCGATACCGTGTCCTGCCTGCGACTTGTTCGTAACGCCCTGACATCCAAAGAAAAAGACCTGCGACGCCCCCTGGAGGACGCCGAGGAGATCGCGGTTCTCAAGACCCTGGCCAAGCAGCGCGGCGAGGCCGCCCGGCAATACCGCCAGGGCGGCCGCGAAGACCTGGCCGCCGGCGAAGAGCGCGAATTGGCCCTTATCAAGGCCTACCTGCCGGCCCAGCTGGGCCCGGAGGCCATCGGCCGGGTGCTTGACGAAGTGTTTGCCGAACTGCAACCCGGGTCCATGAAGGACATGGGCCGGGTCATGAAACAGGCCATGGAACGCCTGGCCGGCCAGGCCGACGGCAAAGTGGTCAGTAACATGGTACGCGAGAGATTAGGGTCCTAGCCGACGGTTGCTGAGCCACCGGCTGGTCCGCCCGCGGGGTTGGTGGACAGGTGGGGTGAGGTGGGGTGGACAGGTGCGTTAGATAGCGCCGGTCCTTCATCGAACCAAGGTCCGCCCGCGGGGTTGGTGGACAGGTGGGGTGAGGTGGGATGGACAGGTGCGTTAGATAGCACCGGTCCTTTATCGAACCAAGGTCCGCCCGCAAGGGTGGTGGACGGGTTACTCGGTCTGGTTCCGGGATTGGTCAATTTCCAGAAAACATGCTCCATAGCGAACCGATAAGATCGGACGCGGGCCCCGAGCCCTGTTGCGACCGGCGAAGCGCCGAGGTGCTGGAGTTCGCGGTGCTGCTGGACAAGGTGGCCTCCCTGGCCATGAGCCCGCCGGGGGCCGCCCGGGTGCGGGCCCTGCGGCCGGTGGGTGATATCTCCCTGGTCTCGCGCCGCCTGCGCCGCCTGGGCCAGCTCAAGGCCCGCCTGGAGCAGGCCGGCCGCCCCTCGCTGCAGGGCATCGGCGAGGTGGGGCCCCTGCTGGCCCAACTGCGGGTGGAGGGCGCCTGGCTCACCCCGGACGAGTTGGGGACCATGGCCGGTTTTCTGCGGGCCACGGCGGCGGCCCGGCGGTTCTTGACCTCCGAGGGCCAGGACTACGACGAGCTGGACCGGTTGGCCAACGCCATGGTGCCCATGCCCGAGTTGGCCCGCCGCCTGGCGGCCGTCGTGGGGCCGGGTAACACGGTGGCCTCCGGGGCCAGTCCCGAGCTGGCCCAGGCGCGGCGGCGCATGGCCCGGGCCCGGGAGGGGCTGCAGCGCCGCCTGGGGGCCCTGGTCCATGACGCCTCGCAGGCCGGCCTGTTCAGCGACACGGTGGTGACCCAGCGGGCCGGCCGCTTCGTGGTGCCGGTGAAGGCCGAGGCCAAGGGCCGCCTGGCTAGCATCATCCAC
>JAMOVV010000174.1 GCA_027067385.1 Desulfarculaceae bacterium
GGCGTGGCGCCAGAGGCGATGGTGTCGGAGGGGTCGCCGGCGGCACCCGTGATGGGCCCAGACTCAATACCCACTATCCCGGTGACATGGGTCCCCTGGCCGGTGGTCTGATCGATCTCGATAAGATCATGATCGGCCGTGGTGCCGTAGAGCGTGCCGTCGAGGAAGACCAACCCGTATACCGCGCTGTACCCGATGTCCCCCAACACGGTGGCTTGGCCGGTATCAACGTCGATGGTGGCCAGGTAATCCCCCCGGCCGTTGTTCACCGTGGCGTAGAGGGTGCCGTCGGCGCCAAAGGCCATATCTCCGCGGGAGAACAACGCGCGCCCCTCGTAGGAGCCCAG
The DNA here is from genome assembly GCA_027067385.1 of Desulfarculaceae bacterium. Lineage (GTDB taxonomy): Bacteria > Desulfobacterota > Desulfarculia > Desulfarculales > Desulfarculaceae > JAMOVV01. The sequence continues at coordinate 348 of JAMOVV010000174.1, forward strand.
GCTGCCGATAAGGCTGTACTGGCCGGTGTCGCTGAGTCGAGCGAATCGGCCGCCTTTTGAGAGGGCGTACAAGGTATCACCGGTGGGACTCCCCACCAAGGCATTGATCATCGCGAAGCCGAAATCGCGTCGGATGAGCGACGAATGACCGGTATTGACGTCAATCGAGTAGAAAGCTGAAAAGGCGACGCCGTAGAGCCGGTTAGAGGCCATGGCGATATCCTTCATGCCCCAACTGGTTCTGCCGATATAAGTGGCGCCTTGGTTGATGTCGTACTGGTACAGATCGCTCCATCGGGTGATGAGATAGGCCGCTTGGGCCGACATGGCCCATACCGTGGAGGAAACCACTAAGCAAAAGATCAGTACTTTTTTCATAACTAAACGCTCGCTTCCTGCTGCGATGTTTGCAAAGATGCTCACGAAACTATTTCGTTATGATTCTGATAAAAATTCTAATATCCAGCGGTTTGCTTGTCAATAGACAATTCCATATATGGACGTTTGTTCACGTTTAATTCACTGATAAGTACCGATGGCTACCCAGCTAATACCATAATATAATAGGTAATTATGCGAAAATCCCAATGTGGGCTCAATATAGCTTTCAAATGGGTCTCTGATTGGATAGTAATATGAGGCGGCTTCATTCATCGCTGCCCGGGTTGGGTAATATGGTGGCATTTAGACTGGCGGCGGCCAATCACACTACATTTCATCCGGCACTTTTCATAAAAGTATAAGCGCCGAGTAGTGCCGATACATCACCAGGTGTGGTCGCCGTGGGAGTGATGCAGCCGGCTAGCCCGGCGCATGCCACCACCGAGGACCCTAAGGGCTATAATCCTTACCAATTCCAGGTGTGATGAGCCACCTTTGAGGAGCCGCCGGGGAAGAGGGGAGGCAAAAAACATCCCCGCTGGCCGCGGGCCAGCGGGGATGGCTGATAATATTGCGGTGTGTTAGCCTACGGCCCGGCGGCGTCGCCACAGGACCATCCCCATGGCCGAGGACAGCAACAGCAGGGTGCCCGGCTCGGGCGTGGCGCCCGAGGGCCCGCCGGTGGCGCCCCAGATTGCCCCCAACTCGATACCCACTATTCTGGTGACATGGGTCCCCTGGCCGGTGGTCTGGTTGATCTCGATAAGATTCTGATCGGCCGTGGTGCCGTAGAGCGTGCCGTCGAGGAAAACCAACCCGTATACCGCGCTGTACCCGATGTCCCCCAGCACGGTGGCTTGGCCGGTATCAACGTCGATGGTGGCCAGGTAATCCCCCCGGCCGTTGTTAACCGTGGCGTAGAGGGTGCCGTCGGCGCCAAAGGCCATATCACCGCTGGAGCGCAACGCGCGCCCCTCGTAAGAGCCCAGGCTGCCGATAAGGCTGTACTGGCCGGTGTCGCTGAGCTGACCGAATTGGCCGCTATACGAGGCGGTGTACAGGTTGCTTCCGTCGGGGCTCCCCACCAAGGCATTGAGTCCCAGCCAGCCGACATTACGGATGAGCGACGAATGACCGGTATTGACGTCGATCGAGTAGAATGCCGAGAAGGTGATGCCGTAGAGCCGGTTAGAGGCCATGGCGATATCAGTCATGCCCGGACCGGTTCTGCCGATATAAGTGGTGGTACCTTGGTTGATGTCGTACTGGTACAGCCCCCCGCGGCTGGTGCTGAGATAGGCCGCTTGGGCCGACAGGGCCCATACCATGGATGAGATAACCAATAAAAATATAAATATCTTCTTCATCGCTACTACCCCCCAAAGTTCACAATGTTGGTTCATCATGATAACTATATGTACATTAATTCTAGGTACTCATTGCTTGTTTGTCAATAAGAATTCTTAGTATCAGAAAATATGGTCACGATTAATTCACAAAAAAACACCGCCGAACATTTCGATAATATATTAAAATCAATGGATATAATTGGATATATCGTTGTGCGGCTGCAAGTGTCCCCTGTTAAGCGCGCCCGGTTACAGCCTAATTCATGGCCAACTGTCACCAGGTACGGGGGCAGCACCTGGGATGGTGCTGCAGTATTAGGCCAACTCAGATAGTCGCCGGCCTGTGATCTCATACTTATCAGAAAGCCATCCTAGGAAGCCAGTGATCTTGTCCACCAGCTTGGCGACCGCGGCCTGGTGGGGATAGGCCGGGGTGGCCCCGGGCATCAGCTCCGAGGAGTGCAGGTACATCACCAGGGTGCGGCCGCCGCGGGAGTGGTGCAAGCGGGCGGCCCGGCGCATGGCCGCGGCCGAGAACATGGAGGGTTGCACCCCCACCACCCCCAGGTGGCGGTAGACTATCTTGAGCCGCCGGCCGGCGGCCGGGGGCAGGCGGCGGGCCAGGGCGGCCACCACCCGCTGGCTGCCGGCCAGTTGCGGCGCCAGGGTGAGCGGCGCTTCGCACAACGGCAGGGGTCGGCCGCGGCCGTCGGGCGGGCGGTGGGGCTCCACCGGGCAGGTGAAATGGTCCGGCCCCTGCATCGTGGTGCGCAGGGGGACCAGGCTGCTGTCGACCTTGACGCCAAGCTCCGGCAGCGCGGCCATGAGCTCGGGGGGCAGGTCGAAGCGGCCCATGCGAAAGCTGCGGGCCGGGGCGCCCAGGAGATCGGCGTGGGCCTGGAGCAGGCTGGCCAGCTTTTGGCGCAAGCGCCCGGGAGGGATATCGGAGGCCAGGTGGGGCTCGGGAAGCTCGGCCGGGCCAAAGGGCGGGGTGTTCCAGGGATGCAGGTGGGCCCCCAGCTCGGCCCCCAGTTGGTCGCGCCAGGAAAGCAGCACCCGGCGGCAGTCGGGGTGGTTGATCACCGGGTAGGTGGCCAGCAGGGTCAGCGGCAGGCCGTGGCGGCGGGTGATGAACTCCAGGCGCTCCAGGTGGGCCACGTTGGCCAGGCCCCGGGGGCGGCGGGGATAGCTCCCCGTAAACAGCCCCTCTTCCTCCACGTCCACGGTAAAGACCACCCGCAGCTTGTCCACCATCGCCTCCGCTTGCCGGCGGCCGCCTTGTCCGGCGGCGGCCCCGCGCCTATAATACCCTAAAGCTTTTTCCCCCCGCAGGTGATTTGGATATCCCATGACACCCCGACCCACCCCGCCCGGCCGCCGGCCGCCGCCCCCCCGGGGGCCGGCCCGGGTGGTCCTGCTGTTGCAGGACCTGGCCCATGGCGGCACCCAGCGCCAGAGTCTGGAGCTGGCCCGCCGCCTGGACCCGGCGTTGTTTACGGTGGAGATATGGACCCTCATGGCCGGGCAGGACCTGGCCAGCCGGGCCCGTGCCTGGGGCGTCCCCGTGCGCCGGCTGGGAGAAGCCGGGTGGGTGACCCCGGCGTCCCTGGCGCGGTTGGGGCGCGCCCTGGCCTCCGAGCCGGTGGACCTGCTGGTGCTGCTCACCGTAGTGCCCAACATCTGGGGCCGGCTCCTGGGCCGGCCGGCCCGGGTACCGGTGATCGTGGCCACCTGCCGGGGCGGGGCCTCCATCCGGCGGCAGCACGAATGGCTGCTGCACCGCCTGGCCGACCACATCATCTGCAACAGCCGGCGGCTGCAAGAGCGCCTGCGGGCCATCTACCGCACCCGGCCCCGGGCGGTGAGCCGCATTGACAACGGGGTGGACACCGAGCGCTTGGTCCCCGGGCCCGCCGGCCACGGTCCAGACGGCCCATACCTGCTCTGCCTGGCCCGCCTGGCGCCGGACAAGGACCACGCCACCTTGCTGCGGGCCTTTGCCCTCTTGGCCGAGCGGTGGCCGGCGGCGCGGCTAAAGCTGGCTGGCGACGGCCCCGGCCGCGCCTCCCTGGCCGGCCTGGCCGGTTCCCTGGGCATTGCCGGGCGGGTAGAGTTTTTAGGACCGGTGGCCGACCCGGCACCCCTGCTGCAGGGGGCGCGGGCGGTGGTGCTGAGCTCGCGGCGAGAGGCCATGCCCAACGCGGTGCTGGAGGCCATGGCCTGCGGCCGGCCGGTGGTGGCCACCCGGGTGGGGGCCCTGCCGGAGTTGGTGGAAGAAACCGGCGCCGGGGTGCTGGCCCCGCCGGGGGACCCCCGGGCCCTGGCCGCGGCCATGGAACAGGTGTTGGCCCATCCCGACCGGGCCGCGGCCTGGGGCCGGGCCGGCCGCCGGGCGGCGGTGGAGCGCTACAGCCTGGCGGCCATGGTGCAAAGCCACCAGGAGCTTTTCCTGCGCCTGCTGGCCGGCGGTTGATCCGGCTGGCGCTTCAGATGATCGACAAGGAGGGGGGCGGGCATATCTCGTTGTTGGCCCGTTGGCGCTCGGCCAGTTGATCCAGGGTGATACTGCTGAGGAAGTCCACCAGCAGGCCTTCCATCTCGCCCCAGACCAGGTGGACCACGCAGCCCCCCACCCGGTCGCAGTACTCGGCGTCCATGACGCATTCCACCGGGGCCAGGGGGCCCTCCAGGCTGCGCACGATGTCGTAGAGGTGAATCTCGTTGGCCGGCTTACCGAGCATGTAGCCGCCGCGCGCGCCGCGTACGCTCTTGACCAGGCCGGCTGACATCAGGGGTATGAGTATCTGTTCCAGGTACTTGGCCGATATCTCCTGGTCCCGGGCCAGCTTGCGCAACGGCGTGGGCTTTTGGTTGTCACGCATGGCCAATTCCAGCATGACCCTGGCCCCGTATCTTCCCTTGGTGGTGATCTTCATTTCCCTGCACTTTCTTGCATGAAGGTGGCTTTGGGTGGTTGACCCGCCCCGGCCGGTCCACCGTCTGCCCGCGCCGCGACCGCGGCAGGGGGGCTTATGAGAATATACAATAAAATGACTGTAATACCTAGGGCTATTCGGAGTCAAGGCCGGTGATGTTGGGGTGGGGGCTCGGTTGGGCGGTTGGGTTGGGAGGATGCGGGCGCGACTTGGGCAGTTATTGTGCTGTAAATATGCAGTTTGTGCAGAAAAAGCCATGGATGGTCGCCATACATTGTGATATGTTTCATTTGGTCGCCGGACAACGGCATAAAAACAGGCTAATCAGCATAAAATCACGACCGGGCCGCCGGACCAAAAAAGACCGGTAGACCCTGCCGATAAAGGAGAGGGATCATGATCGATAAGGTACTGGTACCTATTGACCTCACCACCACCCAAGACAAGATAGCCCCCCTGGCCAAGGAGATCGGCCGGCAATACTCGTCCTCCCTGCACCTGCTCTTCGTGGTGAGCCAGGACTACCTCAAGCGCGACGCCTCCTACGCCAATCCCGCCCTGCCCAACCGCATCGCCAAGATTCTGCCCGCCGTGGAAAGCAAGATGGAGCAGTACGTGGCCGATGCCCTCACCGAACTGGAGAACGTCACCATGGAGGTGGTGGTGGGCGAGCCGGCCGAAGAGGTGGTGCGCTACGCCGTGGAAAAGGACATGAAGCTCATCCTCATGTGCTCCAACCTGCAGGGTACCGGCGACGCCGCCCACTCGGTCACCGCCCGCGTGGTGCGCACCAGCCCGGTGCCGGTTTTGTCAGTCAACGCCTCGCTCAACTAAGCCCCTAACCAACTCGCCCCTCCCCCCGGCCGGGGACCTTGGGACCAGCTCCCAGGGGTCTCCGGCCGGGTCTTTCTCCGGCCCCGGCGGCGTTGTTGGCGCGCCGGTTGACCGGGCTGGAGCCAGGGGGGCCGTATTGGGGGGCCACTAGCCTAAAAGCGGAGCAAGTTAAGTGTAAGGATTGCGGGTCTCGGTCGCGGCCCGGCGGGTCGGCTGGCCCGGTTGCCGGCCGCGTCTTTTCCGCCACCAATGGGGCACACCCTCGTCTGCCTCAGCCATCCGCTGGGCGACCTACGCCTCCGCGTTGTCGTCCAGGTTGAGCGCCGTCTTCACCACCCCGGCGTTGAAGCGGTCCTGGAAGGGCAGGGTGGTGGCGCAGAGGTACAGGGCGTCGACCAGGGACTTGTCGCGGCCGGCCAGGCAGTCGCGCGCCGCGGCCACGGCCATGGTGAGGCTGTCCTCGTCCCAGTTGCAAAAGGAGGGCTCGCCCTGGGCCACCATCATGATAGCCGGGGCGAACCAGCCCACCTGCTCCACGATGCTCATGCGGTTGAGCCGGAGCTTGGGGAGGTATGCGCCAAAGGAAGTAATGCCGATCATTAGAGCCTCCCGACAGGGGCCATGGGTCTAAAACTTGAACAGCTTGTCGATGAGCTGCGACTTCATCAGGTCGCCCTCGATCTTGAGCTTGCCGCTGGTGAAAGCGGTCATGGGGTTTAGCTCGCCGGCCGTCAAGGCCAGGAAGTCGGTGTGGTTCATCTTGATGGTGGTGGTGGGGGCCTCGTGCACCCCTTCGGACACCTGGCAGGCGCCGCCGGCGACAACGCAGTACCACTGCCCCCCACCGGCTCCGCTGATGTCGTACTGGAACACCACCTCCACCCCGGCCGCGGCCTCGGCCTGGAAGGCCTGGGGCATGCGCTCAAACACCGCGGCCACGCCGCCGGAGGCAGAGCCGGAACTCCCGCCGGCCTCTTTTATCTCGGCCACCACGGCGTCGGCCGCCGAGGTGGAGGCCCCGGCCCCGGTGACCAGGGCCCCCCGGCGCTGGCGCTTCCGGGCCTCCTCGGCGCTTAGCCACTGGACGATGCCGCCGTCTAGCACCGTGTCGCCGTTTTCGGCGTTGATGGTGCGGAAGTAGGCCGTGCCGTCGTCCATGGTCCATATCTGGGTCTGGATCGGCACCCCGGGGTAGATGGTCTTGGAAAAGCGCACCCTAAAGCGGGTCATGCGTTCGGGATGGCCGGGCATGAGATGCTTGATCACCGCCCGGCAGGCGAAACCGTGGGTGCACAGGCCGTGCATGATCGGCTTTTCAAAGCCCGAGGCCTTGGCGAAATCCGGGTCCACGTGCAGGGTGAAGATGTCACCCGACAGGCGATAGATGAGCGGCTGGTCCTCCGAGGGCAGGGCGTCCTCCACAAAGTCGGGCTCGCGATTCGGGATATCCACCGCCAGGCTGGGGCCCGGCTCGCCGCCGAACCCGCCGTCCTTGCGGCAGAACAGGGTGAAGATGTTGGTGTATAGCTTTTGGCCGTCAGAGTGGTAGGTGTCGGCCTGGCTGATGATCAAGGCTCCCTTGTCGGCCCCCTTGTCATAGATGTGGGTGACGCGCCCCTCGGTGGTGAGGGTGCCCTGGGTGGGGATGGGGTTATGGAAGATGATGTCCTGCTCGCCGTGCAAGATGCCCGAGAGGTCCACGTTGGCGGCCACGGCGGTCTCGGCCAGGAACTCGAAGATACTGGCGATGGCGAAGCTGGGGATCACCTTGAGCCGGCCCTCGTACACGTAGTCCAGCTCGTCGAACCCGGCCCCTACCCCCAAGGCGTAGAGCACCACGTCTTTCCAGTCATAGTCCTTGGACAAAGGACCGATTTTTTGCCCGATGGCGTCCAGGTTAAGAGCCATCCAAGGTTCCTCCTTACAAATAGTAGCTATGGCGCGTCCGGCGGCCGGGCCGCCGCACACGCGGGCTAAGTGTCATCAGCCGGCGCTGAGCCGCGTCGCTGCTCTTGGTCTTGCACAAAGGCCGGGATCAATAGAAACCGCAGCGTTTGCTTGGCCTGGGAGCGGTAGGTCTCCTGGTCGGTGTCCAGCATGGAGCGCAGGAATTCCTCGCCTGCGACAAAGTTGTAGATGGCCATCATCATGCCCATCACCCGCATCTTGGCCTCGGTGGAGACCGGGCCGTCTTCCCCGGCCAGGCCCATGGAGCGGGCGATGCCGCTGGCAAACTCGGGAACCTTGTGGTCCCAGGTGAGCTCGGCCCGGGTCTTGGAGAAGTAACGCAGCAGGATGAGGTTGGAGACCTCGGGGTGTTCGAAGAGGTAGTCGGTCATCATGCCCAGGGCGATGTCCAGACGCTCGGCCAGGGGCCGGCCGTGGATTTTCTTTTCCACCCGCGCCAGTTGGCGGCCCAGGTCGTCGGAGATGTCGTAGATCACCGCCTGGTACAGGTCGTTCTTGTCGCCCCAGTGGTAGTAGAGGGTGGAAATGTCGATGCCCACTTCCTGGGCGATGATGCGGGTGGTGGCCCCGTGGAAGCCGAAACGGCCGAAGATTCTACGGGCGGCGGCCAGGATACGGGCCTTCATGGACTCCGGGTCCTGCCGGGCCTTTTGCAAGGGGCTGGGCACGCGGGTGGCTCTCCAGCAAAATTTTCCAATAAATGATGGAGAAAGCATAGGCCAAGCGGTCCCGGCGGGTCAAGCAAACACTGAACCGCGAATCATTGTCGGGGCAGGGGTGGGCGAACCGAGAAGAAGAGGGGGAATGGTTTGGGCAGGGGTGCGGGGCCTGCCCGGCGTCTTCCCGCCCCCGCACGGGTGACCAACCCACGTTCGTAACAAAGTGGGCTACGGCTCGGGGCGCTCGGAGGCGATTTGGGCGTGTAGGGTCCTGAAGTCCGGCGGGGACGGCTCCTCGATGCGGCGCACGATGCTGATGGCGTCGGCCGGGCAGACGGTGGCGCATACCCCGCAGCCGATACACCAGTCAGGGTCGATCTCGGCCACCCCGTCGTCGTTTAAGTGCAGCACGTCGACCGGGCAGATGTCGAAACAGGCCTCGCAGCCCAGGCACAGGTCCTCGTCGGTATGGCGGATGAAGTACACCGCCATGAGCACGTCGCGGGGAATCTTGCGCCGGGCGATGATGCCCACGTTCCAGCAGTAGTGGCCGCAGCAGTTGCAGGTGTGCTTGATGCCGTCGGCGGCGTTGTCCACCATGTGCACCAGGCCGTCGCGTTCGCACTGCTCCAAAAGGGCCATGGCCTCGTCGGCGCTGATGGGCCGGGCCAGGCCCTTGTCCAGCACGAACTCGGCCATCTCGTCGTACTTGAGGCAGACCTCCAGGGGATGGCGGCAGTCGGTGCGCCCCAGCAGCCGGGCGGACATGCGGCAGGGGCAGTGGGCCACCGCGATCTTGTCGGCCGCCTGGACGATGGGGGCCATCTCCTCCTGGGGCAAGACCCCCTGGCGCGGCATGTCCACCGCCAGGCCGGCCGGGAGGTACTTGAAGGCCTTGGTGGGCGAGCCGCCGTAGACCGCCTCGGTGGTGGGTACCGTGAAGTATTTCAGCACCCGCTTGGCCATGAGCCGGGCCCGGTCGTCTTGCTCGCCGCCCCAAAAGAACGTCTGGGGCATGCCATAGCCCACCTGCAGCAGGGCGTAGCCCGTGCCGCCGCCGGGTAGGGGGGCGCTGTAGATCACCCGTCGGGCGGCCAGCTCCTGCAGCACCGCGGCGGTCTGCTGGGGGTCCAGGCCGCTGTCTTGGGCGATGGTGTCTGCGTCCACCGCCTCCAGCGGGACCAGGTCGGCCGGGATGGCCAGGGCCACGGCGGCCTCGTCCGGGGTGAACATCTCGGCCAGTAGCTCGGGCAGGGCCTCGTTGTAGGGGTAGCCCATGCTCAGGCGGCCCAGGTGGCGGGCCAGCTTTTCATAAATTGCGTCCATGGTGGAATCGTTCCAAGGCAAATGGGTTGACACCTGGTTACCATACTACCCGGCCAGGCCCCCCCAGGTAAACCCGGCGGCGTGCCGCCGCAGCCGTATGGGGCGGCGTGCCGCCGCAGCCATATGGGCCGGGGCGTTTGAGGCAAGGGCAGCCGTCATCATTCAATCATTTAGGTTGCAAGTGAATGCGACATGGCCTTAAAGTCGGCCCCGAGCGGAGGCAGCATGCTGCTGCAGCCGTATGGGCCGGGGCGTTTGGGGCAAGGGCCGCCGCTATCATTCAATTACCACCGGCAGAGATAGCGCTGGTGAGTCCAGGGATGCCGCTTAAGGCCAGCCAAGAGTAGGAAAGGGAAGATTGCTTCGTCGCGCGGCGTGCCGCCGCACCCATATGGGGCGGCGTGCCGCCGCAGCCGTATGGGCCGGGGCGTTTGGGGCGAGGGCCGCCGCTATCATTCAATCGTTTAGGTTCCAAGTAAAAACGACACGACCTTAAAGTCGGCCCCGAGCGGAGGATGGCGGGTGACGAGCCCGTAGCGTATCGGACTTGGACCCACTACGGCAGCGGCGGCACGCCGCCCCGACCTTAAAGTCGGCCCCGAGCGGAGGCAGCATGCTGCTGCACCCATATGGGCCATACCCACTTCTTCGTGCAGCCGCTATCATTCAATTATTTAGGTTCCAAGTAAAAACGACACGACCTTAAAGTCGGCCCCGAGCGGAGCAGGCCAGGGGACGAGCCCGTAGCGGTTCGCCACCGGACCCACTACGGGAGCACAGGCACTGTGCGGGAGCCCAGGCACTGTGCTGGGCTAGAGGTTGTGCCTGGTTTCCCAGTCAAACTCGCGGCGGGTGACGGCGTCTTCCAGGTTGCGCAGGCGCTTTTCCAGGTTGTGGTAGGTGCGCTTTAGTCGGCCCGGGGACATGAACTGTTCGGCCCCGCCGGCCGGGAGCGGCTCCGGCTCGCGGCGCATCACCAGGGCGGCCAAGAGGTAGAGCACGCCCACCGGCCAGAACCCGGTGAAGATAAAGGCGACCACGGTAATCACGCGCACCCAGGTGAGCGAAAAGTCGAAGTAGCGGGCCAGGCCCTTGCACACGCCCAGGAGCATGCCGGAGCGGGAGCGGTATAGGCCGCGCGGGACACGGTCGGTGAGGCGTTGGTAATACTGTCTCATGGTTGGCCTTCCTTGCCTTGGCGGTCCATCAAGATGGTTTCCAGGGCCTTGATGCGTTGTTCCATCCGGCTAAGCCCGTTGTGCAGCTCCCGTATGGTCTGGGCGTCCTGGGCGCTGGCGGCGCCCTGGCTGGGCCGCGGCCCCCGCAGTATCCTCACCAGGGCCAGGGCCGCGGCCAGCAGGGTCATGATCACCAGGGCCACGAAGCCCAATATGATGATGGCTATTGCTTGCACGTCTTCTCCCGGGCGGCCGAAGGTTGGGAGCGGGGCCTAGGCCTGGGCCTCGTCCTGGGATTTTTTCAGGGCGGCCAGCTCGCGCTCGATCTCGTCGTCGCTGACCAGGCGCTCGAACTCGTCTTCCAGCGGCGGCCGGCGGCCGAAGTTTTCCATCTCGGCCTCGGCTTCCAGGCGTTCGATGCGGCTTTTGAACATCTCAAAGCGCAGGATGACGTCCGGGGAGTCGGCCCGCCGCATGTTCTGCCGGGCGCGTTTTTGCTGCCGGGCGTGGATGTGGCGCTGCACCAGCACCCGTTGGCGCTCGCGCACCTCCGCCAATTTTTCTTCCAATTGTACTATATCAGCTTGGTACTGCCTGACTACGGTCTCGGCCTCGGCCAGCTCGCGCTGCAGTATTTCGGCGGTGCGGGCGTAGCTGCGTTTGGCGATCAAGGCCTCGCGGGCCAGGTCCTCGCGGCCCTTGTTCACGGCCAGTTGGGCCTTGGCGGCCCATTCGTCTACCCGGCGCAGGGCCTGCTCCAGTTGGCGGTCGATCTTTTTGGCCTGGGCCATGGCCCCGGCGCAAGAGGCCTTGATCTCCACCAGGGTGTCTTCCATCTCCTGGATCATCAGCTTGATCATTTTTTCGGGGTCCTCGGCCATGTCCAGCATGGCGTTGAGGTTGGAGCTGATAATGTCTCTTAGTCGTGTAAAGATGCCCATCTTGGTCCTCCCTGGGGCCGCTTCGCGGCGGGGTTAGCGTTTTGGTGCTGGGTAGAGCAATATGCTTGCCAATGTGGGCAATTTGGGGATATATCGAGTTGTTTTGGGCGTTTGGGTTGTGCGGCCGTGTTCGGGGCCGGGGCGGCCGGCTAGCTTAACCAAATAACATTTAGTTAATTTGGCCAACTTATGGTAAAAATAGCTCATGACGGTACGGGTGGACATGCAGACCGCCGCCGCCGGCCGGGAGGCCCTGGGGCAGTCGGAGGCCTTCTTGGCCTTTAGCCAGGCGCTTAGCCGCGCCGCCCGGGTGGACCGTCCCCTGCTCATCCTGGGCGAGCGCGGCACCGGCAAGGAACTGGCCGCCCGGCGCCTGCACTACCTCTCGCCGCGCTGGCAGGGCCCCTTGGTCACCCTCAACTGCGCGGCGCTCTCCCCCACCCTGATCGAGGACGAGCTGTTCGGCCACGAGGCCGGGGCCTTCACCGGGGCCGCCGGCCGCCGGCTGGGGCGCTTTGAGGCGGCCGACGGCGGCACCTTGTTTTTGGACGAGATCGGCTCCATCCCGCTCACCGCCCAGGAGAAGATTCTGCGGGCGGTGGAGTACGGTATCTTTGAGCGGGTCGGCTCCAGCCACCCCATCCAGGTGGACGTGCGCATCGTGGGGGCCACCAACGCCGACCTGGTGGAGCTGTGCCGCCGCGGTGAATTCAAGGCCGATCTCCTGGACCGGCTGAGTTTCGAGGTGCTCACCGTGCCACCCTTGCGCCAGCGCGGCGATGACGTGCTGCTCTTGGCCAACCACTTCGCCTCCCGCATGGCCTTTGAGCTGGGCCGTACCGAGACGCCGGTGTTGGGTCCCCGGGCGCGGCGCACCCTGCTGAGCCACTCCTGGCCGGGCAACGTGCGCGAGCTCAAGAACCTGGTGGAACGGGCGGTCTACCGCAGCCCGGGGCCGCGTATCGACGAGATCGACCTCAACCCCTTTGCCGCGGCCGGCTGGTCGCCGCCGGCCCCGGAGGCCACGCCCGCCCCCGAGCCGGTCGGCGAGCAACCAGGAACGCGTCCCCTGCCGGCCGGGGGGCTGAAGCAGGCGGTGGCCGAACTGGAGTCGGCCATGCTGGGCCGGGCCCTGGCCCAGGCCCGCTACAACCAGAAACGCGCCGCCGAGATGCTGGGACTCACCTACCACCAATTGCGCGGCCTGTTGCGCAAGTATCCCCAAGTGATGAACCCGTAGGTCCCGTGGTAAGAATTGACGCCTCGGCGCGCCTGATGAGAATGGAAAGCTGATGAATCACGATCAAGTGAACGGAGACTTCATGGAACCCAGAATCGACGCCGGTCTCTATCATGACGATGATCCCGCCCCCCGCCCCAGCCTGCCCCCGCGGGAGCCTGATGAGCCGTTGCCCGATCCCCTGCCGCCCCGGACCCTGCCCCTGGGCCCCCTGAGCCTGCTGGTGGCCGGGGTGGCCTTGGTGCTGTCGCTGTGGAACCTGTGGTCGACCCCGACGCCCCCGCCGCCGGCGTCTCCAGCGGCCGGCGTGGCCCTCACCGCCGACCAGGCCGCCCGCCTGGAAAAGCGAGTGACGGCCCTGGAGCACCTGTTGGCCACCGTGCCCTCCGACACGGCTAAGCAAGGCGACCGCGCCATGGCCGCTCGTCTGGAAAAGCTCCGGCTGCAGGTGGAGGACCTGTACCCGCGCCTGGTGGGGCTGGAGCGCCGTATGGCCGCGGCCGCGCCGACTCGGACCGCCGCCGCCGGCCGGTCGCCGGTGGTGTCTCCGCCCGCCCCGCAAGCCACCACCACTGTGCGGGCGGCCAAGAAGACCCCGGCTAAGCCCTGGCGTAAAAAGGTGGTCTACAAGGTAAAACGCGGCGATAGCCTTTGGGGTATTGCCAGACGATACGGCGTAAAGGTATCCCAACTGCGAGCCTGGAACCCCAGGCTGAGTTCCCGGATCAAGTCAGGGCAAAGGATAATCGTTTATTTAAGGCGCAAATAATCCCAAACCACTCCCCGCCAGATCGATCCTGTCGGGTTTCCCGGCTCATACTATGTATATACTATACTCGTTCTTTCTTTGGGCAGGGCTAAAACCAGGAGTGGAAACAAACCAAGACCGCCTCCCACCTGGCCAAGCCCGGTGGTTTGCTCCGAGCTTCATCATGGGTGTGGCGGCCTTACAATGCGCCGGGGTAATGTGTTAGGTCCTAATATTACACTCTAGGATATCGGCACCAAACGCCAAGCCTTTGAACGGCCACGCGGCTTTTCCAAGACAAACTTGGCGCCGGCCTTGTACCCGGTTAACTGGCTGAAATCACTTACTGTAAGCCTGCCCTTGGCCGTGACCAAATACTCTTTGCCGTTCTTAGACGTCGAATTCCGAGGGGTCTGCTTGATCTGACCCGCCTCCACCATCGCCATTTTAAGCTGCTGGGAAAAAGCGGGAGAAGTCATTACCTTCCCGTCGGTACTCAGCTTGCGGCGAATTTCCTGCTCGGTCACACCGTCCTTGACCATTTTTAACATTTTTTTGCGGTCTTCCGCCGACCACTTCGACCTGCGTGCCATCAAAACACCTCGCAAATTTTCTAATGTGTACCACAAATGATAGAGGGTAATTAATGTTAAATCAACTAAATTTTCATAAAAATATTTGGCGGAACCACGGATGCCTGCACCCGGCCTTGGCACAAGGACTGACCGAATAACCGTTTATGACTGACCAGGACAAAACACTTCAAAAATGGTAAAAGTTAACCACTCTCATCTCCAACTTTGCAAGATTACCCGACCGGCGAATCAAAGTTTTCCGACCAACCGCCACAACCCCGGCCGCCATAGCGTAAAGTAAAACCGCGGCCCCGGGGCCTACCCGCCCCATCGGGCGTCCAAGGCACCGTACACACCAAAGCACCACTACCGGGGATACGTGCTGCGCATGGTTTGATATCGAATAAAACGATAAGTAGTGCAATAAAACATCAATATTAAATATTTTACACCAGGCCCCGCCCCACGTATCCTGCTGTCCCATGACCGGCCGGCCGCTCAGCGCCTTGGAGGCTATCCAAGGCATAGTCTTTTCACCCTGGACCTATCGCCTGGTGCGATGGTCCCTGGGCATGGTTTTCGTGGCCGCCGGGGCCCTGAAGCTGGCCGATCCCGCCGCCTTGGCCGAGATAATCGCCCGTTATCACCTGGTGCCCCTCGCCTTGGTATCCCCGGTGGCCTGGGGATTGCCGGTGTTGGAGGTGGTGGCCGGCCTGGGGCTGGTGGCCGACCTTCGCTGGGCCCTGGGCGCGGTCGGCGGCATGCTGGCCCTTTTTGCCCTGGTGCTCTACTACGGCGCGCTTCAGGGCCTGGATATCGACTGCGGCTGCTTTTCCAACCGCCAGTTGGCCGAGCACGGGTCCCTGTGGATGGCCCTTTACCGGGACCTGGCCATGTTGGCCGGCGCGGCCTTCTTATACCTGTGGCGACGTAGTAGCCGCTCCCGCCTGGCGCGCTGCGGCTGGCGTTATCGCTTACAACTGGCCAAGGAGGAACTATAGCATGAGTAATATTAGCAAGTTGACGGCAGTAACCTTGGTGGGCCTGTGCCTGGTGCTCTACGGCTGTGGGACCAGCGGCAAGGTAGAGAGCGACAACGAGAAACTGGTGGTGAAATTCTGCCAGGAGGTGGCCGACGGTGGTTACAAGCTGGTCACCACCGAGCAGCTCAAACAATGGATCGACGGCCAACAGCCCATGCTCATCGTGGACACCATGCCCCCAAAGGCCAGCTACGACAAACACCACATCCCCGGGGCCCGGCCCTTTGAGTTTCCCATCAAGCCCCTGGCCCGGTTGGACCAAGCTACGCGAGCCAAGTTCCGGCAGCTCCTGGGACCGGATAAGGGCCGCCGCTTGGTTTTTTATTGCGGTTTCCCCAAGTGTGGCCGCAGCCACAACGGGGCCATGTGGGCGGTGAAGCTGGGATACACCAACGTGTATCGTCATCCCGGCGGTATCGTAGCTTGGTTGGAGCATGACTACCCCGTGCAAAAGGTCCAGTAGAACCTTGCCCCTTGGCGCGTCCCCCAGGCCGGCCCCCGGCCGCGACGAGTTGGTGGCCCGGGTGCGGTCCCAGGCCGAGGACCTTTTCGCCTCCCGCCGCTTGCTCTGCGCCGGGGCGGTGCTCCAGGCCGTAAACCAGTGCTTCGGCGGCGGCCTGGACCCCGCCGTGGCCGCGCGGCTGGTGGCCGGCCTGCCCGAGGGCATGGGCGGGGCGGGTTGTATCTGTGGGGCGCTGAGCGGGGCCGGCCTGGCCCTGGGGCTGCTGCTCGGCGACGGCGCCTACCGGGTCCCGCCGTGGGCCGGGCGGCTGCCCCGGCGTTTCCAACGGCGCTTTGGTTCCACCTGCTGCCGGGTGCTGCGCCGCCAAACCCGGGAGGACCCCCGGGCCGATTTTCAACGTTGCACCCGCTTCACCGGCGCGGCGGCGGCCATGGCCGCTGAGATCATATTAGATGAGCGTCCCGGTCTCCTGCTCCGGGCCGGCGGTGAAACCCCGCGCTGCCGCGCCGGCCGGCTGCCGGCCCTGTGGCGGCGCTTGGCTGCGGCGGTGCGGGGTGGCTAAGGACCATCCAGCCTCAGGCCGCTTGGCGCGGCAGGTGGTCTTGGCCCGCCGGCACGCGTGTCCGGCGGTTCAGTATGTGGTGGGCGGCGGCCACGATCAACTCGTCGTCGTTGCTTATATCTTGCAGGGCCTCGAAAAGTTCGGCCACCGTGATTCTTAACTCGTATTCACCGGTGCTGTAGTGTCCTGTCTTATCCATGTTTGGTTTCTCCGGTGCGGGTTTTTGGGCTGTAGCTAACCGGGCTATAGCTACTTGGGCTTTAGCTCCTGCAACTACGATGCCATGGCCCCGGAAAACAAACACCGCCGCTGCTTTATGAGGGTAGATGACATAACCAGGCTGTTTTACACGATATTTTTGCCGGACCTGCCGCGCTCGTGGCCACCGGTCGGCCATCGCCTGCCCGGCGCCCGCATAGTTTTTTCGCACCACTGCGGCTTACTGCAAAAAAATAACCCGCGGCCGCCTGGACAAAATTGCTCCTGGCAGGGCTCGGCCGGGGTCAATACCACCTTTGCTATTCGCCACTTTTTGTTGACAATGCTCTTTAAAAAACAGTATTTTTAATACATATTCCAACGCAGGTGATTAAAGTGGCGCAGACCGATATTTTGCTGGAAACCGGGACCAACGAGGTGGAGATCGCCGAATTCATGTTAGGCGGTCAACGTTTTGGGGTCAACGTAGCCAAGGTCCGTGAGTTCATTCCTCTAAAGAGCATCGAGGTGAGCCATCCCCCTCAGATGCATCCCTCGGTGGGGGGCATCTTCTTTTTACGCGGCCAGAATATTCCCCTGGTCAACCTGGACGTGCACCTGGACCTGCCCGAGCCCCAGGAGAACGAATGGCAGGTGGTGGTGGTCACCGAGTTCAACAATATGACCTCGGCCTTTATCACCGACCAGATCAACATGATCCACCGCGTTTCCTGGGACCAGTTCAAACCCCTCAATATGTTTTTAGCGGTGGAGTCACCCCATGTCACCGGCTCCATAACCCTGGACGGCCACGAGGTGTTGGTGCTGGACTTGGAGCATGTCATCGGCGAGATATTCCCCGAGAGCGTTATCAACTACGATGAGTCCACCGCCGAGCAGATCGGAGCCTTGGACCGCTCGGATATCACGATCATCTTTGCCGAGGATTCCACCATCATCCGCCGCCAGGTGAGCAAAATTCTTAAATCAGTGGGTTTTGGCGAGGTCATCGTTTTCACCAACGGCCAGGACGCCCTGGACGCCATTATTAAGCTGCGGGAACAGGCCGACCAGGAGAAGGTGCCCATCACCCAGTACGTCAACCTGCTGCTCACCGATATCGAGATGCCCAAAATGGACGGCCTTACCCTGTGCCGCAACATCAAGAAGGAAATGCGCCTGGACCTGCCGGTGGTGATGTTCTCATCGCTCATCAATGAGCAGATGGCCAAGAAATGCCGCATGGTGGGCGCCGACGGCTTTACCTCCAAACCAGAGACCCAGAAGCTGCTGATGCTCATCGACGACCTGACCTTGCATCGCCAGCAAACCGAGGGCCAAGGGGGCTAACCAGCCGGGCCGTCGGGTCGGGGACGAACGGGGCAAGAGACCAGGGGGCCGGCAAGCCGGGGGCCGTCGGGTCAGGTCGTCGGCCCGGGGGCGAGCGGATCACGAGATCAAGGGGGCTAACCAGCCGGGGCAACGAGGCAAAGGGGCCGACCAGGTGGGGCTAGCGTGCGGAGGACTAAGGGGGCTTAGGGGGCCTAGGGGAACTAGTAGATTAGGGCCGCCGGGACCAAAGGGCTAGCGGGCCTAAGGGACCGGTAATTAGAGCCGTCAGGCCGAGGGGCCGGGAGAGCCGAAGGACACTGCGAGGACCAGTGGACGTGGCAACCCAAGGGGGGGCGCCCATGGTTGGCCCGTGGGGAGCAGTGCCTTCGGTGGGGGGAAATCAACCAACCGGCCGGCTGATCTCTGGATCAGCCGGCCCTGGTGTTTGTAGGCTCATTGATCGGTCGCCAGGGAGCGCCGAGGCGCTCACCCGGCTCCCGCCGAGACCCAGCCCTAGGACGGGTCCCCCTTGCGCTGGTCAATATCACCGGGGTACATCACCGCCTCGCGGCCCCGTTCGCCGGTGCGGATGCGCACCACCTCCTCCACCGGGTAGATGAAGATGAGCCCGTCGCCGGCCTCGCCGGTACTGGCGGCCGAGCAGATGGCCTCGATGGTCTCGGTGAGGTTGTCCTCGCTGAGGATGATGTTGAGCTGCAGCTTGGGCAGCATGTCCACCCGGTAGCTGCCCGAGCGACCCACCAGCTTGATTCCCCCCTGGCGGCCCCGGCCGCGTATCTCGATGATGTTTAGCCCCTTTATGCCGATCTCGTCCAAGGCGTCCTTGACGTCGGCCAGCTTCTCCTCGCGGATGATGGCTTCTATCTTCTTAAGCATGATCTATATGTCTCCTGGCGTAAGTAAACGCCGGCGCCCCGCGGCGCCTAGGAATAGGCCCTCTCGCCGTGGCTGCTGATGTCCAGGCCCACCTCTTCCTCGATGTCGGGCACCCGCAGGCCGATGGACCAGTCCAGGGCCTTGGCCACCACGTAGGTCACCCCAAAGGCCAACACCATGGTCACCACCATGCCCACCAACTGGATGCCCACCTGCGAGGGGTTGCCGTAGAACAGGCCATTGGCCCCGTCCGGGTTGACCGCCTTGGTGGCCAGCAGGCCGGTGGCCAACATGCCCCAGGTGCTGGCGATGCCGTGACAGGCCCAAACGTCCAGGGACTCGTCCAACCCGCGCTTGATGCGGAAACGGATGGCGTAGTAGGACAAGGGGGCGGCCACCGCGCCGATGACCATGGCCGACAGCGGGGTGACAAAGCCCGAGGCCGGGGTGACCGCGGCCAGGCCCACCACCATGCCGGTGGCCAACCCCAGGGCGCTGGGACGCCCGTCCAGCCAACTAAGCAGCATCCACACCAACCCGGCGGTGGCCCCGGAGGTGTTGGTGGTGATCAAGGCGTTGGCCGCCACCCCGTTGGCCCCCAACGCGCTGCCGGCGTTGAACCCGAACCAACCCACCCACAGCAGGCCGGTGCCCAGTAGGGTGTAGGGGATGTTGTGTGGCTCCATCATGGCCTTGGGGAAGCCTTTGCGGGGGCCCACCACCATGGCAAAGGCCAGGGCGCTGAACCCGGCCGCGATGTGCACCACCGTGCCGCCGGCGAAATCCAGTACTCCCAGCTCCCGCAGCCAGCCGCCCACGCCCCACACCCAGTGGCACAGGGGGTCGTAAACCAACGTGGACCAGATCAGGGCGAAAAGCAAGAAGGTCTTGAACCGCACCCGCTCCACGAAGGCGCCGGTGACCAGGGCCGGGGTGATCACCGCGAACATCATCTGGAAGGCGGCGAACAGGGAAAAGGGAATGCCCGCGGAGTATTGCCCATTGGGCGCCGCACCCACCCCGGCAAAGCCCACATGGGCCAACGAACCCACCACGCCGGCGATGTCCGGGCCAAAAGCCAGGGAAAACCCGTAGAGCACCCATTGCACTCCGATCAGGGCCATGAAGACGTAGTTGAGGGTGAGGGTCGACAGGATGTTTTTTCGCCTGACCATGCCGCCATAAAAAAAGGCCAGGGCCGGGGTCATCATCAGCACCAGCGAACAACAGACCAACATCCAGGCCGTGTCGCCGGTATTAATAACAGCGGTGCTCATTATTTTTTCCTCCTGCAAAAGGTGGGTTCGGTCCCCAGTTTGCCAGATGCGTGCCACAAAGCTGATTTCTGCTAACCTATTGTACCGGCAGGTAATAATCGATTCGGCGCGGCGAGGGCCTCTGCACGCAAGCCTACCGGGAGGTAGGATGATCCCGGCGAAACATACCGATCGGTAGTATGCCGGGGCCGCCGGCGCCTCCGGTTGCATTTGCCGGGCCGGCCGGTATTTGGTATGTCTCAATGGTTAAACCGCCCGGTTCAGCCATATCCACCCAGGGCGGTCAAGGAGAATGATCATGGGGCGGCTCATTGGTTTATCGGCGACCAGGCGCCTGGCGAGCCTGGTGCTGGTTGGTTTGCTAACTCTGTGCCTGGCCATGCCGGCCATGGCTGAAAGGAAACGAGTCTTGGTCAAATTAGAGACTTCCATGGGCGATATCACCCTGGAGCTGAATCCCGACAAGGCCCCGGCCACCACCGCCAACTTTTTGCAATACGTCAAAAGCGGTTTCTACGACGGCACCATCTTCCACCGGGTGATCAGCGGTTTCATGATCCAGGGCGGCGGCCTGGACGCTGACATGAAGGAA
>JAMOVV010000175.1 GCA_027067385.1 Desulfarculaceae bacterium
GCCCACCCGCGAGCCGATAAAGAACGAGGCCGACAATGGGCTGGCCAACCTCACCTACACCGTGGCCATGGCCCGCACCCAGGACCCCCACTCGGCCTCGGCCCAGTTCTTCATCAACGTGGCCGACAATGATTTCCTCAACCACAAGGCCAAGACGGTCGAGGGCTGGGGCTACGCCGTATTCGGCAAGGTGGTCGCCGGCCAGGACGTGGTGGACAAGATCAAGGCGGTGCCCACCACCACCAAGGGCTTTTTCCAGGACGTGCCGCGCGAGCCGGTGGTGATCATCAAGGCGGAGGTGATCCAGGAGTAACCCCGCCCACTAGCCCCCCGGCCGGCCCCTCGGCCGCTGGGAGTGGCCCCGGCCAATTGCTTAATAGCCATCGCCCCGGTCTGGTTAAGGCCGGGGCGATGTTTTGGGGCCGGATGCAAGGACAGCCCCCCAAAGCCCAATATCCGTTTCCTTTGAAAAGACAACATTCCACTCGTGGAGACCAAGAGGCCGAAAAGTCACCCAACCGTAAAAAAAGCGGGGTTGCCCGGCGGCCGCGGTCCTATAATTTTAGATAGAGTCCCAGGCGGAGTTTAACGCTTTTACTCTACCGCGAGGATACGTCATGCACCGACGCACCAAGATCGTAGCCACCATGGGGCCGGCCGTGGAAGATGACCAGGCGATCGAGCGCCTGGTGTCCGCCGGGGTGGACGTGGCCCGGCTCAACTTCAGCCACGGTGACCACGCCGGCCACCGGCGCTGGATAAAGCGGCTGCGCGCCGCGTCCCGGGCCGCCGGCCGCACCGTGGGCATCCTGCAGGACCTCGGCGGTCCCAAGATACGCCTGGGCGTTATCCCCGGCGGCGAGGTGCACCTGGCCACCGGCTCGACGGTGGCCATGGTCTCGGGCCAACAGGCCCCGGCCGGGGTCCTGCCGGTGAACTACCCGTACTTGGCCCAGGACGTGGCCGTGGGCGACCGGCTGCTCTTGGCCGACGGCTTGGTGGAGCTCAAGGTGGAGGCCATCACCAACGACGAGTTGCGCTGCCGGGTGGTGGTAGGTGGGGCGGTCTCCTCCCACAAGGGGGTGAACCTGCCGGCCAGCCACCTGCGGGTGCCGGCGGTGACCGCCAAGGACCTCGACGACCTGGCCATGGGCCTGGAGGCGGGGGTGGATTTCGTGGCCCTGTCGTTCGTGCGCCACGAGGACGACCTGGCCCCGGTGCGCCACTTGCTCAACGAGGTGGCCGACCCGCCGATGCTCATCGCCAAGATCGAGAAACCCCAGGCGGTGGAGCGCATCGGGCCCATCCTGGAACAGGTGGACGCGGTGATGGTGGCCCGGGGCGACCTGGGGGTGGAGGTGCCCCTGGAGCAGGTGCCCTTGATCCAGAAGAGCGTCATCGCCGCCGCCCGCCGCCTGGGCCGGCCGGTGATCACCGCCACCCAGATGCTGCGCTCCATGATGGACAGCCCGCGCCCCACCCGGGCCGAGGCGGCCGACGTGGCCAACGCCATCTTAGACGGCTCCGACGCGGTGATGCTCAGCGACGAGACCGCGGTGGGGTCCTACCCGGTGGAGGCGGTGGCCATCCTGGACCGCATCGCCCGGGCCACCGAGCCGGCGGTGGACCACCAGGACATGCTGCAGGAAGCCGACCCCAGCCACCTGCCGCGCACCGAGAGCTCCATCAGCCGGGCTGCCTGCCTGCTGGCCGACGAGGTGGGGGCGGCGGCCATCGTGGCCGGCACCACCAGCGGGTCCACCGCCCGCATGGTGGCCCGCTTCCGTCCCCCCCAGCCGGTGATCGGACTCACCACCGATCCGGTCACCCTGCGCCAGATGGCCCTGTCCTGGGGGGTTACCCCGGCCCTGGTGCCCCCGCTGGGCTCCACCGAGGAGATGTTCGACATGGCCGCTACCTGGGCCCGCGACAACGGCCTGGCCCGCGGCGGCGACCGCCTGGTGGTAACCGCCGGCGTACCCCTGGGGGTGCCGGGCACCACCAACCTACTCAAGGTGGTGCAGCTTTAAAAAACCGTTGTGGCCTTTCGCCGCCGCCGCCGCCGGTGTTAAGCTAGGTAATATTGGCCTAGTCAATCACCGCGCCAAGAGGGGAGATACGTGAAATGGACCAATCCGGCAAGGATTATTTCGAGGCGCTCTACGAGGTGGCCCGGGCGGTAAACGCCTCCCTGGAGCCATCGGATGTTTTAAAAACCGTGGTGCAGTCGGTGGCCCGCGCCCTGAAGGTGAAGGCCAGCGGGCTGCGCATCCTCGACCGCCAGGGCAAGCGCCTGCTGATGGGCGCCTACCACGGCCTGTCCGAAGGATATATTCGCAAAGGGCCGGTCACCGTGGCCGAAAGCGGCCTGGACCGCAAGGCGCTCAGCGGCATGACCATTAGCCTCAAGGACATCCAGAACAACCCGGACTTCCAATATCCCGAGCGGGCCCAGGCCGAAGGGTTGCACTCCCTGCTGGTGGTGCCGCTGATGGTGGAAGGCCGGGCGGTGGGCGTGCTGCGGGCCTACAGCGGCGAGGAACGCGAGTTCAGCGCCGACGAGATCAAGTTCCTGGAGGCGGCGGCCAACCTGGCGGCCATCGCCCTGGAAAACTCACGGCTGCACGCGGCGCTCAAGCGCGATTACGACCTGTTGGTCCAGCACGAGTTCCGTCTGGACGATAACTAGGAGGACGACATGATTCGGCTGGGCATAAACGGATTCGGGCGCATCGGGCGCCAGGTGTTGAAGGCCGTGCTGGAACGTCACCCCGACACCATCGAGGTGGTGGC
>JAMOVV010000176.1 GCA_027067385.1 Desulfarculaceae bacterium
CTCGGCGTCCATCCACACCGGGTCGCAGCCCACTTCGGCCTTGGCCATGAGGTCGTGCCAGTACTGGTCGCGGCCATCGACCATGGGGCACTCGATGCCCTTGCCGGGGCCCACCCGCTCGACCACTACCACGTTAGGCACCTCCACGCCTTCTTCGGCCGAGCCCTTGAGGGCCTCGTCGCAGATCTGCTTGAGGGTTACCGCCTTGCCGCCGCGGTAGGTGCCGTCGCTGGTGATCACCAGGTTGCACTGCGAGTCCACCACGCGGCTCTTGAGCGACTCGGCGCTGAAGCCGCCGAAGACCACCGAGTGGATCACCCCGATGCGGGCGCAGGCCAGCATGGCGATGGGCAGCTCGGGGATCATGGGCAGGTAGATGGTGACCCGGTCGCCCTTTTGCAGGCCAAAGCCCTTGAGCACGTTGGCGAACTTGGTGACCTCGTCATACAGGTCCTGGTAGGTTAGCACCCGGTCCTCGCCGGGCTCGTTGCCCTCCCACAACAGGGCCGGCTGTCCGCCGAGCTTCTCCAGGTTGCGGTCGACGCAGTTGTAGCAGATGTTGGTCTTGCCGCCCTCGAACCACTTGATGAAGATGGGGCCCTTGCTCCGCGCGAAGTTATAGGAGCGCACCTGGTCCCACTTTTTTTCCCAGTAGAATTCTTCGGCCACTTCCGCCCAGAATCCCTCTGGATCCTCTATCGAGCGTTGATACATCTCTTGGTACTGCTGAAAGCTCTTGATGTGGGCCTTTTGGGCAAACGATTCCGGTGGGTAGTAAAGGCCGTCCTTTTCCACTACTTTGTCTTCAGCCATGTCCGCTCCTTCCTAAATTTAAGTTGCGACCAAAATGGCATAACTGTTTACAAGTCGCCCCACCGGGGCCACGCCTCCCCACCGCGCGCCCAGGTGCCCGCGGTCGGCGGCGCCGATGGGTTGTCTCCCCTGTTTAAAGCCGGCCGGGGCCGGCCTGTAAGCGATAGTTCATCCCCACACTCCGGCCACCTTGACCAGGTCGGCCATAGTGCGCCAGCCGGCCTTTTCCAGTTCCGGCAGCAGGCGCTGCAGGATGAGGGCGGTGGCCAGGGCGTCGCCCATGGCGGTGTGGCGGTCCGGGACGTGCAGCCCGTAGAGCTCGGCCAGGGTGTCCAGGCTGCAGCGCTTGGCCCCCTTGCGCTGGCCGTAGGGGTCTGGCTCGATCAGCACCGCCCGGCACATCAACACCGTGTCCACCACCAGGTTTTGCAGGCGAAAGCCGTACTGCTCCCGCATCACCCGGTTTAGGAAGAACAGGTCGAAGCGGGCGTGGTGGGCCACCAGTATATCGGTTCCCAGGTATTTTAAAAAGTCCTCGAAGACATCCCAGGCCGGCCGGGCCTGGGCCACCTGGTCCGGCAAGATGGCGTGCACCTTGATCGAGTCCGGGGGTATATCGCGCCCCGGGTTGATCAACTCGCAGAACATTTCGCCCAGCCGGACGCGTCCTCCCTGGAACCGGACGGCGCCGACGCTTATCACCCGGTCCTTGTAAGGGTCCAGGCCGGTGGTCTCCAGGTCCACCACCACGAAGCTCTTGTCCCGGAAGCGGTCGCGCGGCCGCATCCCCTCCAGGGCGCGCAGGTTGGCTTGGCCCTGTTCGGATAATTCTTTGCCTGCCAGCCGTAGCTTGAGCCAGCGATTGTAAAGCAGCGCGCCGAATATATTCACTAAGGTTCCCCATCAATACGGTCGCTCATGATCCGTAACGTTTCATCATATGTTCCCGCAGGCGGTCGTTGGCGGCGAAGCATTTTTTGAACATGTTGCGCTGCACCTTGTTCAGCTCGGCCGGGTCCACCAGGTTTTGCGGGGCGCTGTCCTTGGCCCGGGCCTCTAAGTAGCGCGCTATGCGGAACAGGGCCACCAGGCCGAAGCTCTCGGTGAGATCGGCCAGCAGGTCTTCGGGCAGCAAGCCGCGGTTGGCGGCCAATTGCAGCCGTTGGTTGGTGCTGGTGAGGGTGGTGTGCATCTCCAGGGCGAAGACCCGCCCGGCCCGCACCGCCGGGCCGTAGGCGTGAGCCCGCAGGTCCAGGCTCTCCAGGTAGTCGCCGTTTTTATCCACCACGAAGTTGCGGAAAAAGCCCAGGGGCGGCTGGCGGCTCACGGCCATGTTGCCGGCGATGGACAGGAAACGGCGATTACGCTTGATCTCTTCGAAAATGGCCTTATGCAGGGCCTCGGTGAGCTTGGCGGTTTGGTGGATGGGGCGGAAGTCGAACACGTGGCCCACCTCGGCCAAGGTTTCGGGCACCGGCTGGCGGATCCAATCCCGGAAGGTGTCGCGCCAATGGCTGAGGCTGTTGCACCAGCGGGGGTTGGTGGCCAGGTCGTCGCGTTGGCTGGGGGGGAAACCGCACTCTTCCATGGTGCGGCTCACCACGGAGGCGAAGTTGAGGAACCACTGTTGCACCCGGCTCTGTTCGCGGCGGGGTACATCGGAGTAGACCAGCATGTGTTGTTGGAACAAGGGCGGCACCGGTTCACGGCGGCCCAGGTGGCTAAAGACCATCCAGGCGAAGTCGGCCGGGGCGCGGCCCTGGCCGGACTCTTCCATCTGGTCTTCGCTCAGCTCCAAAGTCTTTTCGATGAGCCGGTCGTGGAACTCCGAGAGCAGGTCCAGCATCAGCTCGGCCGAGACCCCCTGGCGCAGCAGGATGAACAAGGCGCGGTAGCCCCGCCGGGGCAGGCGACGCAGTTCTTCGAGGGTTTCCACCTTGTCGATGCGGCGCACCAGTCCCACCGGGTTGTTGCCGGTGATGACGCTGATGTCGTGGTCGCTCACCAGGCCTACCAGGCGTTCGCCTTCGGTGACCACCAGGTGGTGGATGCCGTGGCGGGTCATTTCCAGGACGGCCTCGTAGGCCACGGCGTGGGGCGGCATGGACTTGAGCGGCCAGCTCATGACTTTTTTCACCGGCAGATCGGGGCTGAGGCCGGCGGCCAGCACCCGGCTGCGCAAGTCGGTATCGGTGACCAGGCCTTGCGGCTGGCCGGCGGCGTCCACCACCACGATGGACCCGGCGTTGCATTTGGTCATGGTCCGGGCGGCCTGGGCGATGGTGGTGTCGGCCGAGCAGGTGAGTACATCCCGGCTCATCAATTCGGACACCCGGGTGTGCATGCGCACCGCCAACTCGCCCAGGGGTTCGGCCCCGGTCATGCTGTAGAGCATGCTTTGGCTGATATCGCTGAGGGCGCGGACCCGTTCGTTGACCGCCAGCATGTAGTGTTGCTGGAAACTGGGATGGTTCTCCACCAGGTCGCGGAAGTAGTCGCCGGGCAGTTCAAAGGTGAGCAGGTCTTCCTGGGCGGTGGCCGAGAACGGTTCGCTGGTGCCGCGCAGGATGCTGGAGGCGCCGAAGGTGTCTCCCTCGCCCCGGATGTCGATGAGTATCTCTTGGCCTGATTTTTCCCGCGTGGTGATGCGCACCGAACCGGAGTGGATGATGTGCAGGTGGCTGGCCGGGGCGCCGTTTTGTTGGACCACCACCTGGCCGGGCGGGAAATAGGCGATATCCATCTGGTTGACCAGGCGTTGCAGTTCTTCGGGACTTAGCGTCTCAAACGGCGGGACCGTCCTTACAAAGTCCAGAATTCGCGCCAACGGGAAATCGCTCATAGCTCCTCATGGGATGGGTCGGCCGTGTTGCGCCGCCCCTCCTTGCAGTCAACCCTGGTGAGAGGCAGCGCTGGCCGAACCATCGCCCCCCGCCGCCCCATGTCTTGTCCCGGCCGGCATGGTGATACTATGCCCCTGCCGGCCCTGCATCCGCCCCGCCGCCGGTTCTTCCCTAACGCCGGGTTCGCCTTGTATCAGCCCCCTGCCCTGTTAGGTAGGAACAGCTAGGGGTTACCACCAAACATAGTAAAAAAAGGCGGTGAGAGACCATGGGGGGAACCCCGTAATCTCCATGAGGGAAGACCCTACCCGGTGGTGACCGGCTAACTAGCCGTTAGTGGGGAATTTTCGATGACTTGTCCGGGCCGTGGCTCTGCTCGGCTTCCATCTGCCGGCGGTACTGCAAATCAAGCGAGTCCTGGGCCACATAGCGGAACTGGCCGAGCTCTTGCAGATGGTCTATAACCGGCTGCAATCGGTCCAATTCGTCTTCGCTTACCCGGATGTAGGCTTTGCATACATTCTCCGGCTGGATGTCGTTGATGCACAAGACACTGACGGCCCGGCAGCCGTGCGCGGTGAGCAGGTCGGTCACCCGGCTGAGGGATTCGCCGGTGTCGGGCAGGTACAGGGCCAACTGCACCCCGCCGTAAAAAACCCCGGTGATCTCGGTGAGCACGCGGGAGATGTCGTCCTGGGTGATGATGCCCACCGGTTTGCCCTGGTCCACCACCGGCAGGCCGCTGATCTTGAGGCTCAGCATCACCACCGCGGCCTTTTCCACGGTTTCGTGGGGGGTGATGGTCACCGGGTCGGGGGTCATGATATCGCTCACGGTGAGTTCGCCGAAGAGGTAGAACTGCTCGTGCACGTCCAGGGTGGTGACCTTGCTGGGCCCGGCCGCCTTGAGGTCGCGGTCGGTGACGATGCCCACCAGGGAGCCGTCTTGATCGACCACGGGCAGGCGGCGGATGTTGTGGCGTTTCATTTCCTTGGTGGCGCGCAACAGGGGGGTTTGGGGAGTCACGGTTATGAGGTCGGTTACCATCCACTCTTTGACCCGCATGCTTTTACTCCTGGAACCCGCTGGCGGGATTTCACCCGGGCCGGCCACAACGGACAGTCCGGGACCACGTTCAGCTTAACCTCATTGGCACACCGCTAGTCAAGCCATTTGATCGTGATTCGCAACTGCCCGGCGGGTTACGTCGCGGGGTTGTTGGTGTAAACTAGCAGCACGGAGCATCAAGGAGGAGACCAGATGCCGCGAGACCTATACTGGCCCGATCAATACCTGGCCAAGCGCCGCACGGCCCAGGAGGCCCTGGCCGCCATCCGGGGCGGCTGGAGGGTGTTCATCGGCACTTCCTGCGGCGAGCCGCAGCATCTGGTGCAAGAGCTGGCCCGGCAGTCGTGCAACTACAGCGACCTGGAGATCGTGCGCCTGATGAGCCTGGAGGCGACCCCGCTTACCCTCATCGCCAACCAGAGCCAGTGCCACACCTTCAGCGTGCGGTCGTTCTACCTGGGTTCGGCCAAGCCCCGTTCTCTGGCGGCCCAGAAGCGTTTCATCACCCCGATCAACCTTTCGGCGGTGCCGCGCCTGTTCAAGTCGGGGCTGCTGCCCATAAACCTGGCCCTCATCCAGGTCTCGCCGCCGGACGACTTCGGCTGGATGAGCCTGGGGGTGAGCGTGGACGTGACCTTGGCCGCGGCGCAGTCGGCCTCGCTGGTGATTGCCCAGGTTAATCCCAGGATGCCGCGGGTAATGGGCCAGAGTTTCATCCACGTAAGCGACGTGGACGTGCTGGTGGAGCACGAGGAAGACCTGATCACCACCACCCTGCCGCCGGATTCCGAGGCGGCTAACCGGGTGGCCCGCCACGTGGCCAAGCTGGTGGAAGACGGCTCCACCCTGCAGCTTAGCCTGGGCAACAGTCCCCAGGCCACCCTCATGGCCCTTGCGGACAAGAACGACCTGGGGGTGCACACCCAGTTTCTCACCGACGGCATCATGCGCCTAGTGGGGCTGGGGGTGATCAACAACCGCAAGAAGGGTTTGAACCAGGGCAAGTGCGTGGCCAGCGGGGCCATCGGCAGCCGCAACCTATACGACTTTCTCGACGACAACCCGGGCATCGAGTTTTTACCGTCGGACTATGTCAACGACCCGGCGATCATCGCCCGGCACAACAAGATGGTTTCGTTGAACGTGGCCATGGGGATCGACCTCACCGGCCAGGTGGCCTGCGACGCCTTGCCGCATAACCTGCTGTCCGGGGTGACCGGGGTGATGGACTTTGTGCGGGGCTCGCAGCAGTCGGCCGGCGGCAAGTCGGTGATCATGTTGCCTTCGACCACCCTGGACGGCTCCTCCAGCCGCATCGTGCCCATGCTGGAGAACACCGCGGTGGTGATTCCCCGGGGCGACGTGCAACTGGTGGCCACCGAGTACGGGGTGGTGAACCTGTTCGGCCGCAGCCTGCAGGAGCGGGCCATGGCCCTGATCAGCATCGCCCACCCCGATTTCCGCGACGCCTTGTTCGAGAGCGCCAAGGAGTTGCGCCTGCTGGGCCCGGAGCGCACCATGCGGCAATCGTTCCACCACGGGGTCTACCCGGTGCAGTTGGAGCAGACGCGGGACTACGACGGCCAGCGGGTGCTGTTTCGTCCGGCCCGGCCGGTGGACGAGCGGCTCATCCAGGAGCACTTCTACAACCTGGCCCCCGAGGACGTGGTGGCCCGCTTTTTCCACGAGAAGACCTGCTTTTTGCGCGAGGAAGTGGAGGAGGTCTCCCAGATCGACTACGTCAAGGACCTCACCCTGGTGGCGGTGGTGGGTGAGCAGGGCTTTGAGAAGGTCATCGCGGTGGGCGGCTATTTCCTGGACCACGCCACCAACCTGGTGGAGGTGGCCTTTTCGGTGGACCGGCAGTGGCGGGGCAAAGGCCTGGGGGCGGTGATCCTGGAGATGCTGGCCCAGTGGGCCCGGGAGCACGGTTTCGCCGGCCTGGTGGCCTACACCACGCCCTCCAACCAGGGCATGATCAAGCTCTTCAAAAAGCTGCGTTACCCGGTGCGCACCTCTTTGGATGAAGGCGTGTTGGTGCTCACCGCCCGTTTTGACGACACCGCCGCCGAGCCCGAAGCAGACTGAGGCCGGTTGTCCCTGGCGGCTAGTGCCGGCCTTGGCGTTCGCGTTCCTTTTCGGCCAGGCGCACCTTGCGCCGCTGCACCGCCTCGTTGTAGCGGCGGTGCTCTTCCGGGCCCTGGAGCTCAAGCGGCGGCACTCGGCAGGGCCGGCCCTGGGGGTCCAGGGCCACGAAGGTGAGGTAAGCCGAGGCGGTGTGGCGCACCTGGCCGCTGATGAGGTCCTCGGCCTCCACCCGCACCCCCACCTCCATGGAAGTGGTGCCCACCATGTTGACGCAGGCCTTGAGCACCAGGACGTTGCCCACGTAGACCGGCTCGAAGAAGTCCAGGCGGTCGATGGAGGCGGTGACCGCCTGGTTGCGGGCGTGGCGGATGGCCACCGCGCCGGCGGTGTTGTCGATACTCTTCATGATAACCCCGCCGTGCACGTTGCCCATGGGGTTGGCGTCGGAGGGCAGCATCTGCTGGGCCATGGTGATGGCCGTTTCGGAAACTTTTCTCGCTTGCATGACTCGTCCCGCGCCCGGGGTTCCCGGGCTACTTTAATATCTTGTATGCCCCGGCCAGCCAGTTCTTGGTTTCATTGTTGTACCACGGCGACCAGCGGCGGTCGCTGGAGCCGCCGGGGATGTTGGTATGCATCTCGCCAGTGGCCATGTCGGCAACAAGGCGGTAGGAGGGGGCGAAGGTGGTTAGCCGGCCGGCGCTGGTGAATATCTGGCCCTGGGGAATGGTGGCCCGCGAGCCGGGCAGTCCGATGGGGCCGCGGTCCCATCCCAGCCAGCGCGGCAGCTTGCCGCCAAAGAGCAGGTGGGACAGCACCACCTGGCGGGTGCTGCCGTAGGGCGCCGCCTCGGCCTGCAGCCCGTCGGTTACGGCCTGCCTAAACAGCTCCTCGCGCCGTCGTTGGCCGTACCAGGCCGAGTCCTGGTGCAGCAGGATGTCGTCGAAGTTGGCGTAGTAGTCGTTGATGATGCTGGTTTCGTCCCAGAGGTGGTCGATCACCTGTTCGCCGAGCCCGCCCTGGCCGAAGACGGTGGTGATGAGCCGGCGGTAGATGCTCTCGAACAGGGTGGGGGCCGGGGAGGCGAGGTCGTAGCGCAGGTCCCAGTTGCGCAGGATATCGGCCTTAGGACCCTGGGGCAGCAGGGGCCGGATAATCTCCATCAGGCGTTCGGCCTGCAGGGAGTAGAGGTCCATGTGGATGCGTTGCATGTCCTGCACCGTGAACTTGCCGCCGGCGCGCAAAAGCTGCTCGATGTACTCGGCGCGGTAGGCGCCCATGGGCAGGTTGATGGGGTCGCTGTCGCCCCAATGGTTCAGGTCGTTGTTGGCGGTGATGATGATGCCGTCGTCGGGGTTGTAGAGCGCCGGCAGGGCCTCGCCGGAGATGTAGCCGTCCGGGTCGTAGGCGCTGTCCCATCCCGGGGTGGGCAAGAGGCCGCTCACTCCCGGGGGGCGGTTGAAAAAACGGCCGCTCATTTGGAAGCCGATGTTGCCCTGGGTGTCCCCGATGGCCCAGCAGAAGGGGGCGCTGTGTAGGTCCCGCAGAATTTCCATGGCCTCGGCCACGGTGCGGGCTTGGTTGAGGTTCAGGGCGACGTTGAACATATCGGCTCCGCAGTCGTGGCGGCCGGCCCAGGCCAGGGTGAGGTAGAGGCCCTCTTGGTGGGGATCGCCCTCCAATATCCCGTGGTCGTTTTCATAAAAGACCACCTTGCGGGGTTCGCCCTTTTTTACCTGGATGGTCTCGTGGCGCTCTTTGAATGGTTTAAGTACCCCCTGGCGTTCGTAGTGGCCCTTTTGGCAACGCTCTATGCGGTAGTCGATCATATCCATGAAGGAATAAGTGGCGCTCCAGGCCAGGTGTTTGGTGCGGCCTAGCACCAGGCCGGGCATGCCGGGGATGGTGACGCCCAGCAGGTTGTTATCCGGCAGGCGCATGATCACCTCTTGCCAGATGGCCGGCAGGCGGTTCACCTCCAAGTGGGGATCGCCGCAGACCAGGGGCAAGCCGGAGGCGCTGTGCTGTCCGGAGACCACCCAGTTGTTGCTGGCGTTGAACTTGGGCAGGCTGGCCAGCCACTTCACCTGGGGCGGCACCACCGGGGGGTCCAGCTTGATTTGGCCCAGCAGGTCGTAGTCGATCTCCTCGCGCAGGTAGGGGAAGAGCTCGCGCAGGCGGTCCTGGTCCACCCCTTTTTGGATCATCTGCAACAGGAGTTTTTCCATGGCCCCCTGGGCCTCGATGAGCCCGATGAAGCCAAAGGCCTTGGCCAGCAACAGGCAGTCCACCACCCGCCAGGGATTGGGGTGGTAGCCGAGCAGGCGCATCTCCCAAACCGGCTTGCGGTGCTCCAGCACCAAGTTGTAGCCGTGGCAATAGGCTTCCAGTTGCTCCTTGACCCGGGGCTGGAGCTTTTGCACCTCGGCCTGGGGATCGGGCAGTAGGTCGTAGCGCCGCATGTACAGGTCCAGGTCGATCATCTCCTGGTCGCCGGCCAGGTGCTCGGCGGCGGTGCCGGTGAGGATGATGCGCATCAAGAGGGTGTGCAGTTGGCGCTCCAGGGCGTGCACCACCCCCAGGCCGTGGGCCAGGTCGCGGGAGCTCTGGGCGTTGATCTCCATGGTGCCGCCGGGGGTCCGCTGGATGATTACGCGTCCGTCGGCTCCCGGCAGGTCGTTGTGGTCCTTATGAAACTTCATGGTTTTTCCCATCGTCAAAATTGACAAGCAGGTCGCTAGCGATATCATTGCATATGACACCCTAATGGCGGTAATCAAGTTTAATGATTTCATCGCACAGTCCACTTGGCAAGCCACCTTGGCTGCGCCGCCACCTGGCCGCGGCCGGCGCCACCCGGCGGGTGGACCAGGCCCTGGCCCAACTGCGCTTGCACACCGTTTGCCAGGAGGCCCATTGCCCCAACCAGGGCGAGTGCTACGGTCGGGGCACGGCCACCTTTTTGCTATTGGGGCCCTCGTGCACCCGCGCCTGCGCCTTTTGCGCGGTGGGCCATGGCCGGCCCTCCCCGGTGGACCCTGACGAGCCCCGACGGGTGGCCCAGGCGGCGGCGAAGCTGGGGCTGGACTACTGCGTGCTCACCATGGTCACCCGCGACGACCTGGCCGACGGCGGAGCCGGACTGGTGGCCCGCACGGTGCGCGCCCTGGGCCGGGCCCGGCCGGCCATGGCGGTGGAGGCCCTGGTGTCGGACCTGGGTGGGGACCCCCGGGCCCTGGAGTTGGTGCTGGCCGCCGGTCCCCAGGTGCTCAACCACAACCTGGAGACCGTGCCGCGGCTCTATGAACGGGTGCGGCCCGGGGCCGACTATAACCGTTCGCTGGACCTGCTGGCCCGGACGGCCGAGCCCGGCCGGGAGCTGGTCACCAAGTCCGGGCTGATGCTGGGCCTGGGCGAGCGGCCCGACGAGGTGTCGGCGGTGATGGACGACCTGCTGGCCGCCGGTTGCCGGGTGCTCACCCTGGGGCAGTACCTGGCTCCTTCGGCCGAGCACCACCCGGTGGTGGAATACTTGCATCCCGACCGGTTCGCCGCCCTGGCCGAGACGGCTCGGGCCAAGGGCTTCGTAGCCGTGGCCAGCGGGCCCTACGTGCGCAGCTCCTACCGGGCCCAAGACCTCTACCGCCGGGCGTTGGAACGCCGGTCGTAGGGCCGATGGGTTGACCGCTACCGGCGCTTTGGTGCTATGGTGGCCGGTAGTAACTTTACGGCAGCGGGAGTGTTATGGCGGCAAACGAACCTATAGTCCTTAACCGGGCGCAACTGGTCCTGGCCGAGAAGCGGACCTACCTGGCCACCATGCGCACCGGTATCGCCATCCTGGTTCTACCCATGAGCGTGGTGAGCTTCCTCATCGCCTTTTCCCAACGCATGCACAGTCTCGATTTGGCCGGCTTGTTGATCCCCCTGTTGGCGATCTGCGCCGGCCTGGCCGGGTTGGGCATATACCTGGTGGTCCGCTCGGTGATGCGCCTGCACCACGCTGACAAAGAACTCAAGCAAATCAAGCAAAGCAGCCCGGACCTGGCCGAGTTGATCGACTGACCTGACGGCTACGAAGGGGACGGCTACAGCCCGCCGAGGGGCCGGCCGTCCTTGCGGATGCGCCAGAAGTGGTACATGGTGAGCACCAGGGTCATCACCGGCAGGCCCAGGCAGTGCAGCACGTACATGCGCAGCAGCCCCGCCTCGCCCACCGCCTCGCCGCCCAGCAGCAGGCGCTTGAGCAGCCCGCCGACCAGGGGGACCTGCCCGATGAGATTGGCGGCCACCGCCGCCGCCGACCGCATGGCCTGGTCCCAGCGCAGCAGGTAGCCGCTGAAATCCAGGGCCAGCACCAACAGCATCAGCCCCAGGCCCACCAGCCAGTTGGCCGCCCGCGGCGGCAGGTAGGCGCCGCTGATGATCACCCGGATCATGTGCAGCACCAGGACCACCACCATGGCCTGGCCGGCCAAAAAGTGCAGCCGGCGCAGGTACCAGGCAAAGGGCAAGTCGCCGGCCTCGGCGGCGAAGAAGCGGGCCGCGCCCTCGGCGGTGGGTACGTAGGAGAACATCAACACCACGCCGGTGACCCCCAAGACCAAAAAGAGGACCAGGGCCAGCCCGCCCAGGCAAAAGGTGTGGGTGAAGCGCGTGCGCTCCGGGTCCAGGCGGGGCGGGTGGATGTGGGCCAGGAAGCCGTAGGAACCCATGGGCTAGCCGACCTCCAGGCGGGTGGGGGCCGGTGTTTTGCGAGCCGGGTGGGCCACCAGGCGTCCCGCTTCCAGCTCCAGGTAGACATGGGCCAGTCCGCGCTTGGCCGGTCCGTGCAGCAAGGCGCCGTCGGCCCCAAAGGCCGAGCCGTGGCAGGGACAGCGGAATTGGCGGCGGGCCTGGTCCCAGGCCGGTTGGCAACCGAGGTGGGGACAGGTGAGCTCCAGGGCGTAGAAGCCGCCCGGGTCGCGCAAGAGGGCCACGCCCTGCCGGACGGCCACCAGGCCGTGCTTGGCCTTGGCCGGCGGGCCCAGGTCCACCGAGCGGGTCGAGGCCGGGGCCGAGCCGGCGCTGACGAGCCGCAACACCGCGCCCAAGGCCAGGCCGGCAAAGGCCACCAGGGCGGCCCAGGCGATGACGGCCAGGGTCCGGATGGCGGTGCGGCGGCCGGGACTGGTGGGCGAGGGGTTGATCATGCCCACTACTTTAGCTTTGGGCCGGCCAGGGGGCAAGGCGCTTGTGAACGGCCGCCGGGCCGGCTAGAGTAGGCCTATGAAGCGCAAGACCACCGCCCGCGAGAGTTTGCTGCGCGCCGAGGCTTTGGCCGGGCTGTTGGCCCTGGCGGCCCTCGGTATGGCCGCGCTGGCCTATCGCCTGGCGCCGGTGGGCGCGGCCGCAGACCCGGCCCAGGCCACGGCCCCTTGGGTCTTGGTGGGGGTGCAGGTATTGCTTGGTTACCTGCCGGCTTGGTTGGGCGGTTTGTTATTGCCGGCCGTGGCCTGGCTGCTCCTGGGGAGCATGCCCTGGCTTTGCCAGGGGCCGGGTCCGGCCCGGCCCGCCGGCGGCCGGCCGATAGGCCTGGTCGGGACGTTGGGTCTTGCGGTGCTACTGTCTTGGGTGGTTCTCACCGTGGTGGGTATGCAGGTCCTTTGAGCGCGGCCACTGCTGCTCCAGCGCCCGCAGCAGCCAGCGGGTATATTTTTTTCCGCCATAGAGCAGCCGCCGCAATTCGGTGGCGTTGAAGGGCCGGGACCCGGGGACCAAAAATACCTGCCGGGCCTGGCCCTTTAGGTTTACCACCCGGGTCCAGTCCAGGTCTGGGGAGAGACCCTCGTCCTGGGGCCGCCACAGTAGCGGGGCCAGAGGTGGGGCGGCTTTTGGCCCTGGCTGGGCCTGGAAGGTGAGCCCCAGGCCGGCCTCCAGGGCCCCGCCGTGGCAGCCCCGGCAGCCCACGGTGGCCTTGCGGGTGGTGTGGGGGTGCCAGGGCGAAATGCCCAGTCCCGGCCGCTGGCCGGTGGTGCGGGTTACCCGGGCGCGGGCCGGCGCACCGGGGCGGGTGAGCAGCCAGCCGAAGCGCGGGGCCAGCAGCATCACCCGGCCGTCGGGCGAGCGGCCGTAGACGCGCCATTGATAGCGGCGGAAGAAGGTGGTGAGCAGCCATAGTCCGGGGCGGGTGTCGCCGCTTAGCCAGTCGCGCGCGGCGGGCCGGGCGGTGGGGGTGCGCAATAGCGCCAGGAGTTGCGGGTCGCCCTGGGCCGCGATGGCCCGCCAGGGACGCAGGTCACCGCTGGTCAGCCGCATGGCCTGGCGTCCCCACACCGCCGGGTTGCTGGCGCTGTGGCAGGCGTGGCAGGCCAGGCGCTGGTGGCCGGGCGCGCGGTGGGCCACCGGTGCGTCGGGGCCGGCGGCCAGCCGGGGTATGGGCAGGACCCGGCCGCCGAGCTTGGTGGTCAGTTGCCACCCGCCGCGCTGGTCGCGCTGGACGTGGGCCAACCGCTCGCCGTGGGTGGTCACCGCTTGGGGTCCGGCCGGCGGCTGGCCCGGCCGGCCGTGGCAGGTGGTGCAGCGCAGGCCCACGTGGGCCAAGGCCGCCGGCCGCAATTGACCGTCACCCATGATCTCGCCGGCCGGGTGGCAGTCGATGCAGGCCAGGCCGGCGCGGTGGTGCAGGTCCGGCTGCATGGGCCGCCAGGAGCGCGCCTGCCACAGCTTGGGGCGCTGGCGGTCGTCGGCCAGGAAGCGGGCGCTGTAGTGGGCGTCGCGGGGGATGCGGCCCACGTACTCGGCCCCGGCCCCGCAACCGGCGTGGCAGGTGAGGCACTGGCGCACCGGCACCCGCCGGGTGAGGCCGTGCCCGGCCGGCGGCCGGCCGGTGGGTCCGGCCGGGCGGTGGCAGGCGGCGCACCCGGCGGAGCGTCGCGCCCCGTTGGTGTCCGCCCCCTTGGTCCACAGGTGGCAACGCAGGCAGCGTCGCCGCAGCAGGTCGTCCACCAGGCGGCCGGAGGCGGCCGGCCGGGGTATGGCCCGCAGCCCGGCCTGGGCCCGCACACCGTAGCGGGGGGCGGGGGTGTCTTGTGCGCCCCACAGGAAGCGGGTCTGGTTGATGATGCCCACCGCGGTGGCCATGGGCGAGCGTTTCACCCGCGCCACTCGGCCGGCGTGGCAGGGGCCGCAGGCGCGCTCGGCCTGGTCCAGGGTCGAGGGGTTGGCCGCCATGCCGGCATGGCCGGCCTTGATCGCGGTGGCCCGGCCGTCTCCCTGGTGGCAGGCCACGCAGGACACCGGCGCGCCCCGGCCGGACGGTGGCATGGGCGAGGCCATCCGGGGGTGGCACCCGCGGCAGCCGGCGTCCGGCGAGCTGGCCGGGGACCAACCCGGCCAGGCCGCCCAAGCGGTGAGTAACAAGACAATGACCAGGGTGCGCTTCATCGCAGGGCCTTTGCCACCTGGCGTTTATGTTTGGCCCGGTGGTCGCCGCCAGGCCCGATACGGGCCCGGGCCTTGGCCGGGTCGCGCACCACCGGGTCATCGGGCCGGCGGTGGCAGGGCAGGCAGCGGGCCCAGCCCAGTACGCGGGCCAGTTCCTGTCGGTCCAGGGGCCGGGCCCCGGCGTGGGTGGTGGCCATAAGCGACCGGCCCTCGGCGTCCACCAGGGTCCCCCAGTCCACCGGCCAGCCCACTGAGGACAGGTCGGCCAGGGGCTCGGCGGTCAGGG
The DNA here is from genome assembly GCA_027067385.1 of Desulfarculaceae bacterium. Lineage (GTDB taxonomy): Bacteria > Desulfobacterota > Desulfarculia > Desulfarculales > Desulfarculaceae > JAMOVV01. The sequence continues at coordinate 14,524 of JAMOVV010000176.1, forward strand.
CGCCCAGGCGCACCGGACCGGGCCCCAGGCCCAGCACCCGGGGGTTCATGTGGCAATGCTCGCAGGTGGGCACCCGCCGCCGGGTGGTGTGCGGGGCGATGGGCGTGGACACGATGCTGCCGCCGGCCGGCCCCCGCCGCAGAATCTGCTTGCCGCCGCCCGGCCGTCCCATCTCGGTGAGCATCACCTGGCACCCCGGCACCAGGGGCCCGATGCGGCCGCGCGAGTTCACCCCCAGCATCGGCTGCCGGAAGCGGTACAGGTCGCGGGTCTCCTGCCAGGCCCCGGGGGTGGCCCGGCCGGCGCGATAGTCCCACAGGTCGGCGCCGGGTTTGCGATAGTCGTGGCAGCCGTAGCACTGGGGGGCCCAGCGGGAGTGGCAGGCCTGGCAGGTCAGCCGGCGGTGGCCGGGTAGGTTGTGGGCCGGGTCATCGGCCACCTGGGGTATCGGGTGGACCTGGCCCGGCCGCGAGCGGCTAAGCAGTACCAGGCGGCCGCGGCGCAGGCGCAGGTTGCCCAGGGGCCGTCCCTTGGCGCTGAGCGCCAGGCGCGGGTTGGACCCCAGCCGGCCGGCCTGGCCCAGGGGACCGTAGGCCGCCTCAAAGCGGGTGGAGAGGTCCGGCGGCCCCAGGCGGGGCGGGCCCTGCCGGCTGCCGTGGCAGGTGGCGCAGCGCACCTCGGTCTGGTGGCGCATGCGGCCGTAAATGCGGCCGTCGCCCATGATCTCCCGGCCGCTGTGGCAGTCGATGCAGCCCAGGCCCTTTTGCGCGTGCACATCGGGCAACAGGCGGCGCACCCCCCGGCCGCCGCTGAGTTGCCGGTTGGGGCGCGCTCCGTGCCAGGGGGCCCGGCCGGCCTCGTCTTCCATCCACCCGCGATAGTTGAGGCCGATGCGGCCGGAGCGGTTATGGCAGCGGCGGCAGTTCTCCTCCGGCGGGGTGAGCACCAGGCGGTGGCGGGCGGCGTGGCCGGGCTCCTGGTTGGGTATGGCCGCGTCGGCCCCCAGGTAGCGTCCCGAGGGGTCCCGGTTGCCGTGGCAGGCCACGCAGCCCTGGCCGTGGGCGCTGGGGCCGGCGGGGCGCCGCGCGTTGAGATGGCAGCGGGCGCAGAACTTGCTCCAGTGGTCATCGGCCAGGCCGGCGAAGCCCCGCCCGGCCGGCGTGGCCGGCAGCAGGGACAGGCCGGCCAAGGTGTTTGGCGGCGCGGGAGTGGGCCGCTGGGGGTCTGATACGGTCGCCGCGCCGAAGCGCGCCCGCCAGTCGGACTGCGCCCCCCAGGCGACCCGCAGGCTGGTGAGCACCCCGGTCATGGTGGCCATGATGGTGCGCTGGACCCGGTAGACGGTGTTGGCCGCCGGGTTGGGCCGGCCGGCGTGGCAGCGGCCGGCGGCGCCGCCGCAGGACACCCGGGCTGTGGCCGGGGCGGCGGGGTTGCGCCCCAAAAGCCCCCGGTGGGCCTGGGCCTTGGTGAGCCCCAGGCCCTGGCCGCCGTGGCACACCACGCAGCCCACCGCCTCCACCCGGTGGGAAGGGCTGATCTCGGCGATACCGCGGTGGCAGGTGAGGCAGCGCTCGGTGCGGTTGAAGGCCCGCGGCCGCACGGCGATTACCCGCGGCGGTTCGGCGGCCAACTCGGCCCCGCGCCGGGCGGCCAGGGCCGGGTCGGCCCCGGCGGCCAACAGGGCGGCCTGCAGGCGGCGTCCCCGCTCGGCATTGATGGCCGCCACCTCCGCCTGCCAGGGCCGGTGCGACTCCTGCCACCACGCCATGGCCATAACCGCGGCCAGGGCCAGGGCCGCCCCGGTGATGGCCACGGTCCAGCCCAGGGAAGCGGGCTTGGCTTTTGACTCGTCGGGCGACATAAGTTAGCCTGGCCGGGACGGGTTAGCAAAGGAGGACCACATGCGCGAAAAGCTGGGACCCCTGGCCCAGGCCATGCGCCGGGCGGTGGAGGCCATACCCCAGGCCATGCGCCAGGAGGCGGTGATTCGGCAGAACCTGGTCTGCCTGCTGTTCACAGCGGTGAGCGAGATGGGGCTCACGCCGGTGGCCGCCTGGAAGCCGCCCAAGTCCACCCGCGACCGCATCGACCTGGTGGGGGTGGACGCCTCGCAAGAGGTACCCCGGGTGGAGGTGGCCTTCGTGGTGGACCCGGTGGTGGAGCTGCCCAAGGTCAGGGCCCTGGAGTGGGTGGAGGCCCCCCACAAGATCGTGGTGAGCTTTGCCGAGCGGGCCGACAAGGTCGAGCAGTCCACCTTTTTCCTCAATTCCGAGCTTACCCACCTCTACATCTATGCCGCGCAATGAAAAAGGGGCCGGTTGGCACCGGCCCCCTGTTATGCGCTGGCAGGCCGCACACGCGGCGGGCTAGGCCTTCTTGAGAAAGAAGCTGATGTACCCGTCGTGCTCTTCCTCGCCCAGGAACTCGTCGCCGGAGCGGGAGGTGAAGGCCGGCAGGTCGTTACGGGTGCCGGGGTCGGTGCCCTGAATCTCCAGAATCTGGCCCGATTTCATTTTCTTCATCAGCTTCTTGGTCTTGAGGATGGGCATGGGACAGCTCAGTCCACGTGCGTCCAAAACCTCATCCGGGGTCCACTCTGCCATGTTTCTTCTCCTTGCGGCTGGTGTTTGCCTGGTTTTTAAACCATGGTTAGTTTATCGGTCTCTTCGTTCCAAACCATGATGGCCCACCATAGGATCATCACCACGCAGGTGATTATGATGGCCCAGAAATACCCGGTGGCCTGGGCCAGGAAGACCGGGTCGCCCCAGGCCTGGGCCACGTCCTTGGTCCAAATATAATGCTTGAAGATGCTGTTGCTCAGGGCAAAGGTGATCACCGCGATGATCAGCTTGATCTGGCCCTCACCGGCGCGCCACACCGAGCCCGAACCGCAACCGCCGGCCAGCAGCATGCCGATGCCGAAGACTACGCCGCCGACCAGGCCGCCGATCCAGTGGTGATACACGTAGACCATCTCCCAGTCAGCCCGGGTCCACTTGATGAGCAAGAAACCGATGACCGAGATCATCACGCTCACCGCCACCGCCTTGGTGGCCACCGCCTCACCGGTCATGAAGGGATCGCGGAAGGCGCGCACGAAGCAGAAGCGGCAACGCTGGATTACCACCCCGATGGCCGCCGCCAAGAGCATCAGGTTGCCCGGCACGGTTAGCGCCCGGGTGGACAGGCAGTAGGCCCATCCGATGAGGAAAAGGAAGAACAGCGCACCCAACCAGGGCTGGATTTTCTTCCAGTCGAAGCCGCCTTCCTTGTCCTTCTGCTTGGGCGGCTTGGAGGTGATGTGCTCGATCTCCCACAAGAGGTATTTCAGGCCGATGAGCGCGCCTATCAGCAGGCCCACCATCATGGCGAACCCGCTCACCGAGCCGGCGGCCAGGGCGCTGTAGAAACCACCCACGTTGCAGCCGCCGGCCAGGGCCGAGCCCACCCCCATGAAGATGCCGCCGATGAAGCCCTTGACCAACTCCAGGGTGGGAGCCATTTGCCAGGAGAACTGGCGGGCCATCAGCGCCGCGCCAAAGGCCCCGAACAACAGGCCCCAGGTGAGGATAGCGGTGTTGCTTACGAAGAAGGCGTGGTGGGGAGGATCGGGGTATAACCCTATGGTGTAGAATAGCCAGTCTCCCCATACCCGCAGGCCGCCGGCCACCCCCCAGGGACGGCCCAGGGCCATGCACAGGATGCCCAGCAGGGCCAGCAGTATGCCCCCTACCCAGAAGGGCCAGTTTTTCTCAAACAGCGTCTCGTAGCCTTCCTTGAACTTTTCCACCAAAACGTTTTGGGACATATATCTCTCCCCACTACCCCAAATAGTGCACATTGCTTGGCGCTTGTTCACATATTGGTATAGGTCACCGGCCCCGGGTAGTCAAGGCCGTTTAATCGAATGGTTCTCAGGTAGCCGGCTGGCCAAAACCCCGCCGGGGAACCGGTCCTCCCGGCTGGCTGGCCGAAAGCGGTTGACAGGGTGCACCCGGGCGGTTACAAAAAACCCTTAACCAAATAAAACCCTTAGGCCGCGCCGCCGGGAGCCGCTGATTATGAACTTGGGTCTGAAAATTTTTCGATCGCTTCTGCTGGGTGTTTTACTGATCATAGCGTGGTCTCCCGTGGTGGCGGCGCAGCAGGTGGACCTGGGGCTCATTACGGTTAAGCAAAAATCCCTGGCCCAAAGCCTGCGCTCCCAACTGGCGGGGGGCGCCAGGTTCGAGACCCTGGCCAAACGGTATTCCGTGGGGCCGGCCGCCGCCCGGGGCGGCCGCCTGGGTAAGGTCCCTTACAGCCGACTGCGCAGCGAGTATCGCCGGGCCCTGGCCGGGCTCAAGCCTCACCGCCCCAGCCGGATCATCCCCACCGAAGAAGGCTACACTATCCTCATGCGCTTCGACCGGCCCGCGCCCAAGAAGCCGCCCCTCACCGTGCGCAAGGCCGCCACCCCCGCGCCGCCTCGGCCGGACAAGCCCGGTCCCCGGTCCCCGGCCACCGGCACGCCGCTTTTGGCCGCGCGTTCGGAGATCATGGCCGCGTTGGAGTTCATGTCCGCCGGTGATGTAAAAAGCGCCCTGGTGCACGTGCAACGCGCAGTCAAGCGCAACCCCTACGACGACAACGCCCGTTTCCTGCTGCAGGTGCTCAAGCTCCAGTCCGAGGGTAAGGCCTCCAAGCGGGCCCTGGTGTATTTCAGCAAGGGGCTGGTGGCCATAACCGACGGCAACCTCAAGCGGGCCCAAAAGGCCTTCCGACACGCGCGCACCACCGACCCCGGTTTCTGGCCGGCCACCCTGATGCAGGCGCGGATAAAGGCCGCTACCGGCAACCCGCGGGAGGCCGAAACCCTTTTGGACCAGGTGCTCAAAGTCAACCCCAAGTCCACCCGGGCCTACATCGCCAAGGGGAGGCTGGCCATGGACGCCGGCCAGGTCGAGCGCGCCCGGCAGTACTTCAAGCGGGCCCTGCAGCTGGACCCCAAGCTGGCCGAGGCCCATTACAACCTGGCCGCCCTGGCCCTGGGCCAGGGCCAACGCGACGTGGCCGAGTTGCAGCTCCAGGCCGCCCTGAAGCTCAACCCCTACATGGAAGAGGCCTACAGCGACCTGGGACTGATCTATGGCGCGACCCAGCGCCTGGACCAGGCGGCCGCCGCCTTCCGCAAGGCCCTGGAGATCAACCCCCGCTTCGCCGAGGCCCACGTGAACCTGGGCATCATCTTTGTCAGGAAAAAACAGCTCAAATCGGCCATCATCGAGTTTCAGAAGGCCGTGAATATCGACCCCCGCCTGGCCGCCGCCCACGCCAACCTGGCCGCCGCCTACACCCTGCGCAAACAGTGGCGCCAGGCCATCAAGCATGCCGACATAGCGCTGAAGCTGGGCTTCCCGGTGCCGCCGTCGTTGCTAAAACAACTGGCCCCCCACCGCCGCTAATCACCACCGGCCAGGCGCCAGACCAGCCGGGCGCGCTGATGCGCCTGCGGGTCTGGTCCGGCCGGGCCGGAGAGCGACAGCACGGTCGCCGCCTTTACCCGGCCGCTATCGTCTATGACCTCCAGGCAGACCTGGTCCTCCAATTGCCGCCGCCGTAGGCGTCCCGCCACTCCGCTGATGCGCCCTAAGGCGGCCAGCCCCAAGAAGTCCAACAACGGCAAGCCTCTGCCCGCGGCGGCCAGGGCCGCGGCCTGGTCCGGGTCCCGCCCCAGGAGCGACAACAGCTCCCGAAGCTCCTCCGGCCGACAGGTGACGTACCCCCGACCAGCGGCCAGCTCCGCCTCCTCGGCCAGCATGTAGCAGGTGAGCTCGCGGCCCAGGGCCTCCCGCTCGGCCGCCGGTAACTCCCAGCCCACCCGGGCCAGGAAATTCTCCAGTCGCCGCAGGTTGGCCAGGGCGCGCTCCAAGCCCCGGAAATGCGAGGCGCCGCGATTGCCCGGGTCCAGGTCGCGCCGGATCATGGCCAGGTAGCGCCGGGCCACCGCCGCCTGTAAACAACGCAATCCCTCGGAATCCACCGGGCCCAGATGCTGCAACGACTCGGCCAGTGAGACCTCCGGCATCTCACCGCCCGATTCGATCATCCAGGCCTCGTCTTCCAGCTCCGGCGGGCAGAGGAGGTTGAAAAAGCCACAACACATTTTTTCACTCATCCAACAAACTTACCATTGCCAACCGACCATGAGACTGATAATAAATCACCCATCGGGAAGGTGATATCCCCGGCGGCTCGCGGAAAACGAGCTCCTTGCCAAGAGGGCGCCTTCATGCCTCGCCGGGCATCCCTTATGGAGGTCAAAGCCATGGGCGGTGATTTTCACATCAACTATCGCGAGGAAAGTCTCATCTCCCGCCTGGAGAGCTCGAGACAGTCCGCCTGGGGACGCCAGCTTCATCAGTTGAGTGACTGCGCCGACCAACTGGCCCAAAAGCTGGCCATGAAACTGGTGGGCTCCCAGCTCATCGAAACCACCAACCAGCGCGATGTTGAAGAACAATTGGCCGGTTCCCTCGGCGTGTTGCTGCAGGCCGAAGACTTTGATATCCAGTTCGCCATCGCACCCCTGCGAAACCTGGTGCCCCGCCCCAACCGTATCAGCCTATATATCACCGCCTTTATCGTGGAAACCCTCATCAACCACCGCTGTGTGGTCGATATCTTTGGCACTGACGAAGAAATCTACAACGTGGTCAATGCCGAAGTAACCAACATGATCCGCTAGCACAGTGCCTGTGCAGCCATATAGGTCCAAGTCCATACGCTCTTGATTCGTCCCCCGTTATCCTGCGCTCGCGGCCGACTTTACGTCGAGGCACAGTGCCTGTGCAGCCATATAGGTCCAAGTCCATACGCTCTTGATTCGTCCCCCGTTATCCTGCGCTCGCGGCCGACTTTAGGGCCGGTGCAATGCTTGCACACCCATATAGGTCCAAGTCCACACGCTCTTGATTCGTCCCCCGTTTGTCCTCCGCTCGCGGCCGACTGTACGTCGGGTCGTTTTTGCCTGACCGGTGGCAATTGAATGATAGCGCCAGCCCTCGCCGACAACGCCCCGGCCCATATGGCTGCGGCGGCACGCCGCCGGCACGCCTCTTTCACCAAGCCTCCAAGTTCTCGCCTGACCGGTGGCAATTGAATGATAGCGGCGGCCCTTGCTTCAGACGCCCCGGCCCATATGGGAGCCGCAGCCTGCGGCCTAATACCAGCGGATGACTTCGGAGGGTTTGGCGCGTTCGGTGCGCATGCGGTTCACCGGCGATTGTTCATCGGCATAGCCCACCGCCACGGCCAGGACCACCTGGCGTCCCGGGTCGATATTGAGGAAGTCCTTGATCACGTCTTCGTAGGCGCAGACCAGGCCGATGGGGCAGGTGGCCAGGCCCATCTCCTGGGCGGCCAGCAGCAGCCAGCCCAAGGCGATACCCACGTCCAGGGCGCGGCCCTGGGCAAAGACCCGGTCCAGGGTGGCCACCACCACCACCGGCGCGCCGTAAAAGCTCAGCGAGCCGTGGTTGATGAAGTTGGCGAACTCGGCCCCGGCCTCCAGGAGCAGCGGTTTCATGCCCACTGACAGGGCGTCCTGGCGCTCCAGGTAGACCTGGGGCAGGGTCTGTTGGCTATCCGGTTTGCAGCCCACCCCGCGCTCGGTGTGCGCCCTCAGCAGCTTCTTGGACAACCTGGGCACCTCGGCGTCCATCACCACCGTGAACTGCCACGGCTGCAGGTTGATGGCGCTGGGCGCCCGGCAAGTGAGCTGCATCAGGCGCTCCAGGGTGGGGCGCTCCACGGGCTGGTCCAAGAAGGCGCGGCAACTGCTTCTTTGTTCGATGGCGTCGCTTACCTGCACGATGATCCTCCCCGAGACTGGTGATGCCCTAAGCCTGCCACGATTGCGGCGCATGTCAATAGCCCCCAGCGCCCCGTAGTATGTTGCGGCTTTGCGATTATGATCGTTGGTGTATCATAACGGACGGGGAGTTTTTTGGTTGAGCGATTCCATCAAGGAGGGGTGATGAAAAAGTTACTTTGGTTGGGCTTGGCGGTGATGATGGTTTTGGCGGGGCTGGTCGCGGCGGGCTGCACCTCCAGCAGCGGCGACGGCGGCTCCACCGGCTCGCTGGTGGGCATCTGGACCATCATTGAAAGCAGCGACGGTAGCTCGGTGGGTTACACGGTGGTGTTTAGGGCCGATGGCACCGGCGTGTGGATGGTGACCCCGATGACCTATGTCTATAGCGGCGCCAACCTGGCGGTGACCACCTCGGGGGGCACGGACAACATGACCGTCAAGTGGCTTTCGGGCGACAAGATCGAGATAACCAACGGAGACCGGGTGCTGACCCTGTTGAGGATGTAGCCGGTATAGCATGGCTCGGTGACGGGCCGGCCGGTGCGCCAGGTGACCAGGGACCCTGGGTCGGTTGGGGGCACCGGGAAAACCAGGCGTGGTAGGTATAGCCGTCGGACCATTGGTCCGGCGGTTTTATTATGCGGCTCGGATGAAAGAAGAGCCAGGCAAGTCCGTCATGTCATGTAATCGCGAGGTTTGGGAGATAAACAGGTTGAAATATTTGCTGTGCACTGGTGATGGTCACCGGCACTTGATTACGCGACCGCTTTTAACGCCAATGATGACATGCCAAATTGGGTATGTTAATGTGGGTTGCTGGTTGGCCGGAATCATCCCGGGGCGGCTAGGGCCGGGATACCGCGCGGGTTGTGAGCCGCGGGGTTGGGGCCTAGGGGTAAAAATCCGTTCAGCTCTTAGATTAAGCGGCGGCGGATTGTCCAGGAACTTTTCTTAAATTAGTAGTGACAAAGACTGGC
>JAMOVV010000177.1 GCA_027067385.1 Desulfarculaceae bacterium
GGAGGAGCGGCTGTTCATCAATGCGGCCACCGCCCGGGCGGTGGGCTACTGGCCGGATTTCGCGCTCTACCTGGACGCCACCTGGATCGGCAGCCCCGAGCCGGCGGGCGGCCGGGCCCTGGACATTCAGCAGGCCATGCTCATGGCCGCGCGGCGCAACCTGGAGATGGAGGTACAGAAGGCTCGTAGCGAGCAGGCCCGCCAGCGGCGTCGGCGGGCCCTTTCCTACCTGTTGCCCCGTCTGGAGGCCAAGAGCCTCTACCAGGGGGTGGACCCGGACCGGGCCGACGCCTCCATGGGGTTTCTGCCCAAGGCGCGTACCACCGCCGGAGTCACCCTGAGCCAGGTTATCTTCGACGACGCGGTGGTCAGCGGCTACCGCGCCGCCGGCCGCTTGAGCCAGGGGGCGCGCCAGCGCCAGGAGGCCAAGCGCCTGGACCTCATGGCCCTGGCCGCGCGGCGCTATCTGGGCTACCTCTCCGCCCGGGCCCTGGTGCGCATCGCGGAAAACGACCTGCAACTCACCCAGAAGAACCTGGAGTTGGCCAGGGTGCGGGTGCGGGTGGGCATGTCCGGCAAGGAGGAACTCTTTCGCCTGGCCTCGGCCGAGGCCCAGCGCAAGAGCGCCCTGGTGCGGCGGCGCGCCCGCCTGGAACAGGCGCTCACGGCGCTTAACCAGGTGCTCAACCAGCCCCAGGACAGCCGCTGGCGGGCGCGGGATCTGGACCTGGACAGCCAGGCAACCTATCTGCTGCGGCGCATGCTGCAAGTGGTGACCAACCGGCGCCAGGTGCGGCTGCTGGAGCCCTACCTCATCCGCCAGGCCCAGGCCAACTCGCCGGAGCTCAAGGCCCTGGACCGCTCCCTGGAAGCGCTCAGCATCAAGGTGGCCCAACTGGGACGGCGCTACTACCTGCCCACTCTCCAGGCCCAACTGGGCTACAGCTACATCATCGACCGCCGCTACGGGGTGGCCCCGCCGGTGGTCTTCACCGCGCCACCGCCGATCTCCGACCGCCACGACTGGAGCGCCGCGGTGGTGCTGAACTTCCCCCTCTACGAGGGCGGCGGCCGGGCGGCCGAGCTGGCCGCGGCCCGGGCCCGGCTGCGCGGCCTGCAGAAGACCCGCGAGCTGGCGGCCCAGCGGCTGGAGCAACAGGTGCGCAGCATCCTGGAGAACATGAGCTACACCCATCCCCATATCGGCCTCAGCCGCCGCGCCTACCGAAACGCCGCCCGCAACCTGAAAGTGGTGCAGGACAAATACGCCCGCGGCAAGGCCCGGCTCATCGACCTGCTGGACGCCCAGAACCAGGCGCTTCGCCAGCGCCAGTCCGCCACCCTTGCGGTCTACGCCTTCATCAACGACTATTACCGCCTGCAACGGGCCCTGTCCTGGTTCGAGGCCGGGCACAGCCGGGACGAGCTGGATGCCTGGCTGCAAGGGGTCCAGCGCTATCTGCGCAGCCGGCAGGCGGCCGGGCAGGAGAGGAGCCAATGAGAGCCTATGCCAAGACGGCGCTGTGGGGCCTGGCCCTGCTGCTGGCCGCGGCGCCGGCCTGCAAGCCCCGCAGTCATGAGAAACCCCTGCCGCCGGTGGTGCGGCCGGTGGTGGTGGTCAGGCTCAAGCCGCCGGCCACCCGCCGCGAGTTGAGCTACTCGGGCGTGGCCAGGGCGGCGGTGGAGACCCGCCTCAGCTTCCGGGTGGGCGGCACCATCGATTCGCTGCCGGCCAAGGTGGGCATGAAGGTCAAGGCCGGCGAGGTCATCGCCCGCCTGGACCCCACCGACTACCGCCTCAAGGTCAGGCAGCTCATGGCCGAGCTGGCCCGGGTGCAGGCCGGGCTCAAGGCCGCCAAGAGCGACTACCGGCGGGTGCGCGAGCTTTACGAGGTGGGCAGCTCCTCGGCCGGCGATCTGGACCGCGCCCGGGCGGCCTACGAGTCCAAGCTGGCGGCCTATGAGGCCACCCAGCGCCACCTGGAACTGGCCCGGCGGCAACTGGAGTACTGCGTGCTGCGGGCGCCCATGGCCGGTTCCATCGCCGCAGTGCCGGTGGAGGTGCACCAGAGCGTGGCCCCGGGCACGCCGGTGGCGGTGCTCAGCTCCGACCAGCAACTGGAGGTGGAGATCGGCGTGCCCGAGGGCGTCATCGGACGCCTCAAGGTGGGCGAGATGGCCCAGGTAACCTTCGACGCCCTGCCCGGCACCAAGTTCCAGGCCGTGGTGAGCGAGGTGGGGGTGGAGACGGGACGTTTCACCGCCTATCCGGTCAAGCTGCGCCTGCTGAAGCAGGATCCCAGGGTGCGCCCCGGCATGGTGGGCGAGGTGTCTTTCTTTTTGCCCCCGCGCCCCGGCGACCGCTTCATCCTGGTGCCGCCGGTGGCGGTGGCCGGCTCGGCCGGCGGCGAGCGCTTCGTTTGGGTGGTGGACCCCAAGACCGACACCGTGCACAAGCGCCAGGTGACCACCGGTGACTTCACCTCCCGTGGTTTGCAGGTAAAAAGCGGGCTCAAGCCCGGCGAGTTGGTGGTGATCCGCGGGGTGCACCGGCTGCGGGAGGGGCAGAAGGTGCGGGTGATTCCCCGCGAACAGTGGTTGAAAGGCCGGCGGGCATGAACCTGGCCGAGTGGTGTCTCAAGAACAACCGTACCACCTGGGTGCTGTTGACCCTGGTGGTGCTTCTGGGCCTGCTGTCCTATTTCACCATCCCCCGCCAGGAGGATCCCCACTTCACCATCCGCGCCGCCACCGTGACCACCGTCTTCCCCGGTGCCTCGCCACGCAAGGTGGAGCAACTGGTCACCGACAAGCTGGAGAAGAAGATCCGCGAGATGGCCGAGGTGGACTTCGTCACCTCCCAGTCCATGACCGGCCTTTCGGTGATCACCATCCAGATGCGCGAAGACCTGAAGAACATGCAGCCGGTGTGGCAGAAGCTGCGCAACAAGGTGGCCGACGTGGCGCCCCGGCTGCCCCAGGGCTGCCGCCAGCCGGTGGTCAACGACGAGTTCGGCGACGTCTTCGGCATCGTGGTGGCCATCACCGGCGACGGCTTCAGCTACCGCGAGATGAAGGACGTGGCCGACGACGTGCGCGACGAGCTGCTCAAGCTGAAGGACGTGGGCAAGGTGGAGATCTACGGCGAGCAGGCCGAGCGCATCTTCGTGGAGTTCTCCAACGCCCGCGGCGCCGAGCATGGCTTCGGCCCCGCCGCCTTGGCCGAGGCCCTGCGCAGCCAGAACATCGTCCAGCCCGGAGGCAACGCCCTGGTGGGGCCCGAGCGGGTGGTGCTGGAGCCCAGCGGCGAGTTCAAGAGCGTACGGCAGATCAAGAAGGTTTCCCTGCGGCCGCCGGGCTCCAACCAGAGCCTGTACCTGGAGGACGTGGCCCAGGTGCGCCGCGGTTTCGTGGACCCGCCCCGGGTGCTGACCCGCTTCAACGGCCGCCCCGCCCTGATCCTGGCCGTGAACATGGCCGAAGGCGGCAAGATAACCGAGCTGGGCCCCCGGGTGCGCCGGCGCCTCAAGGAGCTCCTGGCCGATCTGCCGGTGGGCATCGACTTCGGGGTGGTGGCCTATCAGCCCAAGTTCGTGGACCAGGCCATCCGCAATTTCATGATCAACCTGGTGGAGGCCTTTGCCTTCGTCTTCGTGGTGGTGCTGTTCTTCACCGGCGCGCGCACCGGTCTGGTGGTGGGGGCGCTGGTGCCCATGGCCATGCTTCTGTGCATGATCCTGCTGCCCTTGTTCGACGTGAATCTCCAGCGCATCTCCATCGCCAGCCTCATCATCGCCCTGGGCATGCTGGTGGACAACGGCGTGGTGGTCAGCGAGGAGATACTGGTGCGCATCTCCCGGGGGCAGGACCGCTTCCGGGCCTGCGTGGAGGCGGCCCGCGGCCTGGCCAAGCCCATGCTGGCCGCCTCCTTGACCACCATCTTCGCCTTCATGCCCATCGCCACCGCCCAGTCCAAGGTGGGCGAGTATTGCTTCTCGCTGTTCGTGGTGATCACCATCACCCTGCTGTCTTCCTGGCTGCTGGCACTGACCATGGTGCCTTTGATGAGCTACAGCCTGCTCAAGCCGGTGCACAAGGTGCAGCGCTACGACGGGCGGATCTACCGGGCCTACCGGGCGGTGCTGCTTTTCAACCTGCGCCATCGCTGGCTGCACTTGGCCGCGGCCGTGGCCTTGCTGGCGGTGTCGCTGTGGGCCTTCAAGTTCGTGCCCAACATATTCTTCCCGCCCAACGACCGCGAGATGTTCTACATCGACTTCTACCAGCCCTACGGCACCGACATCCGCTTCACCGCCGCCCGGGCCGGCCGGCTGGAGAGGTTCCTGCTCCGGCAAAAGGGCGTCACCTCGGTGGGCAGCTTCGTGGGCAACGGCGGCCCCCGCTGGATTCTCAACCTGGAGATGCGCGACCAGGGGCCCCACTACGCCCGGCTGGTGGTCAACACCCGCACCATCGAGGACATGGAACGCCTGGTGCGCGTCACCCGCCGCTACCTGGCGGCCAATTTTCCCGACCTGCGCGCCAACGTCCGCAAGATCGAAAACGGCCCTCCGGTGGGCTCGCCCATCCAGATCCGCATAAGCGGCCCCGACATCCTCACTCTCTATGCCCTGCGCGACAGGGTGCGCAAGGCCATCGCCGGAGTGCCGGGGTTGGTGAACCTGCACGACGACTGGGGGGCCTGGACCAAGAAGCTGGTCATCCAGATCAACCAGGAGAAGGCCAAGCGGGCCGGCTTCACCAGCCGCGACATAGCCCTTTCCCTCCAGACCCAGATCTCGGGCATGCCGGTGACCGAGTTCCGCGAGGGCAAGGAGCTGATCCCCATCGTCATCCGCGCCCAGCAGGCCTACCGCCAGGACCTGGGCAAGCTGGAGGGGCTGAACGTCTACTCCTGGCGCACCGGCCGCAGCCTGCCGCTTTCGCAACTGGCCCGGCCGGAGCTCACCTTTCAGCCCAGCAACATCCGCCGCCGCGACGCGGTGCGCACCCTCACCATCCTGGGGGAGGTGCGCGGGCGTTTCGCCAGCCAGGTCATGAACGATATCCGGCCCATCCTGGCCCGGCTCAGCGCCGCGCCGGACTGGCCCCTGGGCTATCGCATCAACTACGGGGGCGAGTGGGAGGAGTCGGCCAAGTCCCAGAGCTCCATCATGGCCGGGGTGCCCCTGGCCATGGGGCTCATCGTGCTGCTTTTGGTCTGGCAGTTCAACTCCCTGGGCCGGCCGCTCATCATCGTGCTCACCATCCCGCCCATGATGGTGGGCATCACCTTCGGGCTTCTGGCCACCAACGCGCCCTTCGGCTTCATGGCCATGCTGGGGCTCATCAGCCTCACCGGCATCATCATCAACAACGCCATCATCATGATCGACCAGATCGAAAAGGAGCGCTCCCGCGGGCGCCGGTCCACCGACGCGGTGGTGTTGGCGGCCCACA
>JAMOVV010000178.1 GCA_027067385.1 Desulfarculaceae bacterium
GGCCGCCGAGGCCAACAAGCAGATCGACCGCCTGGGGAGCATGCAGCCCGAGGCGGCCGAGGCCACCATCATCCGCACCTACCTGGACTGGATCATCGACCTGCCCTGGTCCAAGAGCACCCGCGATCGCCTGGACCTCAAGCGGGCCAGCCGCATCCTGGACGAGGACCACTACAACCTGGAAAAGGTGAAAGAACGCATCCTGGAGTACCTGGCGGTGCGCAAGCTCAACCCCAAGATGAAGGGACCCATCCTGTGCTTCCTGGGTCCTCCGGGGGTGGGCAAGACCTCCCTGGGCCGCTCCATCGCCCGGGCCCTGGGCCGCAAGTTCCACCGCATCAGCCTGGGCGGGGTGCGCGACGAGGCCGAGATACGCGGCCACCGCCGCACCTACGTGGGGGCCCTGCCGGGACGCATCCTGCAGGGTCTCAAGACCGCCGGCAGCAACAACCCGGTCTTCATGATCGACGAGGTGGACAAGGTGGGGGCCGACTTCCGGGGCGACCCCACCAGCGCGCTCTTGGAGGTCTTGGACCCAGAGCAGAACAACGCCTTCAGCGACCACTACCTGGGCCTGCCCTTTGACCTGTCCAAGGTGATGTTCATCACCACGGCCAACCTGGACGACACCATCCCCGAGGCCCTGCTGGACCGCATGGAGGTGATCGAGCTCTCCGGCTACACCGACGAGGAAAAGGTGATCATCGCCCGGCGGCACCTGCTGCCCCGCCAGATCAAGGAGAACGGCCTCAAGCCGTCGATGATCTCCATCAGCGACGCGGCCATCATGGAGACCATCACCGGCTACACCCGCGAGGCCGGGCTGCGCAACCTGGAGCGCGAGCTGGGGGCCATCTGCCGCAAGCTGGCCCGCCGCGTGGCCGAGGGGCGCAAGCGGCCCTTCCGGGTCAGCGCGGCCACGGTGGGCAAGCTGCTGGGCACGCCCAAGTACCTGCCCGAGGACGACAAGGGCGAGGGCGAGGTGGGGGTGGCCACCGGCCTGGCCTGGACCGTGTTCGGCGGCGAGCCGCTGCGGGTGGAGGTGTCCCTGCTGGCCGGCAAGGGCAACCTCACCATCACCGGCCAGTTGGGCGAGGTGATGAAGGAGTCGGTGCAGGCGGCGCTTTCCTACACCCGCAGCCGGGCCGACGAGATAGGGCTGAAAAAAGATTTCTACGAAGACCTGGACCTGCACCTGCACGTGCCCAGCGGGGCCATTCCCAAGGACGGCCCCAGCGCCGGGGTGACCATCTGCACCGCCATGGTGAGCGCCCTCACCGGCATCACGGTGCGCGAGGACGTGGCCATGACCGGCGAGATAACCCTCACCGGCCGCATCCTGCCCATCGGTGGGCTCAAGGAAAAGGCCCTGGCCGCCCTGCGGGCCGGCATCTCCACCGTGCTGGTGCCGGACAAGAACAAGAAGGACATCGCCGATATCCCGCCCAAGGTGCGCCGCAAGCTGCGCATAGTCCCGGTGAGCCACATGGACCAGATTCTCGGCGAGGCCCTGACCAAAACGCCCTTCAAGGCCCGGCCCAAGCGGGCGGCCAAGAAAAAGTCCCCGGCCAAGAAGACCCCCGCCAAAAAGCCACGGGCCAAGAAAGCGCCGGCCAAGAAGACCACCGGCCGAAAGAAATAGCCGTGGCCCAGGTCCTGTACATAGACGCCTGTGCCGGCCTGTCCGGCGATATGGCCGCCGGCGCGCTGCTGGAGCTGGGCTGGCCGATCGAGGAGCTGCGCGGGCTTGTCCAGCGCCTGGGCCTGGATAGGGTGAGCGTGAGCCGCCAGCCGGTGGATCACCTGGGCCTGGCCGCCGGTCGGTTGCAAGTAACGGTAGCCGGCGACCAGCCCCACCGCCACCTGGCCGGCATCCTGGCCCTGCTGGAGCGCCTGCCCCCGGCGGTGGCCGCCCCGGCGGCCCGGGTGTTTGATCGCCTGGCCGAGGCCGAGGCGGCGGTGCACGGGGTGGCGGCCTCGGAGGTGCACTTCCACGAGGTGGGCGCGGCCGACGCCCTGGTGGACGTGGTGGCCTTTTGCGCCGGCCTGGCCTGGCTGGGCTCTCCCCGTCTGGTCTGTTCGCCGCTACCCCTGGGGCGCGGCTTCGTGGACTGCGCCCACGGCCGCCTGCCCCTGCCGGCCCCGGCGGTGAGCGAACTGCTGCGCGGGGTGCCGGTGGTCCCCTGGCCGGCGGACGAAGAGACGGTGACCCCCACCGGCGCGGCCCTGGCGGTCACCTTGGCCGATAGCTTCGGCCCCCTGCCGGCCATGACCCTGCGCGCGGTGGGGGTGGGCGGCGGCTCGCGGGCCTCATCGGTGGCCCCCAACGTCTGCCGCCTGTTCTTAGGCGAGGCGGCCGGGGACCCGGCCGAGGCGGACCAGGTGGTGGAGATCGTCTGTCACCTGGACGACCAGTCGCCCGAGGACCTGCCGGTCATCATCGAGGGGTTGCTGGCCGCCGGGGCTCTGGACGCGGCCGCCGGGGAGTTGCTCATGAAAAAGGGCCGGCCGGGGCTGGCGCTCACCGTGCTGGCCGCCCCGGCCGACGCCGACCGGCTGGCCGCGATGGTGCTGGCCCAGACCACCAGCCTGGGGGTGCGGCTGCGCCCCTGCCAGCGCCGGCTCCTGCCCCGGCGGATGGTGACGGTGGACAGCCCCTGGGGCCCGGTGCGGGTGAAGCAGGCCCGGGTGGCGGGCCGCTGGCGCAGCCACCCCGAGGCCGACGACGTGGCCGCCATCTGCCGTAAAACCGGTTTGGCCCCCCACCAGGTGCGTGCCCGGGTACTCAAAGAATTGGGATGATCTTCATACCCCGATAAAAAATTTGCGCGGTTGCCGGGCAGACCGGACCCGCGTCACTTCTTAATTTTGTTTGGCAGGAGCGCGATCATGATAAAAAAACCAGCGACCCTTCTGTGGGCGGTAGCCCTGGCCCTGTTGATCCTTTCGCCGGTCGCCGCCCTGGCGCAACTGGGTCCCACCCGGCCCATAGGCCTGCCGTCGTCCACGGGACGCGGCCTGGCCACGGCCGTGGGTTTCCAACCCAGTTGGTATGGCCGGGGCAGCTTCTACGGCATCAGGGTGGTGGAGGTGGCTCCCTATGTCACCCGGGTGGTTATCCGCCAGCAGTTCGGCCGCAAGGCCACCATCTACGACGGCCCGGTGTCGCCCGGCCAGTTCATTCCCTTTTCCGATACCAGGATCATCTGGATCGGCTACCGCAGCCGGGGAGGCAGCCACATGAACGGCATCAAGGTGCTGCCGCTCTACCGGTAGCCGGCGCGCGCCGCCCGGGCTTACCCGGTAAGCCGCACCTCACAGGATAAGCCCCAGGGCCTGGTCCAGCCGGCCGGCGTTGAGCAGGGCGATGTCCTCGCCCGGCCGGCGGTTCAAGCGGGCGGTGAGCGCCCGGCCAAAGCCCTGGCGGGCCGCCTCGGCCAGGCGGGCTCCGGAGCGGCCCACCGCGCGCAGCTCGCCGGCCAGTCCCACCTCGCCAAAGCAGACCAGGTCGCCCGGCAGGGGGCGCTGGGCCAGGGAGGAGGCCACCGCCGCGGCCACGGCCAGGTCGGCCGCCGGCTCGCTCAGCTTCACCCCGCCGGCCACGTTGACAAACACGTCGGCCCCGCTCAGGTCCAGGCCGGCGTGGATGGTGAGCACCGCGCAGAGCATGTGCAGCCGGCCGCGGTCCACCCCCAGGGCCTGGCGGCGCGGCTGGGCCAGGCCCGAAGGGCTCACCAAGGCCTGCACCTCCACCAGCAGGGGGCGGGTGCCCGAAAGGGCGGCCATCACCGCCGACCCCGGCGCGTCCTGGGGCCGGTGGGCCATGAGCCGGGCCGAGGGGTTGGCCACCGGGGCCAGCCCCGCGTCGGTCATCTCGAAGACCCCCACCTCGTCGGTGGCCCCGAAGCGGTTTTTCACCGCCCTGATCAGGCGCAGGCGAAAGCCGGGCTCGCTCTCGAAGTACAGCACCGTGTCCACCAGGTGCTCCAGGGCCCGCGGGCCGGCCAGGGAGCCCTCCTTGGTCACGTGCCCCACCATGACCAGGGCGCAGCCCAGCCGCTTGGCCTCGGCCGCCAGGTGGGTGGCAGCGTTGCGCACCTGGCCCAGGGAGCCGGCCGGGCCGGGCATGTCGGCCGAGCGCACCGCCTGGATGGAGTCGATCACCACCACCGCGTAGCCGCCGTCGGCCATGGCCGCCAGGGCCGCCTCCAGCGAGGTCTCCGGCAGCAGCATCACCTCGGCGCCCTCCAGGCCCAACCGCTCGGCCCGCAATCCCACTTGGCGTCCCGATTCCTCGGCGGCCACGTAGAGCACGCTGCGGCCGGCGGCGGCCAGGTGCCCGGCGGTCTGCAACATGAGGGTGGATTTGCCGATGCCCGGCTCGCCACCCACCAGCACCACCATGGACTCCACCAGGCCGCCGCCCAGCACCCGGTCCAACTCGTCGATGCCGGTGGCCAGCCGGGCCTGGCGCCCGGCCCCGGCGCCGGCCAGCGGCACCACCCGGACCCCGGTCGCCGGGGCGGCCCGGCCGGGCTCGCTCTCGGCCACCAGGCTGTCCCAGGCCTGGCAGGCCGGGCAGCGCCCCATCCACTTGGGGCTGGCGCTCCCGCAGCTCTGGCAGATAAATATAGTGCGCGGTTTGCTCACGAGCGCCTCCTGAAACCTCGGTGCCTAAGCCAAGTCCATCGCCCCCGGACCGGTTGCCCACTCATCCTACCACGGCCGGCGGGTCCCGCCAAAAAACCACCCATCGCGCAACCATTTTCCACCCCGGCCACAACCCAAAATTGCTGTCATGTCAGATGGCTATGCCCCTGGTGTCGATCCAGGTCACCCGGGAGTGCGATTGACAAACCCCCTGGCAGTGACTATACAGAACATGGTAACATGCAATAAATTAGACGCCGGGACGGCCACGCCCCGGATATACACAGCCGCGTCAAGGAGATAAGACCCATGGCGGGAAACGTTTTACAGGTTAGTGACGATACGTTTGAAGCGGAAATTCTCAAGAGCACCCTCCCGGTCCTGGTGGACTTCTGGGCCTCCTGGTGCGGCCCCTGCCGCGCTATCGCGCCGGTGGTGGAAGAGCTTAGTGAAGACTACGCCGACAGAGTCAAGGTGGCTAAGCTCAATGTGGACGAAAGCCCCACCACCCCGGGCCAATTCGGCATCCGGGCCATCCCCACCCTCATCCTGTTCAAGGGCGGTGAGGTGGTGGACCAGATCACCGGGGCCGTGAGCAAGGCCGCCATCGAAGAGGCCATCAAGAAGGCCCTCTAAAGCACGCGAACCAGCGCCCCTGACCCGTGGGGGCGCGCTTCCCCCCGAGTGCCATGGAAACCCGTGACTTAGTGATAGTGGGGGCCGGACCGGCCGGGCTCACCGCCGGGCTCTACGCCTCCCGCGCCTTGATGGATGTAGTGCTGCTGGAGCGCCTCAGCCCCGGCGGACAGGTTCTCACCACCGACCTAGTGGAAAACTGGCCGGGCGACGTTGACGGGGTGAGCGGCTTTGAGCTGGCCGACCGCATGCGCGATCACGCCCTGAAGTTCGGCCTGGAAATCGTAAGCAACGAGGTGACCGGCCTGGCCGTGGACGGGCCCTACAAGGTCCTGTCCACCCCCAAGGGTGACCTCCGGGCCAAGGCGGTAATCCTCTGCCCCGGCGCCTCGCCCCGCAAGCTGGGCATCCCCGGCGAGGAAGAACTCACCGGCAAAGGCGTGTCCTACTGCGGCACCTGCGACGGTCCCTTCTACCGCGACGTGCCGGTGGCCTGCTTCGGCGGCGGCAACACCGCGGTGGAAGAGGCCAACGTGCTCACCCGGTTTGCCTCCAAGGTATATCTCATCCACCGCCGCGACCAACTGCGGGCCCAGGGAGTGGAGGCCCAGCGGGTGCTGGGAAACGATAAGATCGATGTACTCTGGTCCAACGTGCCCTTGGAGATCGTCGGCGACGGCCAGGTAAAAAAGGTGCGCCTGAAGGACCTCAAAAAGGACCAGGAGTGGGACCTGGAGTTCCAGGGGGCCTTCATCTTCGTGGGCACCCGGCCCAACACCGACTTCTTGTCCGGGCTGGTGGCCACCGACCAGGCAGGCTTTATCATCGTGGACCCAGACCAGCAAACCAACCAGCCCGGCGTATTCGCGGCCGGCGACTGCTGCTCCAAGCTGCTGCGGCAGATCGTGGTCGCCGCCGGCGAGGGAGCCACCGCTGCCTTTGCCGCCGGGCGCTACCTGGAAAACTGGCAAGCATGAGACGCTATATCATTTTCGCGGTCATGAGCTTGACCCTGGCCCTGGCGGCCGGGGCCGGGTGTTCCCAGATAAAACAGATATTCACCGGGCGCGGCCCCGCCTCCGACCTGCAGGGCATGGACACCCCGGCCCAGGTGCTGGCCAACGAGGCCGAGGCCTACTACCGCGAGGGCGACTACGAAGAGGCCGCCGATTTGTTCCAGCAGATCAAGGACCGCTTTCCCTACAGCCGCCTGGCCGTGCTGGCCGACCTGCGGGTGGGCGACGCCTACTTCAAGAGCGAGCGCTACGACGAGGCCGTGTTGGCCTACGAAGACTTTGTGCAACTGCATCCCACCAACGACGCGGTGCCCTACGCCCTGTTCAAGATCGGCATGGTCTACCACAACCAGATGCTCACCCCGGACCGCGACCCCACCTTCTCGGCCAAGGCGGTGGCCGCCTTCCGCCGCCTGATCAGCGCCTATCCCACCAGCCAGTGGGCGGTGAAGGCCCGGCCCCGTTTGGCCGAGGCGTTGCGCAACCTGGCGGCCCACGACATGAGCGTCGGGGTTTTCTACTACCGCACCAAGAACTACAAGGCGGCCATGGGGCGCTTCAAGAAGGTCCTCACCAAGTACCCCGACGTGGGGCTCTACCAGAAAGCCCTGGGTTACCTGCGCAGTTGCCGCGTCAAGCTGGCCGAAAAAGACGACACCGAAAAGCTGCCCACCAGTTCCGAACGCCGCGACCTGGTGGCCCCGCCCAAGGTGGAGAATCCCAAGATGACCCTGCCCCAGGAGCGCATCTGATCGCCGGCCGGCTCGCCGGGCTGTTAGGCGGCCGTCGCGCGTAGGCGGGGACAGGCGGGACCAGCGGAAACCAGCGTTGGCCGGCTCGCCGGGCCGTCGCGCGTAGGCGGGGGGCGGGCGAAGCCGGGACGGGGGCCGGGGATAGTCAGACATGGGTGAACGCCGCCGGCCGGAGCGCGGCGACCATCGCAGCCACCGCATCAATACCAACGGCCGGGCCTGGTAACAGGTCCGGCCGTCTTACTTGTCCCCGGCCGGCTGCCGGGGTCGCGCTCAGTAGTACCCGCCGATGATGCCCCGCGAGAGGCTCTCCACCAGGGCCCAGGCCTGGCGCCGGGCCGAGAGGGCCGGCTCCACCCCCAGCTCGGCGGCAAAGGCCTCCACCCCGGTGGCCTGGATCTCGGTCAGCTTTTGGCCCAGCCGGGTGGCCCAGCCCTGCTCGCCCAGGATCACCGAACGCACCGTGGTGAAGTCCGCCTCGGCGGTGGTCTCAAAGTCCAGGGCCATACCCAGGCGGCCCTGCAGGTTGGGGCTGAAGCCCAGCTCGACCAGGGCCCCGGCCAGTTGCTCGGTGGGGCGGGTGACGCGGTCGGCCAGCGAGGGGCGCAGCAGGTCGGCCTCGGAGTGCAGGTAGCTCACCAGGGAGTTGTAGTCGGTCACCACCTCGGCCAGGGCCCGGCTGATGGGCCCGGCCCCCTGCTCCACCGTCACGTCGATGGAGCCGTCGGTGCTGCCCAGGGCCCGGCCGGTGACGTGGCCGCCGTCGAGGCTGATGGTGTCGGAGCTTTGGCTGCGCAGCACCGAGCCCACCCGCACCGAGGCCCGGCGGGCCGGCAGGCCGGCATCCAGCCCGTAATCACTGATCAAGGTGCCGGAGTCGTCGGCCAGGGTGATCTGGGGCCCGGCCCCCTCGGAGGCGCTGTAGACCTTCAGCCGCATCATGCGGTTCATGGGCTGGGTGCGCGGGGCCGGGTCATAGGCGTCCACCGACACGTACTCCACCTCGGCCGCCACCCGCGGGTCTATCCCGCTGATGACCACGGCCATGCGCCGCAGCAGGTCCTCGTTGGTGTCCACCGCCCCCTGGGACAGGCCCAGGAAGGACTCCCAGGCGTCGGGCGCGCCGCCGTTTTTCACCTCCATATCCACCTGGTACACGTCGTCGTCAATGGTGAGGGTGAAGCTGTGCTCGCCGTCGGCGGCGCTCACCGCTTCCACCGGGTTGACCAGGTTGGAGAGCACCTGAGCCCCCCGGCTGGGCCACTGTACCTCAACGCTGTGGGTGGCTGGGGCGGTGGCCTCCTGGTCGGCGGCGGCCTCCAGGTCCTCGGGGCGGGGGCTCAGGGCGGTCTTCACCCGGCTCACCAGGTCCGACGCGGGAATGGGCAGCTGCTGGATCTTGCGGGCCAGGGAGTCTATACGCGAGGCCACCTCGGCCAGCACCGTCTTCTGGCGGCCCTGCTGCAGCTTAAGCCGCACCTCGGCGTCGCGGCTGCCCTGGTAGAGCCCCAGGGGCGACATGAGGTCCGGGCCCTCGGCCGTGGGGCGGGGGCCGGCCGGGAAGCGCCCCTGGGAGGTGACCAGCAGCGGCCGGTCGCCCAGTCCCTGGTATTTGATGTCGGTGGACAAGTCGTCCCCTCCGGCGGCGTGAACCTACCTCTACATAAGCGTCATCGGCATCCGGAGGGCCAAACTTAAACCGCGGGTTGTACGGGCAGGTCCAACAGGCTGGCCAGGTGGGACCAGGCAGGGGGCATGGCCTGGAGGCGGCGTTTGCAGGCGGCGATGCGCTCGGCCCCGGCGGCGATGCGCTCGGCCGGAATCTCGCCCGACTCGGCCAGGGCTACCAGCCGGTCCAGCCCGGCGATGGCCATCTCGGGCCGGTGGCATACCAGCAAGAGGTCGCAGCCGGCGCGGTAGGCCTCCACCACGGCCTGGTCGGGTTGCATCTCGGCGGCCAGGGCCCCCATCTCCAGGTCATCGCTGAGCACCAGGCCGTCAAAGCCCATCTCGCGGCGCAGCAGCTCTATCACCGCCGACGACAGCGAGGCCGGCCGCTGGGGATCGATGGCCTCAAACACTGCGTGGCACACCATCACCCCCTCCACCCCGCTGGCGATGGCCGCCCGAAAAGGGACCAACTCCACCTCGCGAAGCTGCTCCAGGGACAGCGCCACCCGGGGCCGGCGGCGATGGGTATCGGCCACGGTGCGGCCCAGGCCGGGGAAATGCTTGGCGCAGGACAGGCAGCCGGTGGCGCGCTGGCCCGTGATGTAGGCGGCGGCCAGCTTGGCCACCTGCCAGGGATCGGGGCCCAGGCTGCGCCGGGCCATCACCCCGCCGGCCACGGCGTGGACGTCCACCACCGGGGCCAGGTTCCAGTTGAAGCCGGCCAGCACCAGCTCGGCCCCCAGGCGGGCGCCGTGGGCATGGGCCCCGGTCTCCCCCCACGAGTCCCCCACCCGGGCCAGGTCCGGGCCGTGGGTAAAGGGCTCGCCGAGGCGGGTCACCGAGCCGCCCTCCTGGTCCACCATGACCAACAGCGGCGGCCGGCCCGCCGCCGCGGCCGCCTGGCGCAGGTCGCGGTTGAGCCGCCAGACCTGGCGCGGGTCGGTGGGCGCGGGCAGGTTGCGGTCAAAGAGGATAACCCCGCCGATCCCCTCCTCGGCCACCAGGCGCCGCTCGCGGCGGCCCACCGTGGGGCCGGGCAGGCCCACCACCAACGACTGGGCCAGGGTCTGTCGCAGATCAGTAGGTGCCACGCGGTGTAACTCCTATGTGCCGGCCACCCGTTGGCGAGCCCGGCAGCAGCCCCGGAGAAGACGATCCTTTCTGGTCCTTCTTCTTGCCCGGCGCCACCTGGCCGGGGGTGGTGCTGGCCACCGAGGCCCCGGTGGCGAAGTGTCCCTTGAAGTCGGCGGTGAACACCAGGTTGGCCCGGGCCTGCTGGTTGATCAGCACCGCCAGGGGAAAGCGCCAGGTTACGCGGGACCGGTCGGCCGAGACCGTGGGGATGATGCGGTGGGACCCCACCACCCAGTCGCGGGCCTTGGTGATCTTGCCGGGCAGCTCCACCGTGAGGCTGAAGTGGCGGCCGGCCAGGCTGCGGGCGTAGAGCCGGGCCACCTTGCGGTCCAGCTCGTCGCCGCCGTCCCGGGCGGTGGGCCGCCGGTCCAGCTCGTGGCCCAGGCCCACCGAGCGGTCGCGGCGGTCGTGGCCGGTGGGCATGAGCCAGGCGGTGAAGCGGTAGGAGGGAGTGCCCACGTAGATGAGCCCGATGTCCTTTAGCTCCACTTTGAAGCGCAGGCGGCGCATCTGCAGTTGGGACAGGACCCGGAAGCGGGCGGTCTCGGTGATAACCTGCCGGCCGGCGGACGTCTGGTTCTGCGTCTGCGGCTTGGGCTCCACGATGGTCTTGAGCTGCTCGGGCATGCCGCGGAGCCCCTGGCCGGCCGGCAACACCGCCCGGGTGGACACTTGGCCCCAGCCGTTGGCCCGCAGCTTGAGCTTCACCTCGTAGTCAAGGCAGGCCGGCAAGACCAGCAGGACCGCCAACAGCCCCAGGACCGCCGCGCCGGTTTTGAATTTCACCAAGGGCCTCACTACTTCCCCCTCGCCTGGGTTCCCCTGTATCATCGCCGCCGCGGCTCCGGCGGTCAAGCCGAACCCCGCGAGCGCCCCGGCCGGTGGCTTGGTGGGCCGGCCGGCGATATACTATACCTACTGTCCTGAGACGGTGCCCGGGGACCAGGTATTACCCGGCCGGCCGGGGCGCAACCCAACCACGGGGACCGGGGCATGGCCAGAAACCAACCAAGGCAGATCACCAAGCGACCAGGGGTGGGCGACCCGTGCGGGCCATGATCCTGGCCGCCGGGCTCGGCACCCGGCTCCTACCGCTCACCCGGCGCCGGCCCAAGTGCCTCATGCCGGTGATGAACCGGCCGCTGTTGGGGCTGTGGCTCCAGCGGCTGGCGGCGGCCGGGGCCCGGCGGGTGGTGGTGAACACCCACCACCTGGCCGAGAAGGTGCATGACTACCTGGCCCGGCAGGCCCCCGGCGACCTGGAGGTGCTGCCGAGCCACGAGCCGGTGATCCTGGGCACCGGCGGGGCCCTGGTGGCGGCGCGCGACCGGCTCGGCGACCGGCCGTTTGTCCTGGTCAACGCCGATGTCATCAGCCCGGCCGATCTCGGCGCCTTGCACCAGGCCCTGGCCCACGGCCGGGCGGTGGCCTGCCTGGGGCTGGTGCACGACCGGCGCTTCAACACCGTGGCCGTGGACGGCGAGCTGGTGCTGGGCTTTAAAGGCGATCCCGGCCTGCCGGGCGAGGCAAAGTGGCTCACCTACAGCGGCTTGGCCGCCGTGTCGCCGGAGCTGCTGGAGCACCTGCCCTCCCGGGGTTACGCCAGCCTGGTGCAGGGACTGCGCCGGGCCATGGCCGCCGGCCGGCCGGTGGTGGGGCTAAGGCTGGAGAGTTTTTGGGACGATCTGGGCAGCCCCGCCGCCTTGCTGGGTCTGCACCAGCGCCTGGTGCACGATCCGCCGGCCGGGCTGGAGCACCTGGCCCCCGGGGAGCCGGTGGTGCTGGGCCGGGGGTCCGTGGTGGAGCGCGGGGCCGAGCTGAGCGGCGTGGTGGTGTTGGGCGAAGGGGCCGTGGTGGAGCGCGGCGCGCGGGTGGCCGATAGCCTGCTGCTGCCCGGGGCCCGGGTGGCGGCCGGGGCCCGGGTGAGCCGGGCGGTGCTCGGCGACGGCTTCCTGGCCCGGGGAGAGATCACGGGAGGAGCCCATGGCTGACCAAGTGGCAGACCTGGCGCGCTGGGCCCGGCGGCACTGGCCCGGCGGCGACCCCGGCCGGTTGCGCGTGGAACCCATGGCGGTGGACGGATCGCTGCGCCTCTTCGTGCGCCTGGCCGGCGGCGGCCGCTCCCTGGTGGCCATGAGCAACCCCGACAACCCGCCGGAGAACCGGGCCTGGCGCTACCTGGCCGACCTCCTGGCCGCCGGCTCGCTGCCGGTGCCGCGGGTGCTGGCCCAGGACCTGGACCGCGGGCGGTTCTTGATGCAGGACCTG
Organism: Desulfarculaceae bacterium; assembly: GCA_027067385.1. Lineage (GTDB taxonomy): Bacteria > Desulfobacterota > Desulfarculia > Desulfarculales > Desulfarculaceae > JAMOVV01. The sequence goes on from JAMOVV010000178.1 coordinate 12,128, forward strand.
GGACGCCGCAGCCTGCAAGAGGCGGTGCGAGCCGCCGGCGACGACCAGGCGGCGGTGGCCGAACTCTACCAGCCGGTGCTGGCCATGCTGGCCCGGCTGCAGCTCATTGACCCGGCGTCCTTGGACCCGGCCATGTGTTTCGACGGCCCCCGCCTCACCCCCGGGTTCCTGCGCCAGCGCGAGGCCGGCTACTTCATGTCCGAGTTCGTGGGCGGGGTCCTGGGCCTGTCCGGAGCCGACCTGCCGGCCGGGCTGGAGCGGGACCTGGAGGCCATCTGCCACCGGGCCGGCGAGGCCGGACCGCTTTGCCTGGTGCACCGCGATTTCCAGAGCCGCAACATCGTGGTGGACCAGGGCCGCCTGGGCCTGGTGGATTTCCAGGGGGCGCGCCTGGGCCCGTCCCAGTATGATCTAGCCGCCCTGTTGGGCGACCCCTACGTGGACCTGGAGCCCGGGCTGCGCCACCGGCTGCTGCGGCGCTACCTGGAGCTGCGATCCGAACTGGGTCCTTTTGACGCCGCGGCCTTCTTGGCCGGCTGGCCTTGCGTGGCCCTGTGCCGGGCCATGCAGGCCCTGGGGGCCTACGCCTTTCTCACCCGCCGGCGGGGACGCGGGCATTTCGCGGCCTACGTGGCCCCGGGGCTGCGCACCCTGATCCAGGTGAGCCGGCACACCGCCCTGGACGAGTTTGCGGCCTGGCGCGAGCTGGTGGAGATGCTGCACCACCCCGACCCCGAGGCCCTGGCCCCGGCGAAGGAGAATACGCCATGAGCGGTATCGTGGCCATCGTGGGCCGGCCCAACGTGGGCAAGTCCACCCTATTCAACCGGCTAACCAAGTCCCGCCGGGCCCTGGTGGACGACCTGCCCGGGGTCACCCGCGACCGGCTCTACGGCGAGGTGACCACCGGCGACAGGACCTTCACCCTGGTGGACACCGGCGGCTTTGACCCGCCGGCCGACCAGGACTTCGCCGAGCAGGTGCACGAGCAGATCGAGGTGGCCATGGCCGAGGCCGACCTCATCCTCTTTATCACCGACGCCAGGGCCGGCCTCAATCCCCTGGACTTCGAGGTGGCCCGCCGCCTGCGGCGCACCAACAAGCCGGTGATCCAAGCGGTGAACAAGGTCGACGGCCCGTCCCAGGAAGACGACGCGGCCGAGTTCTACGCCCTGGCCCAGGACATCCACTTCATCAGCAGCGCCCACGGCCACGGGGTGGCCGGCCTGCTGGAGGACATCGCGGCGCGCCTGCCGGCTGTAGACGCGGCGGCCGAGGACCCGGAGGACTACCAGGGTCCCATCAAGGTGGCCCTGTTGGGCCGGCCCAACGTGGGCAAGTCCTCCCTGCTCAACCGTCTGGTGGGCGACCAGCGGGTGGTGGTGTCGGAGGTGCCGGGCACCACCCGCGACGTGGTGGACACCCCGCTGAGCACCGGCGGCCGTGACTACCTGCTCATCGACACCGCCGGCATCCGCCGCCACGGCAAGATCGGACGGGGGCTGGAAAAGGCCTCGGTCTTCCGCTCCCTGCGGGCCTGCCAGCGGGCCCACGTGGTGATCGTGCTCATGGACGCCTCCGAGGGGGTCACCGACGGCGACCTGCGGGCGGTGGGCCAGGCGGTGCAGGCCCACCGGGGGGTGATGGTGCTGCTCAACAAGTGGGACCTGGTCAAGGACGACAGCTACCAGGTGCGCCAGGTGCGCCTGGCCGCCGAACGGAGCCTGCGTTTCGCGCCTTGGGCCCCGGTGCACCAGACCAGTCTGGTCACCGGCCAGGGGGTGAAGAAGGTGCTGCCCACGGTGCGGCGCATCTATGACCAGTACTCCCGGCGCATCAGCACCGGGGACCTGAACCAGGCCCTGGAGGAGATCACCGCCCACCACCCGCCGCCCATGGTCCGGGGCAAACGGCTCAAGCTCTACTACGCCTCCCAGGTCTCCACCCGCCCGCCCACGGTGGTGATTTTCGCCAACAACCCCAAGGCGGTGCACTTCTCCTACCGGCGCTACCTCACCAACGAGCTGCGCCGCGTGTTGGGCGTGGACTGCGCGCCGGTGCGCCTGGTGCTGCGCCAGAGATCGGGCCGCAAGGCGTCTCGCGGGCCGCGGCGGGGCCGCCGGTCTTGACAACTAGTCGATTCTCCGTGTAATTTTGGATAATTGATCCGCCACCCAACTAAGGGGACAAACCCCATGTATGACATCGCAGCCGCCAGTGTGCAGAGGTTCCGGGCGATTTTAGACGACTTTTTCTCCCACAACCTGCAGGAGGTGGTCGACGCCGCCGAGACCATGGCCCGCGCCCTCACCGCCGGTAAGAAGATATTCACCTTTGGCAACGGCGGGTCTGCCGCCGACGCCCAGCACCTGGCCCACGAGCTGGTCAACCGCTTCAACCTGGAGCGCCCCTCGCTGCCGGCCCTGGCGATCACCAGCGATACCACCCTCATCACCGCCATTGCCAACGACTACAGCTTTGACGACATTTTCTCCAAGCAACTCAAGGGGTTGGGCCACGAAGGCGATGTCGCCCTGGGCATATCCACCTCCGGCACCTCGCCCAACGTGCTCAAGGGCCTTAGCGTGGCCCGCTCCCGGGCCATGGTCACCATCGGGCTCACCGGCAAGGGCGGCGGCGACATGGGGGGGCTCTGCGACTACCTGATCCAGGTGCCCAGCGAGGAGACCGCCCGCATCCAAGAAGTACACAGCCTGGTCATCCACTTATTCTGCGAACTCATCGACAACAGCCTCTTCGGACGGGCCTGATGGGCGTGGACCCGGCCGACCTGAACAAGCTCACCACCCGCGACCTGCGGGGCCGCCCCAGCAAGGTGGCGGCGGCGGCCGGGGCCCGTCCCTGGCGGCCGGGCGGCAGCCTGCGGGAGTTTGCCGCGAGCCTGCCGCACCTGCTGGCCGCCGAGGACCTGCGCGCCGCCGCCGCGGCCCTGGCGGCGGCCAGCGCCGCCGGCCGCCCGGTAATACTGGGCATGGGGGCCCACGCCATCAAGGTGGGACTGGCCCCGCTGATCATCGACGCCATGGACCGCGGCCTGGTCACCGCCTTGGCCGGCAACGGCGCGGTGGTGATCCACGACGTGGAGATGGCCCTGGTGGGCCGCACCAGCGAGGACGTGGCCGCGGCCCTGGCCGACGGCAGCTTTGGCACCGCCCGCCAGACCGGCGAGTTCATCTTTAAGGCCGTGGAACGCTTCGGCGACCAGGGACTGGGACGGGCCGTGGGCCTGGCCCTGGCCGAGACCCCGGGGGCGGCCGGCTCCCTCCTGGCCGCGGCGGCGAAACGGGATTTGCCGGCCACGGTGCACGTGGCCCTGGGCACCGACATCATCCACATGCACCCGGGCTTTGACCCGGCGGCCATGGGCGCGGCCAGCCACTACGACTTCCGGGGGCTGGTGAGCCTGGTCTCCGGGCTCAGCGGCGGGGTGTATATCAACCTCGGCTCGGCGGTGATCATGCCCGAGGTGTTCCTCAAGGCCCTGAGCGCGGCGCGCAACCTGGCCGGCCCGGTAAAGGACTTCACCACCATAAACCTGGACATGATCGCCCATTACCGCCCGCTCACCAACGTGGTAAACCGGCCGGTACTCGCCGGCGGCCGGGGCATCAACCTCATCGGCCACCACGAGATAAACCTGCCGCTGCTGCTGGCCCTGGCGGCCGAGGCGGCCGAGGGGTAGCTGGCCGGCGGCGGTGGGGGCCGGAAGTTCCCCGGCGCTCTTGCAAAAGCCGCAAAAAGTCCTTATGTTTAGCCCAGGGCCCCGCCGGGCCCCCTAGTGATTTTCATCCACGAGGGCGATCTTGCGGCGCCCGGGAAAACGCCATATGCCTATCTACGAATACCACTGTCCTAAATGCGACCAGGACTTCGAGACGCTGGTTTTCAACTCCAGCGAAAAGATCGAGTGCCCCTCCTGCGGGAGTCCCAAGGTCACCCGCCTGATGAGCGGCTTCGCCCACAAGTCCGACGGTAAGATGGTCACCAGCGGCGGCGGCGACGCCTGCGCCTCCTGCGCCAGCGGCAACTGCTCCACCTGTCACTGACCCGGCCCCGGATACCCGCCTTATGCGACATCTCACCATCGCCACCCGAGGCAGCCAGTTGGCCCTGGCCCAGGCCCGCTGGGTGGCCGCGGCCTTGGAGCAACGCGAGCCGGGGCTCAAGGTCGAGCTCTTGGTGCTCAAGACCAAGGGCGACAAGATTCTGGAGGTGCCCCTGGCCCAGGTGGGCGGCAAGGGATTGTTCGTCAAGGAGATCGAAGACGCGCTGTTGGACGGCCGGGCCCAGATGGCGGTGCACTCCATGAAGGACGTGCCGGCCGAGTTGCCCGCCGGCCTGATCCTGGCCGGGGTGAGTCGGCGCGAGGACCCCGGCGACGTGCTCATCGCCCGGGCCGGCGGTTCCCTACCGGACCTGCCGCCGGGTCCCACCGTGGGCACCAGCAGCCTGCGCCGCCAGGCCCAGCTCAAGGCCCTGCGCCCCGACGCCCGGGTGGTGAACCTGCGCGGCAACGTGGAGACCCGGTTGCGCAAGCTCAAGGAGCAAAACCTCGACGCCATCATCCTGGCCGCGGCCGGGCTCAACCGGCTGGGGCTGATGCGGCCGGGCTACCACCGCCTGGACCCCGACGTCTTTCTGCCGGCGGTGGGCCAGGGGGCCCTGGGCCTGGAGTGCCGCGCCGACGACCCCGAGACCTGCCGCCTGGTGGGGCTCTTGAATCACCCGGAGTGCGCCGCGGCGGTGGCCGCCGAGCGGGCCTTCCTGGCCCGGCTGGAGGGCGGCTGCCAGGTGCCCATCGCCGGCCACGCCCGGGTCGAGGGCGATCAGGTGGTCCTGGCCGGCCTGGTGGCCGACCTGGAGGGGGTGCGGGTGCACCGCGCCCAGGGACGGGCGGCCCGGGACCAGGCCGCGGCCCTGGGGGTGCGGGTGGCCGAGGAGGTGCTGGAGGCCGGCGGCCGCGAGATACTCCAGGAGCTTTACCAGGAGGATCAACCATGAGCGGCAAGGTCTACCTGGTGGGCGCCGGCCCCGGCGATCCCGAACTGATCACCCTCAAGGCGTCCCGCCTGCTGGCCGAGGCCGACACCGTGGTCTACGACTTTTTGGCCAACCCCGAGCTGTTGGCCCTGGCCCCGCCGGAGGCCGAGCGCATCTACGTGGGCAAAAAGGGTGGCGACCACACCATGGGCCAGGAGGACATCAACGACCTGCTGTGCCAGTTGGCCGCCGGCGGCAAGACGGTGGTGCGGCTCAAGGGCGGCGACCCCTTTGTCTTCGGCCGCGGCGGCGAGGAGGCCAGCGCCCTGTTTAAGCGCGGCCTGGCCTTCGAGGTGGTGCCCGGGGTGACCAGCGCCATCGCCGGCCCGGCCTATGCCGGCATACCGGTCACCGACCGCCGCCACGCCACCGAGGTGGCCTTTGTCACCGGCCACGAGGACCCCTCCAAGGACAGCTCCACCATCAACTGGGCCGCCCTGGCCGGTATCCACACCCTGGTCTTTCTCATGGGCATCAAAAACCTGCCCAACATCTGCGCCCGGCTCATGGAGCACGGCAAGCCGGGCGACACCCCGGCCGCCTGCGTGCGCTGGGGCACCACCCCGGCCCAGCGCAGCGTGACCAGCGACCTGGCCCACCTGCCGGAGGTGGTGCGCCAGGCGGGCATCAAACCACCGGCGGTGACCATCGTGGGCTCGGTGGTGGAGCTCAAAGACGAACTGGGCTGGTTTGAAAACCTGCCCCTGTTCGGCAAGCGGGTGCTGGTTACCCGCACCCGCAACCAGGCCGGCAAACTCAGCCGGGCCCTGCGGCGCCTGGGGGCCGAGCCGGTGGAGGTGCCCACCATCGAGGTGCTGCCCCCGTCCGACCCAGAGCCCCTGCGCCGGGCGGTGGCCAGCCTGGCCGACTACGACCTGGTGATGCTCACCAGCGCCAACGGAGTCCAGGCCCTGTTTAGCGAGATGGCCCGCCAGGGGCTCGACGCCCGCGCCCTGGCCGGCGCCCGGGTGGCGGCCATCGGCCCGGCCACCGCCGCAGCCCTGGCCGAGCGCGGCATCCAAGCCGACATCACCGCGCGGGTGTTCGTGGCCGAGGGGCTCATAAAGGCCCTGGAGAGCCACCACCTGGCCGCGGCCCGGGTGCTGCTGCCCCGGGCGGCCCAGGCCCGGCCGGTGCTGCCCGAGACCCTGCGCCGCCGGGGGGCCGAGGTGGAGGTGGTGCCGGCCTACCGCACCCAGGCGCCGGCCGGCTCGGCCGACAAGCTGGCCGAGGCCCTGGACCAGGGAGTGGATATCATCACCTTTACCGCCAGCTCCACCGTGACCAACCTGCGAGAGCTGGCCGGCCGGCAACGCCACCAGCGCCTGGTCGCGGCCAGCGCCGAGGGAGCGGTCACCATCGCCTCCATCGGACCCATCACCAGTGACACCGCCCGCGCCGCCGGCCTCACGGTGCACCTGGAGCCCGAGGCCTACACCATCGAGGCCCTGGTCGACAGCCTGGCCCGGCACTGCGGCCGGTCGTGAGCCAAGACCACCATAACCCCGACGCCGCCCTGGAGGGGCTCAACCAGGCCCAGCGCTACGCCGTGACCCTGGACCGGGGGCCCATCCTGGTCATCGCCGGGGCCGGCAGCGGCAAGACCCGTACCCTGGTGCACCGGGTGGCCTACCTGGTGGCCCAGGGCGTGGAGCCCCAGTCCATCCTGCTGCTCACCTTCACCCGGCGCGCCTCCCAGGAGATGCTCGAGCGCGCCCGGCGCATGGACCCGGCCTGCGCCGCGGTGGCCGGCGGCACCTTCCACTCCCTGGCCTACCGCCTGCTGCGCTCCCACGGCTCCCTGCTGGGCCTGCCACCCAACTTCACGGTCATCGACCAGGCCGACTGCCAGCAGATCATCAAGGGCGCGGTGAACGAGCTGGGACTCAAGAAAGAGCACGACCGCCGCTTCCCCCGGGCCCGCACCCTGGTCTCGCTCATCTCCCGCTCGCGCAACCTGGAGATGAGCCTGGCCGATACCATCGACTACGCCGCCGCCCACCTGGTGGAAGAGTACGGCCAGGCCATCGAGGCGGCGGCCGAGGCCTTTGTCCAGGCCAAGCGGGCCCAGGGGCTGGTGGACTACGACGACCTGCTGTTCATGACCGAAAGCCTGCTGCGCGCCAACCCCGACCTGCGCGCCTCCCTTAGCCGGCGCTGGCGCTACCTCCTGGTGGACGAGTACCAGGACACCAACGCGGTACAGGCCCGGCTGCTGGAGCTGTTGTGCTCCGAGCACGACAACGTCATGGTGGTGGGCGACGACGCCCAGAGCATCTACGCCTTTCGCGGGGCGCGCGTGCAAAACATCCTGGAGTTCCCCGAGCGCTTCGCCGGGGTGCGCCTGGTGAAGCTGGAGCAAAACTACCGCTCCACCCAGCCCATCTTAGACCTCACCAACGCCATCATCGCCAGCGCGGCCGAGAGCTATGAGAAAAAACTCTACACCGACAACCACCAGGGCGCGCGCCCCGAGCTGCTGCGCCCCCGCGACGAGCGCGGCCAGTCGCGGATGGTGGTGGAGCGGGTGCAGAAGCTCCTGGACCAAGGCACCGCCCTAAACGACATCGCGGTGCTCTTTCGGGCCGGCCGCGACTCCTTCGACCTGGAGGTGGAGCTGGCCGCCGCCCGCGTCCCCTTTGTCAAGATCGGCGGGCTCCAGTTTTTAGAGGCGGCCCACGTCAAGGACGTGCTGAGCCACCTGCGGGTAGTGGCCAACCCCACCGACTACCTCTCCTGGCAACGCGTCCTCATGCTGCTGCCCCGGGTGGGGCCCAAGACCGCCGGCAAGATCATCGACCACCTGCTGAGCACGGCCGACGACCCCTCCGGCTACATCGCGGCCCTGGCCCACGCCCCCCAGGCCGGCAAGATCGCCGAGCTCGGCGAGCTGGCCGAGTTGCTGGACCGCCTGGCCCAGCCGGACAACACCCCGGTGCAGATGATCGAGACGGCCCTGGAATACTACGAGCCCATCGTCACCCGCGACTACGAGGACCACCCCCGCCGCCTGCGCGACCTGGGCGAGTTGCCCTCGCTGGCCCGCGGCTACGACAACCTCATGGACTTCATGGCCGAGGTGGTGCTGGAGCCGCCGGTGGCCCGGGCCGAGGAGACGCGGGGACCCCGCCTCACCCTCAGCACCATCCATTCGGCCAAGGGGCTGGAGTGGAAGCACGTGCTGATCATCTGGCTCGGCGAGGGACGCCTGCCCTCGGCCCTGTCGCTCATGGACCCCGAGGCCCTGGAGGAGGAACGCCGCCTGCTCTACGTGGCCGCCACCCGCGCCCGCCAGGGCCTGGTCCTGGTGGCCCCGCGCGAATACTACCAGCGCGGCGAGGGGCTGATGCCGGTGCGCCTGAGCCGCTTCGTGGAAGACCTGCCGCCCAAGGTCTTCAAGGCCGAAGCGGCCGGACCGGTCTTCCCGGCCGCCTCCCCGGCGCGCACCGCCCCGGCCAGCCGGGGCACCCGCACCCAGGGCCGCCCCTACGCCATCGGCACCGTGGTCCAGCACGACACCTTTGGCCAGGGCAAGGTCATGGGCTACAAGGGCGATAAAAAGGTGATCGTGCACTTCGGCCGCTTCGGCCTCAAAATACTGATGATCACCCACGCCAAGCTGGAACCGGTGGGCTGAGACCCGCCCGGCGGCGGTGCCATAATTCGCCAGCGCAACCGCAACCCCAGGCCCCGGTGAGACCCATGGACAGCTACCAGCGAGCCATCAACCAACTCTACGACCTGCAAAAGTTCGGCATCAAGCTCGGCCTCAACTCCACCGCCAACCTGCTCCACCGCCTGGGAGACCCCCACCTCCGCCTCACCTGCCTGCACATCGCCGGCACCAACGGCAAGGGCTCCATCGCGGCCATGGTCGAGGCGGCCGCCCTGGCCGCCGGCGTCAAGGTGGGGCTCTACACCTCGCCCCACCTGGTGAGCTTCACCGAACGTTTCCGTATCGCCGGCCGCGAGATAAGCCGTGGCCGCACCATAAAACTCATCGACGCCGTGTGGCAGGTGGCCGACCCCCGGGAGCCGCCCACCTTCTTCGAGTTCGTCACCGCCATGGGGTTCCTCTACTTCCAACAAGAGGAGGTGGAGTTGGCCATCATGGAGACCGGCCTCGGCGGCCGGCTCGACGCCACCAACGTCTGCCGGCCGGCGGTGAGCCTTATCACCAACATCGGCCTGGAACACACCGAGTACCTGGGCCGCACCCTGGCCGAAGTGGCCTACGAAAAGGCCGGCATCATCAAGCCCGGCGTGCCCCTGGTCCATGGCGTGGCCCCGGGCGTGGCCCGCCGGGTGGTGGAAAACCGCGCCGCCGAACTGGGGGCCCCGGTCCTGCGCCGCGGCCGCGACCTGCGCTTCCGCCGCCGCCCCGACGGCGCGGTGCGCCTGTTAGGACCCTCCTGGAGCGTCGGCCCGGTGAAGCTCAACCTGGCCGGCGATCACCAGGCGGCCAACGCCGCCCTGGCCCTGGGGGCCTGCCAGTGCCTGGCCCAGGCCGGGGTGCCCCTGGCCGCCGCCCACCTGGCCGCCGGGCTGGCCCAAGCCCGCTGGCCGGGACGCATGGAGCAGTGGCCCACCGACCCCGGCCGGCCCACCCTGTGGCTCGACGGCGCCCACAACCTCCCGGCGGCCAAGGCCCTGCTGCGAAACCTCGACGCCGTGCGCCAAGGACGCTCGCCCCTGGTGATGGTGGTGGGCATCATGGCCGATAAAGAAGTGCGCCGCCTGCTGGCCCTGCTGGCCCCGGCCGCCGACCGCGTGGTCTACTCCCGGCCGGTCTACTCCCGCGCCGCCGAACCGGCCGACCTGGTGGCCCAGGCCCCGGCCGGCGGCCCCCCGGCCGAGGTGGAGCCGGATCTGGGCCGCGCCATCGCCCGGGCCCAGGAACTGGCCGGCCCCGGCGGCGTGGTGCTCATCACCGGTTCGCTCTTTACCGTGGGCGAGGCCCGCGCCCTCTTACAAGGCCGCATGCCCGAAATCGTCTGCTAACGCCGCGTGCCGCGGCAGCCGTATAGGTCCGGTGGCGAATCGCTACAGGCTCGTCCCCCGCTATCCTCCGCTCAAGCCGACTTTAAGGTCGTGGCCGCAAGCTGCGGCTCCCGTAGTGGGTCCAAGTCCCCACGCTACAGGCTCGTCCCCCGCTATCCTCCGCTCAAGCCGACTTTAAGGTCGTATCGTTTTGGCTTTGCCGGTGGCAATTGCATGATGAGGGTTGCCCGGAGGAGGTGGTACGGCCCATACGGCTGCGGCGGCACGCTGCGCCGCGGCAAGCTGCCGCTCCCGTAGTGGGTCCAAGTCCCCACGCTACAGGCTCGTCCCCCCACCTGCTCCGCTCGCACCGACTTTAAGGTCGGGTCGTTTTGGCTTTGCCGGTGGCAATTGAATGAGGTGGTTGAATCCCGCCCCCAACGCCTCGGCCCATACGGCAGCAGCGGCACGCTGCCCCATACGGCTGCGGCGGCACGCCGCGCGGCACGCCGCCCGGGATACATGGGCTTGCCTTGGGTTGAGCAGTCTGATAGGGTGCCTTTCAATAAGAGTAGTTTATTCTCTGCCAT
>JAMOVV010000179.1 GCA_027067385.1 Desulfarculaceae bacterium
CTAACTACCGGTCGTTTGGGCCGAGTGTGCAAAGCGCCTGGCTCCCCGCAAACTTCATCCCGATACCCTTGCGATTTAGTATGGTTGCACGGTCTTGGCGATGGTTGTGCAATTTGGTCGATTTTTTCGCTTGACACTAATGCACCCCGGGCCTAATAAAATGGTACTTTGATATTTGTGGGCACAAAAGGCACAATCAGCCCAGGGTGTGGCCACCCTGGCCGCAAAACCAGCCGGCCAACGCGCACGTGACCCCAAATACAACCCGGCCGGTCTGGGGCGCGGTTGCAAAAGAAAGCGTGGCCCGCCGGCGACCGCCGGTTGATCGCCGGGGAGCGGTGCGACCCCCCGTTTTGGTTAAAAGAGCATGATCGCCGATATCTACCAAAAGCCCATCCTGGTCTTCGGGTGCGGCAACGTACTTTTTGGCGACGACGGCTTTGGACCGGCGGTGATCCAGTGGCTAAAGGCCGAACAAGACCTGCCGCCGGCGGTGACGGCCGTAGACGTCGGCACCTCGGTGCGCGACCTGCTCTTTGACCTGCTGCTGGCCCCGGTCAAGCCCCGCTGCCTCTTGATAGTGGACGCCACCGGGCAAGCGGGGACGGCCCCGGGCGAGCTGGTGGAGCTGGAGCTGGACCGGATCGAGGCGGCCAAGAGCAATGATTTTTCGGTGCACCAGTTCCCTTCCCTCAACCTGCTCCAGGAGCTAAACGATCAGGACGGGGTAGAGGTGAGGGTGCTGGCGGTGCGGGTTAGCCATATTCCGGACCGGGTGGCCCCGGGGCTCTCCGGGCCGGTGGCCGCGGCGGTGCCCGCGGCCGGCCGCTGGGTGATAGACAGGATCGCCGCCGCCCAAGCCGGTTGAACCATAGCAATCGATCAGGGAGAAGCACGGATGTACGTGGTTAGGGTTTCCAAGCTGGCCGATAGTATCGGGGTGCATCGCAACACCATCCGCAACTGGATCAAGCAGGGCCGGCTGGAGGCCGGCCCGGCCCCGGGCAAGGGGCTGTTGCTCACCAAGCAGGAGCTGGAGCGCATCTGCCGGGAATACAACCTGGAGCCGGCCTCGCTCATGGACCGCCCCCTGCCGGCCGAACAGGCCCAGGCGGTGCTGGGCGCGGCGGTGCACATGCCCATCCGGCACATGGGCCAGCGCACCGAGCGCCTGCGTCCCGATCCCCAGTGGGCCGATGTCTGCCTCACCTGCGGCACCTGCGCCAGCACCTGCCCCATCGCCGGGGTGGACGGCCTGGACCCCCGCAAGGCGGTGCGCATGGTGGTGTTGGGCCTGGAGCAGGAGCTCATCAACTCCCAGTGGCCCTGGAAGTGCACCCTGTGCGGCAAGTGCGAGGAAGCCTGTCCCATGAACGTGGAGATCGTGGCCATGCTGCGCCGGGTGCGCGGCCTGCGACCCCGCCAGGAGGTGCCGGGACCCATGCACAAGGGCGTGCTCATGGACCTGGAGCGGGGCAATAACCTCGGCATCCCCAAGGAGGACTTCCTCTTCCTGCTCGAGGACCTGGGCCAGGAGCTGGCCGAGGAGGGCTGCCCCGGCTTCGTGGCCCCGGTGGACAAGCAGGGGGCCAACCTCATGATCACGGTCAACTCCAAGGAGCCCTTTGCCGAGCCCGACGACATGAAGTTCTGGTGGCGCATCTTCCACGCCGCCGGCGAGGATTGGACCATCCCCAGCGACCACTGGGAGGGGGTCAACTGGGCCCTGTTCACCGGCGACGACGAGTCCATGAAGACCCTGGTGGGCCGCCTGGTGGACAACATGTACCGCCTGGATTGCAAGACCTTGCTCCTACCGGAGTGAGGCCACGCCTACTACGCGACCAGGCTTGGTCTGCAAAAGTGGTTCGCCGAGGACCTGAAGAACTTCGAGGTGGTCACCGTCTTCGATCTCCTGGAGCGCTACCTCAAGCAGGGGCGCATCCAGGTGGACCCCTCCCGCCACCCCGAGGTCGTCACCTATCACGACCCCTGCAACTACACCCGCAAGTCTCTCAAGGCCTTTGGCCAGAGCTACGGCGAGGTGGGGCGCTGGATCACCCGCCAGTGCGCCCCCAACCTGGTGGATATGTACCCCTGCGGCGACAGCAACTACTGCTGCGGGGCCGGCGGCGGGGCCTGGGCCATGGGCTTCCACGAGGAGCGGGTCTACTATGGCCGGGTCAAGGCCCAGCAGATAAAAAGAACCGGGGCCCGGCTGGTGGTGGCGCCCTGCCACAACTGCCGGGACCAGATCCTCAAAAGCCTTACCCGGGAATACAACCTGGATATTGAAGTGAAGTACATCTGGGAGCTGGTGGCCGACAGCCTGGTGGTCGCCGGCGAGCCCGCGCGCCAAGACGCGGGCCGGGAGTAGAGCCATGAGTCAGCAGTGTATCGGATCGGTTATGGTGGTCGGCGGCGGCATCGCCGGCATACAGGCCGCCCTGGATATGGCCGAAAGCGGTTACTACGTCTACCTGGTGGAGCGCAGCGGAGCCATCGGGGGGGTCATGGCCCAGTTGGACAAGACCTTTCCCACCAACGACTGCTCCATGTGAATCATCTCGCCCAAGTTGGTCGAGTGCGGTCGGCACTTGAATATAGAGTTGATGACCCTCACCGAGGTGCTCCAGGTGGAGGGCCAGGCCGGTGATTTCACCGTTACCCTCAAGCAACACCCCCGCTACGTGGACATGGACAAATGTATCGCCTGTGGCGAGTGCGCGGCCAAGTGCCCCAAGAAGGTCGACGACGAGTACGACCAGGGGCTGGCCAAGCGTAAGGCCATTTACGTCCAGTACGCCCAGGCGGTGCCCCTGAAATACCAGATCGATCCCGAGGCCTGCATCTACCTGCAAAAGGGCAAGTGCGGCGCCTGCGCCAAGGTCTGCCCGGCCGGGGCCATCAACTTTGACGACCGCCCCGGGCAAAAGACCCTGCGGGTGGGTTCCTTGGTGATGGCCCCCGGCTTCGAGCCCTTCAACCCCGCCGGCCGGGCCACCTGGGGCTACGATCGTTTCCCCAACGTCATCACCTCCCTGGAGCTGGAGCGCCTGCTGTCGGCCTCGGGTCCCACCGAGGGTCACCTGGTGCGCCCCGGCGACGGCAAAGAGGTTAAGCGGCTGGCCTTTTTGCAGTGCGTGGGCAGCCGGGACCTGAACCAGGCCGGCCGGGGCTACTGCTCGGGCATCTGCTGCATGTACGCGGTGAAGGAGGCGGTGATCGCCATGGAGCACCAGCCGGAGCTGGAGGCCTCCATCTTCTTCATGGACATGCGCACTCACGGCAAGGATTTCGAGCGCTACTACCAGCGGGCCCAGGAGGCCGGGGTGCACTTCAACCGCTGCCGGGTGCACTCGGTGGAGCCGGGCGAGCGCGACGGCGACCTCTCCCTGCGCTACATCACCAACCAGGGCCGCCAGGTCTCCCAGGACTTCGACCTGGTGGTGCTCTCGGTGGGGGTGCAGGTGTCGGACCAGGCGGCGGAGCTGGCCCGGCGCTGCGGGGTGCCGCTCAACGACAACCGCTTTGCCAAGCGCTCCGGCTTCCAGCCGGTGGCCGCCTTCCAGCGCCCCGGCGTCTTCGTGGCCGGCGCCTTTGCCGGGCCCCACGACATCCCCATGAGCGTCACCGACGCCTCGGCCGCGGCCGCGGCGGCCACCGGCATCCTGGCCCCGGCCCGCCACAGCCTCACCCAGAGCAAGCAGTTCCCGCCCGAGCGCGACGTCTCCGGCCAGGAGCCCCGGGTGGGGGTCTTCATCTGCCACTGCGGCTCCAACATCGCCGGGGTCATTGACGTTAAGGCCCTGCAGGACTACGCCGCCGGCCTGCCGCAGGTGGTGCACGTGGAGCGCAACCTCTTTACCTGCTCGGCCGACAGCCAGGACCTGATCAAGCAGGCCATCGCCGAGAAGGGGCTCAACCGGGTGGTGGTGGCCGCCTGCACCCCGCGCACCCACGAGCCCCTTTTCAAGGAGACCATGAAGGCGGCCGGGCTCAACGAGAACCTCTTTGAGATGGCCAACATCCGCAACCAGGGGGCCTGGGTGCACGCCGGCGAGCCGGCGGCGGCCACCGCCAAGGCCAAGGACCTGGTGCGCATGGCCGTGGCCAAGGCCGGCCTGCTGGCCCCCCAGCCGCCCCTTTCGGTGGGGGTTACCCGGCGGGCCCTGGTGGTGGGCGGCGGCCTGGCCGGCATGACCAGCGCCCTGGGCCTGGCCGACCAGGGCTACCCGGTGGACCTGGTGGAGGCCAGCCCGCGGCTGGGCGGGGCCGCCCTGCACCTGTTCATGAACTGGCGCGAGGAGCCGGTGGATTTGGAGATAGCCTCGCTCATCGCGCGGGTCCAGGACCACCCCTTGATCACCATCCACCTGCGCAGCCGGGTGCGGGCGGCCGATGGTTTCGTGGGCAACTTCATCTCCCGCCTGGCCACCCCCGAGGGCGAGAAGGTCATTGAGCACGGGGTGGGCATCGTGGCCACCGGCGGCCAGCCCCACAAGCCCGATGAATACGGCTACGGCCGTTCCCGCCGGGTATTCACCGCCCTGGAGTTCGACAAGCTGCACATGCTGCGCGACGGGCGCATCACCCAGGGCAAAAACTTCGTCTTCATCCAGTGCGTGGGCAGCCGCCAGCCGGATAGGCCCTACTGCTCGCGGGTCTGCTGCACCCACTCGGTGCAGGCGGCCATCCAGCTCAAGGAAGAAAACCCCGCCCGCAACGTCTACATCCTCTACCGCGACATCCGCACCTACGGCCAGCGCGAGGACCTCTACAAGCGGGCCCGCGAGCTGGGGGTGGTCTTCATCGACTACGAGCTGCACGACAAGCCCCGGGTGAACATCAGCCCGCGCGACGCGGTGGACGTGGTGGTGTGGGACCACGTTTTGCACCAGCCCTTCCGGCTGCAGGCCGACGTGCTCATTCTGGCGGCGGCCATCGTGCCCAGCGACCACGCGGCCGAGCTGGCGGCCATCTACAAGCTGCCGGTGGACTCCGACGGCTTCATGTCCGAGGCCCACGCCAAGCTGCGGCCGGTGGACTTTGCCAACGACGGCCTGTTCCTGGCCGGCCTGGCCCACTACCCCAAGCCCATGGAGGAGACCATCACCCAGGCCCAGGCGGCGGTGGCCCGGGCGGCCACCGTGCTGGCCAAGGACCGCATCGACCTGGACGCCATCAAGGCCCACATCATCGAGGAGGCCTGCGACGGCTGCGCCCTGTGCCTGGACGTCTGCCCCTACGGGGCCATCAGCCTCAAGGAAATCGACGGCGAGGCGGAACACCGGGTGGCGGTGGTGGAGGCGGCCAAGTGCAAGGGCTGCGGCTGCTGCCAGGCCACCTGCCCCAAGCTGGGGGTGGAGATTCCCGGATTCACCTATGAACAACTGGCCACCCAGGTGGCGGCCGCCCTGAGTATTTGAGGTTTGCCATGAGTTTTGAACCAAGAATATTGGCCTTTAATTGCAACTGGTGCAGCTATGCCGCCGCCGACCTGGCCGGCACCAGCCGCATGCAGTACCCCACCGGCCTGCGCATCGTGCGGGTGATGTGCTCGGGCATGGTGCACCCCAACCTGGTGCTCGAGGCCTTCAGCCAGGGGGCCGACGCCGTAATGGTGATGGGCTGACACCTCGGCGAATGTCATTACCTGGACGGTAATAAAAAGGCCGAGGCCCGCCTGGCGGTGGTGCAGGAGATGATGGACGCTTACGGCCTGGAGCCGGAGCGTTTCGCCCTGGTGTGGTGCTCGGCGGCCGAGGCCGATCGCTTCGTGGCCGCGGTTACCGAGATGGACCAGGTGGTCCGCCGCCTGGGGCCCAATCCCCTGGTGGACGCCCGGGAGCCGGCACAAGAGGAGGTGGCCTGATGGCACTGCGCGTGGCCGAGGAATGGCTCAGCTCCTGTTCGGGCTGTGAGATCGCGATCCTCAACCTGGGCGCGGGGCTGCTGGAGCTTTTGCGCCGGATCGAGCTGGTGCACATCCCGGTGTTGCTGGACCACAAGTATTTCGGTCCCCTGGGCGACGGTGACCCGGACCACCCGGATATCCCCGAGGCCGAGGTGGGCATCATCTCCGGCGGGGTGCGCGACCGCGAGCAGTTGGAGACCGCCAAGCTCATGCGCCAACGCTGCGGGACGATCGTGGCCCTGGGCACCTGCGCCACCCACGGCGGCATACCGGCGCTCATCAACCAGAGCACCAACGCCGAGCTCTTTGAGCGCTACTACCGCGGCGGCCCCACCACCGACCCGGGGCCGGACCCCGACCAGGTGGTGCCGCCCATGCTGGAGCGCACCTATGCCCTGGACGAGCACATCACGGTGGACCTGTACCTGCCGGGCTGCCCGCCCCACCCCGACCAGATCGCCGAGGCGCTCACCGCCCTGGTGCAGGGGCGCGATCCGGTGCTGCCCCGCAAGAGCGTCTGCGACACCTGCCCCACCATCCGCGAGGGCAAGGGCCAGTTGAGCCAGGTGGCGCGCTTGGTGGACAGCCCCAAGTTCGACCCGGACCAGCCGCTGTCGCAGATGCGTTGCCTCCTGGAGCAGGGGCTTTTGTGCATGGGGCCGGTGACCGCCGCCGGCTGCGCCGGCAGCCGGGAGATGGCCCCGCGCTGTCTCAGCGCCCGGGTGCCCTGCCGGGGCTGCTACGGCCCGGTGCGCCGCCAGGGCAACCAGATGTTGGACATGCTCAACGCCCTGGCCTCCAACGGGGTTGAGCTGGGGAGCCTGGCCGATCGGCCCGGCCTGCTGCGCTTCAGCGGCGCCCACGGAAGGCTGCGCCCGCGGCCGGCGCCGCGCAAGTCCGGAGAATAATCATGGGACGCACCATCAATATACAACCGGTTACCCGCATCGAAGGCCACGCCCGGGTGAGCATCCAGCTCGACGACCAGGGCCGGGTCACCGACAGTCAACTGCACGTCATGGCCATGCGCGGCTTCGAGAAATTCATCGAGGGCCGGCCGGCCGAGGAGGTGCCGCGCATCGTGACCCGCATCTGCGGCATCTGCCCCTGGATGCACCACAGCGCCTCCAACAAGGCGGTGGACGCCTGCTTCGGGGCCGAGGTGCCGCCGGCCGGGACCGCCCTGCGCGAGCTGACCCAGGTGATGGCCCACATCAACGACAAGATTCTGCACTTCTTTTTCCTGGCCGCGCCGGACTTCGTGATGGGGGCCGGGGCCGACTACCAGGTGCGCAACATCATGGGTATCGTGCAGGCGGCGCCCGAGCTGGCCGAGCGGGTGGTGAAGATGCGCCAGGCCGGCCAGATGATGCTGGAGAAATTCACCGGCAAGGCCATCCACCCGGTGGCCATGGTCCCCGGCGGGTTCGCCAAGCCCATGAGCGACGCCGAGCGGCGGGAGCTTTTGGACCAGGCCCGCGAGCAGTTGGAGTTCGCCCGCTTTTGCATGGACTACGCCAAGGAAAACGTCTTTGCCCAGCTGGACCAGGCGGCCCTGGAGCTGGGGCAGATCACCACCGGCTTCTTGGGCACGGTGGATTCCGAGTCCGGGACCCTGGAGCTCTTTGACGGCGTCTTGCGCCTGATGAAGCCCGACGGGTCCTACCACGACTTCACCTACCGCCAGTACGCCGACCACCTGGGCGAGCAGGTGGTGCCCTGGTCCTACGGCAAGTTCCCCTACGCCAAGAGCTGGGGCGAGGGCCTGGCCATGGACCTGGATAATCCCAAGGGGGTCTACCGGGCCAACACCCTGGCCCGCATCAATGTCTGCGACCATATCGCCACCCCCCTGGCCCAGGCCGAGCTGGAGGAGTTTAGGGCCAACTTCGGCCGGCCGGCCCAGTCCACCACCCTGTACCATTGGGCCCGGCTCATCGAGCTGGTCTACGCCTGCGAGCGGGTGGTGGAGATACTCGAGGACCCGGCCATCTGCAAGGGCGCGGTGCGCCGGCCGGTGAAGCCGGGGGCCGGCCGGGGGGTGGGCTGCGTGGAGGCCCCCCGCGGCACTCTGATCCACGACTACACCACCGACGACGACGGGCTCATCGCCGAGGCCAACATGATCGTGGGCACCACCCACAACCTGGCGCCCATGAACATGAGCGTGCGGGCCGCGGCCGAGGCGGTGATCAACGGCGGCCAGGTGACCGCGGAGGCCTTGAACAAGGTGGAGATGGCCATCCGCTGCTACGACCCGTGACTGAGCTGCGCGACTCACCGCCTGGACGGCGGTCGCGTGGTGGAGGTGGCGGTCTTCGACGCCGCCGGCAACTTGCTGGCCAAGGCGTAATAGCGGCCGCCGGCCGGTATAGTATAGATAGGGCTGATCACGTGCGGGGCCGGCGACGGACCGGCACCGCCGGCAGGAGGCTTTAAGTGGACGACAAGAAGAATCGCAGGCAGGTTAGGGTGCAGCGGGCCGATACCAAGTGCGGGGCGGTGGACCACATGACCGTGGACGAGATCAAGGCCCGCGCCCTGGATGAAAACGTGGAGCTGGCCTGCCCCGAGTGCGGCGAGATTCACCTCACCCCGGAGGACGCCACCGCCGCGTCCCAGCGCAAGTTCACCGAGACCCGGCGCTTCAAGACCATCGTGGAGCAGGCTGAAGACAGCTAACCACGGGGCCTGGCGCCCCCGGCCATCATCCCGGCCCGCCGTCTGTGGCGCGGCCGGTTTTTTTTGTCTGGGGCCCGCGGCTAAGGTGGGTCCGGCGCGCCGGCAAGATAGCGCCGCCGCCGCCGTCTGAGCAATAGGCCCTCCGGCCGGCGTTGGAACCGGGGGGAGGATCAAACCCACGGGGGTAGCGTTATGGGTTGCAGATGGTGGACCCGGCTGGCGGTACTGACGGCGCTGGTGCTCTGGGTGGTCCCGGCGGCCGCCGGCCAAGACCAATTGGTGCTGGAGTCCTGGGTGAATGGGCGGCCGGCGGACTTTGCCTACCAGGTGCGGGAGTCCACCGCCGGGCCGGTGGTGGCCTGCGGCCGGGTCCCGGCCGGCCAAGAAGTCAAGCTATGGTTAAACGCCGGCTGGTACCAAGTGGTGGTGACCAGCCTGCTCATCGCCGACCGGCCGGTGCGCCGGTTCCGCCTGAACCTGGCCGGCGCCGGGGCCGTGGTGAAGCGGCGGGTCCGCTTTACGGCCGGCCGGCTGCGTCTGCTGCCGGGGCCGGGCCGACGCCTGCCCGCCGGCCGCCTGCGGGTGCGGGCCCTTACCAAGGTCCCGCGGGAGTCGGGCCCCAACGTGGCCGGCGTGGGCCTGGAGGACCCCCGCCGGGACCCGGCCGCCGCGCCGCGGCCGCGCTACCGGGCGGCGGTGGTGCCGGTGGCCGCCGGCGGCCGGCCCGAGCTGTGGTTGGAGCCGGGGCTCTACCGGGTGCTGTGGAGCGTAAGCCAGGCGCCCCGGTCCCCGGCCGGGCTGCGGAACCTGGTGATCATCGATGCCCGGCGCACCCACGAGCTCGTGGTGGACTCGTTGCCATGAGGGTCCACCGCCAGCCCTGGCCGCGCCTGGCGGTGGTGGTGCTGCTGGCCGCGGCCCTGGGGTCCCCGGCCCCGGCGGCGGCCCGGGCCCGCTGGGTGGATGTCTACCTGGCCCTGGCCGACAACCAGCACCAGAACATCGTGCCGGTGCCGGCGGCCCTGGGCAACGGCGACCGGCCGGCGACCAACCTCTACTGGGGCGCGCGCTACGGCCTCAAGAGTTTTTTCCGGCGCAGCAAGAATTGGCGCCTGGTGGGTTGCACCAGGCCCTCGACCGGGCCGGTGCTGGAGGTGTGCCTGTTTAGGCATCGCCGCCAGGCGCTCTACCTGCTGGCCCGCGCCTACCGCGGCCGGTTCATCCAGCGGGCCATCGGCGACTTCCTGGCCACCGCCGCCGGCAGCCCACCCCCGCCGGTGCGGGCCTTAAAGCCCTGGCCGCCGGCCGCCGGCCTGGACCGGCAAAATCCCCACTTGGTGGTCTACCTGGGGCATAATGGGCTGATGGATTTCGCCCCGCCCCGCCCGGCGGCGCGTCCCCGGCCCGGTGTGCGCCGGGTGATCGTCCTGGCCTGCGCGGCCCGGCGGTTTTTCGCCGGTCCCTTGCGGGCGGCGTCGGCCCACCCCCTGTTGTGGACCACCGGGCTCATGGCCCCGGAGGCCTACACCCTGCACGCGGCCATTGAGGGCTGGCGGCGCGGCGGCGTCGGCCCGGCGGTGCGCGAGCGGGCCGCGGCGGCCTATGATAAATACCAGCATTGCGGCTTGGCGGCGGCCAGGCGCCTGCTGGTAACCGGCTGGTGAGCGCCCCCGGCGGCGGTGGCAGCCAGGAGAGAGCATGATGAAAGAGATGGCCATACTGATGGTCAACAGCCTGGTGGCCTCGGTGATCACCAGCATGGTGGTGGCGCCGCTCTTGGTTTGGGCCGCCCGCCGCCTGGCAGGGATAAAAGTTGGCTTCATGCGGGGCTACATCGCCGTGGTCCTGGTGGAGGTGAGCGCCGCCTGGGTCCAGATCGTGGGGGTGATGGTCCTGGGATTCTACCTGCCGCTGCTCACCAACCATTGGGCCTCCTGGGTGCTGCAAGCGCTCACCCTGCTGGCCGCCGGCTGGCTGCTGCTGCCGCTGCTGCTGCGCCCGGTTCGCGACAGCCGCCTGGCCCCCGGCCAAAAGATCACCCTGTGCCTCACCTTGATGGTGATGGTCATGGTCAAGAACGCGGCGATGCTTTATATCTACCTCACCTTTTTTTACAAGCCCATCCCCGGGGTTTAGCCGGCGGCGCCTACCGGCCGCCTCCCTCCCGGCGGCGAAGCGCCGCAACCGCCCGGCCGACGCGCGGCGGCGATTTGTGCCATAATATACCTATAGGTAGTGCGGAATTGTTGTCCTCGGCGGGGTGAGGGATTATGCCTACCCAAGACCAGGCCCGGCGCGCCAAGTTGAAGATAGCGGTAATCGGCGGCGGCCGGCGCTGTATGTCGATGCTCAACATGATCCGCTCGCGCACCTTCAAGCGCCTCTCGGCCGAGATCGTGGGGGTGGCCGATCTCAACCCCGAGGCCCCGGGCATCCACTACGCCCGCGACCAGGGCATCTACACCACCGACGACTGCGCCCGCCTCTTCGAGCTGGAAGACCTGGACCTGGTGATCGAGCTCACCGACGACGACGAGCTGCTGGCCAACCTGGCGGCCAGCAAGCCCGAATCGGTGGGGATCATAGGCCACACCGCCAGCCGCCTGTTCCACGACATGGTGGCCATCTACCAACAACTGGAGGAGAAGCGCGAAGAGGTGAGCCTGGTGCGCTCCTTTTCCCAGGCCCTGATCAACGCCACCAGCGAAGGGGTGATGGTGTTGGACCCCGACTACCACATCCTGCGCATCAACCAGGCGGCCCTGCGCGCCGCCGGGCTGACCCAGGACGAGGCCCTGGGGCGCTTCTGCTTCCAGGTGACCCACCAGGCGGTGACCTCCTGCGACAGCCCCGACACCCCCTGTCCCATGAAGTCCACCCTGGCCACCGGCAAGAGCGCCCACGCCATCCACGAACACCGCCAATCCGACGGCAGCAGCCACTACTGCTACGTATCCACCTATCCCCTGTTCAACCGCAGCGGCGAGTTGGTGCACGTGCTGGAGATTTTGCAAGACATCACCGACGACCTCACCCGCCGGGTGGAGCACCGGGCCGAGGCCATCAAGGCCGACCTGGCCCGCCTGGTGCAGGAGGACAAGCTCATCGCCCTGGGCAAGCTGGTGGCCTCGGTGGCCCACGAGATCAACAACCCCATCGCCAGCATTCTCAACTTCGTTAAGTTCATCAAGAAGGGCCTGGCCGAGGGCCAGACCAGCGCCGCCGACCTGGCCGACTACGACCGCTACCTGGGCATCTGCGCCGACGAGGTGCAGCGCTGCAGCCACATCGTGGGCAACCTGCTCTCCTTCGCCCGCCAGAACAGCAAGCTCTCGCGCCTGGTGAACCTGGCCGACGTGATCCAGGTGGCCATCCAGCTCACCGACCACCGCATGCAGTTGTCCAACATCGAGCTGAAGGTGGACCTGCCGCCGGAGGGGCTGATGGTCTGGGGCGACCAGTCGCAACTGCAGCAGGTGGTGCTCAACCTCATCTTCAACGCCATGGAGGCCATGGAGCAGGGCGGCGAACTGGTGATCACCGGCGGGGTGGACCAGGAGCAGGACACGGTGTGGTTGGAGTTTAGCGACAGCGGCGCGGGCATCTCGGCCGAGGACCTGCCCAACATCTTCGAGCCCTTTTTTTCCACCAAGGCCGACGGCAGCGGGGTGGGGCTGGGGCTGAGCATGGTCTACGGCATATTGCGCCAGCACAAGGGTTTAGTGGAGGTCTCCAGCCAACCGGGGCAGGGGGCCACCTTCCGGGTAATCCTGCCCCGTCCCTCCCAGGCCCAGACCTGAAACGAGGCGGTCAATCATGGAGCGGCAACTGAGCATACTGGTGGTGGACGACGAGTTGGCCATGCGGGAGTCCATAACCGCCTGGCTGCAAAAGGCCGGTTACCAGGTGGCCGCGGCCGCCAGCGGGGAGGAGGCCCTGGGGCTCATGGAGCGGCACCTTTACGAGCTGGCCCTGGTGGACGTCAAGATGCCGGGCATGGACGGCCTAGCCTTGCTGGAACAGGTGCGCCGGCTCTACCCGGAGACCATGGTGATCATCATCACCGCCTACGGCTCCATCGAGTCGGCGGTGCGGGCCATGAAGGCCGGGGCCAGCGATTACCTGCTCAAGCCCTTTGACCCGGAGCACCTGATGCTGCTGCTGGAAAAGGTGGGCGGTCAGCGGCGGCTGCTGCAAGAGAACCTGGCCCTGCGCCGGCGGCTGTCCGAGGGCGAGTGCGCCGGGTTCGAGGACCTGGTGGGGCGCTCGCCGGCCATGCTGGAGGTCTTCTCCCTCATCGAGGACGTGGCCGCCACCGACGCCCCGGTGCTCATCACCGGCCAGACCGGCACCGGCAAGGAGCTGGTGGCCCGGGCCATCCACAACCGCAGCGAGCGAGGATTCGCGCCCTTTGTCACCATCAACTGCGGGGCCCTGGCCGAAAACCTACTGGAGAGCGAGCTCTTCGGCCACGAGCGCGGGGCCTTCACCGGCGCGGTCAGGGCCCGGCGGGGCCGCCTGGAGATGGCCGACGGCGGCACCCTGTTCTTGGACGAGGTCGGCGAGATATCGACCAAGATGCAGCTGGACCTGCTGCGGGTGCTGGAGACCAAGCAGTTCCAGCGGGTGGGCGGCACGGCCACCCTCACCAGCGACTTCCGGCTCATCTGCGCCACCCACCGCGACCTGCCCCAGCTCATCGCCGCCGAGCGCTTCCGGCAAGACTTCTACTACCGCATCCACGTCATCTCCATCCCCATCGCCCCCCTGGCCCAGCGCAGCGAGGATATCCTGCCCCTGGCCGAGCATTTCCTGGACCTCTACGCCCGCGAGGCCGGCAAGGTCCGGCCGGAGCTGGACGACCAGGCGCGGCGGGTGCTCTTGGCCCACCCGTGGCCGGGCAACGTGCGCGAGCTGCGCAACGTGATCGAGCGGGCGGTGATCGTGGCCCGCGGCGACCGCATCGGCCTGGCCGAGCTGAGTTTCCTGGGCACGACCGCCCCGGCCACCGCCCTCCCCCGCTCCCTGGCCGAGGCCGAGTTGGCCCACATCCAGCAGACCCTGGAGGCCCACGACTGGAACCTCACCCGCGCCGCGGCCGAGCTGGGCATCGACCGCTCCACCCTGCGGCGCAAGCTGAACCGGGCGGGGATAACCCGGCCGGGTGGGGGGCGTCGGTGACCCCGGATGACCGGGACCCGCCGCGCCTTACGCAGCCCGGCCCCCGGGTGGAAGTGGTCCCCCTGGGGCGGGTGAACCTCACGGCGGCCCACGTGGTGGCCGGCAACCTGCAAGCCCTGTTGGGCCTGGCCGCCCGGGTGGGAGAGCCCCGGCCCGATCCCGAGGAGGCCCTGGTGGCCAACCGCGGCCAGTACGACGCCCGGGTGGTGCTGGAGGAGTTGGCCAAGGGCGTGGGCGCGCCCTTTCGCTTGGGGGTCACCGCGGTGGACCTCTGCCTGCCGTTTTTGGATTACGTCTTTGGCGAGGCCCAGGTGGGGGGAAGGGCGGCGGTGGTTTCGCTGGCCCGGCTGGGCGGCGGCCGGGGTGCGGCGGGGGTCCCGCGCGAGGTGATGCTGGAGCGCCTGGCCAAGGTGGCCCTGCACGAGACAGCCCACCTGCTGGGGCTCACCCACTGCCGGGCCGCCGGCTGCCTCATGAGCTTTTCCGAGACCCTGGAGCGCATCGACCGCATCAGCCTGGCCATGTGCCCCGGCTGCCGGGTCGACCTGGCCCGCCGCCGTCGCCGGATCGTGGGGCCCGACGGCTAGGCGAGCTCCAGGCGGCCGGCCCGGTCCAGCCAGGCGCTCTCGCCCTGCACCCGGATAAAGCATCCCGTAATGACCCCGGTCTCAAACAGGGGGCGGGCCGTCGCCATGGCCGCGCCCAGGGCCTTTAGCCGGGGGCCCCGGGCCAGGCGGCCCACCCGGCAGGTAACCAGCCGGTGGCCCAGGTCGCTGGCCGGGTCCACCGTGGCGGCCGGCCGCTTGAGCACCGCCTGGTCATCGCTAACCGCGCCGGAGGCGATCCAGGTGGCCGCCGCGTCGGCGGTGGCCGCGTCGGCGGCCCACACGCTCACCAGGTCGGCCACCCCGGCCGAAAGGCTGCGCCCCTGCCAGCCGCTGGAGGCCACCCCGCCCACGCCGTCGCCGGGGCGCACGCTAAGCGCGGCGGCCAGGGGACGGTCCGCCGGCCCCGGCTCGGCCAGGCCCACCCGGGCCGAGGTCCCGGCCGCCAGGCGCAGGGCGATGTCGCCGCCGTTGTTCACGATCACCCTGTCGGCCCCCAGGGAGGCGGCGGCCTCGGCCGCCTGGTCGGCCCCGGCTCCGGCCACCGCGGCCAGGGGGGTGAGCGCGCCGTCGACGGCCCGGGCCGCGGCCAAGGCGCCGGCCACCACCGGCGGCAGGTCCTTGGCCGGGTCCAGCTCCCACGAGCGGCGCTTGAGGTATTGTTGAAAATCGGCCAGCACCGCCAGGTTGTGCAGGGCCAGGCGGGCGGCCTGGGCGGCCATCACCGGCCGGGGCCGGCCGCCGGCCCAGGCGCTGATGGTCATGGTCGTGGGGCCCCAGTCCACCAGCACCAGCTCGTGGCTCAGGACTTGGACGGGCTCCATGGCACCGGCTCCAGGGTCTTAAACGGCTTGACCGCCTCCACGTGACCGCCCATGGCCCGGTAGTCGTCCAGGCGCATGGTGTACTCGATGGGGGCCACCGTGGCCGGGGTGGGCACCCAGGTGAAGGCGCCGTGGGCCACCTGCTCCACGTCCACGTAGAAGGTGATGCCGCCGCCGGGCAGCACGAAGACCGGGGCGCCGCCGCAGGTGAGATGGGCGGTGGCGGCGTGCACCGCCCGGGTGAGGCGCAGGGGATAGCGGGTCACCCCGGCCCGGGCCGAGCCGCCCACCCCGCCGACGTAGACCGCCGAGACCCGCGACTCCTGGCAGGACTCGGCGATGGCCGCCACCGCCTGGGCCGCGGCCGGGGTGAGCTCCATGGGCTGGAAGACCCCGCGCTGGTCCAGGCGGTACATGGCCGCCTGCACCCCGGTGGTCTCGGTGATCAGCAGGGTGCTGCCGGGCCGGGTGAGGGAGGTGTCCACCGCGGCCACCACGGCCAGGGGGTCCTCCACGTCGGTGCCGCCCCAGCCGTGGCCGGTGGTGCCGAAGTAGCGTCCCGGGGTGGAGCGCTGGAAGGTGAGCTCCAGGCCCGAGGGCTTGAGCCCCAGGTGGCGGCCGGCGGCGTGGTGGGTGAACAGGCTGGTGATGTGGTGGTCCAGGACGATCACCTCGTCGGCGGCCCGGGCGAAGAAGGGCGCGAAGAGCCCGGCGCTGGCCGAGCCGCAACCCACCCGCATTCTCTCCACCGTCTGTCCGTTGATCACCGGCGGCCGGCCCACGGCCACCTCCAGCCGGGCCCCGCCGCGCACCTTGAGGGTGAGGGCCTCGCGGTTGGCCAGGGCGGCCACCGCCCGGGCGGCGGCAAAGCCGCTCTTGCCGGTGAGACGGTTCACCCCGCCGATGGCCAGTATCTTGGAGCCGTACTCCTCGGTCTCCACCATGCCCACCACCCGGCCCTCTAGGCGCACCGGGGCGCCCTCGGGTCCCACCTCCAGGTCGGTGTCGATCTTCAGCTTGAGCCCCGAGTAGCTCAGGGGGGCCTCGGTGACCACGGTGACCACATCCACTCCGTCGCGCTTGTCGGCCACGATGTAGGGGGCCGGGATGTAGTCGGGGTAAGTGCCGCCGGCCCCGATGGCGGTTATCCAGGGCCGCCGGATGAGCTCCTCGGGCTCGGGCTGCAGGCCGCCGGCCACCTGGTCGTAGGTGAGCAGGGGGCGAGTGCGCTTCAGCTCGCCGCCGGCGTTGACAAAGCGGCCGCAGGCCCCGGTGCGCTCCGGCCCGATGGCGCAGCCCACCGGGCAGCGGTCGCAGACCAGGGCGCCGGGCACCTCCACCACCTCGTCGATCACCGCCCCCACCGGGCACACCCGCAGGCAGGTGCGGCACTCCACGCAGCCGTCCGCGATGTGGGCCTTCTTGTCGGCCATGGTCACCACCGACACCGGGCAGTCCTTGGCGCACAGGCCGCAGCCGTTGCAAACCTCCGGGTCTATCTTCATGCCTGGCTACTCTCGTTCTGGGGTAAGGGCGGCCATCACCCGCTCCAGGTTGATCGGCAAGTGGCGCATGGGCCGGCCCAGGGCGTCACCCACCGCGGCGGCCACCGCCGGCGCGGTGGGGATCAGCGCCGGCTCGCCCACCCCCTTGGCCCCGTAGGGACCGCTGTCCTCCGGCTCCTGGACGATCATGGGGGTGATGCGCGGCGCGTCGGCGGCGGTGGGCATGTGATAGCTGTGCAGGTTGTCGCCGGCGCCGGGTTCGTACTCCTCCATCAGGGCCATGCCCAGGCCCATCACCACCCCGCCGGTGATCTGGCCCAGCACCGCGCGGCGGTTCACCGCCCGGCCCACGTCGTGGGCCGCGGCCACCTCGCGTACCTGGACCATGCCGCTGTCGGTGTCCACCCGCACCCGGGCGCACTGGGCCCCAAAGGCATAGGTGGCGTAGGGCCGGCCCTGACCGGTGTCCGGGTCCAGGGCGGTGAAGTCGGGATCGAAGCGGCCGGAGGCCTTCACCGGGCCGCGGTCCCGGGACAGGCGGCGCACCACCTGGCGCACCGGCACCTCGCCGCCGGGAGCGCCGGTGACCAAATCGCCGGCCAGGCGCAGGTCCTGGCGCGGCGCGTCGAGCATCTCGGCCGCGGCGTCCAGCACCAGGGTCTCGAGGTTTTCGGCGGCGTTCAGCACCGCGTTGCCCGAGATATAGGTCTGCCGGCTGGCCGAGGTGGCCCCGGCGCTGGTGGTGCGGTCGGTGTCGCCCCGGCACAGGTCGATGAGCCCGGGGTCCACCCCCAGCCGCTGGGCCGCCAGTTGGGTGAGGATGGTGTCAGAGCCCTGGCCGATCTCGGCCGCGCCGGTGTAGAGGATGAGCCGGCCGTCGGGCCGCCACTCCAACGCGGCCCCGGCGGGGTTGGACACTCCGGTGTTGCCGATGCCGTAGAACATGGTCCCCAGGCCCAGGCCGCTGCGCCAGCGTCCTTGGGCCGGCGGTCGCTTTTGCCACTCACGGTAGATGGGACCAATCTTTTCCAGGCAGGCCCTAAGCCCCACCGAGCTGCCCAGCACCTGGCCGGTGGCCGTGGCCTGGCCCGGCCCCAGGGCGTTGACCAGCCGAATCTCCAGGGGGTCCAGACTCAGGCGGCGGGCCAGGGCGTCCACCTGGCCCTCGTGGGCCAGGGCCACCTGGGGCACCCCAAAACCCCGCATGGCCCCGCAGAACTGGGTGTGGGTGTAGGCCATGCGGCAGGTCACCTCGAGGTTGGGCACCAGGTAGGGGCCGGTGGCGTGCACCGCCGCGCGCATGGTCACCGCCAGGCCGTAGGAGGCATAGGCCCCGGTGTCGGCCAGCAAGTCGGCCTTCACCGCGGTGATCCGGCCGCGCTCGTCGGCCCCGGTGGTGTAGCGCATGACAAAGGGATGCCGCTTGGCCGTGGCGGCCATGGACTCCTGGCGGGAATAGACCAGGCGCACCGGACGCCGCAGGTGCCAGGCGGCCAGGGCCAAGAAGGGCTGCACGCTAAGGTCCAGCTTGCCGCCAAAGCCGCCGCCGGTTTCGGCCTGCACCACCCGCACCTGCTCCGGTTCCACCCCCAGGAAAAGGGCCAGGTCGGCTTGGTCGTAGTGGGGGTTCTGGGTGCTGGCCCAGACGACCACCCGGCCGTCAATGTATTCGGCTCGCCCGCCCTCGGGCTCCAGGGCGGCGTGCTCCAGCCGGCTGGTGGTGTAGATGGCCTCCACCACCACCGCCGACTCGGCCAGGGCGGCGGTGACGTCGCCCTTGACGATGTGCCGGCTGGCCAGCAGGTTGCCCGCCTCGCGCTGGGGGTGCACCAGGGGCGCGCCCTCGGCCAGGGCCTCGGCGGGGTGGTAGACCCCGGGCAGGGGCGTAAGCTCCAGGCGCACCGCCCGGGCCCCGGCCAGGGCCGCCGCGGCGGTCTCGGCCGCCACCAGGGCCACGGCCTGGTAGGGCTGGCGCACCACCTGGCGGGCCAGGAACTCGTGGTCCTTGCTCACCGCGATGATGCCCAGCCGGTTGCTGCCGGGGATGTCGTCGGCGGTGAAGACCCGCACCACGCCGTCTATGGCCAGGGCCGGGGCGAGGTCTATGGCCCGGATGCGCGCCGGGGCGGACTCGGCCCGCACGCAGGCCAAGAAGAGGTCGCCGGGCTTGCCCAGGTCGGCCCCGAAGCGGGTCTCGCCCTGGGCCCGCGCCATGGCCCCTACGCGCTGGAGGCTGCTTCCCAGGCTCATGATCGCTCTCCCACCGCCTGCCAGGCGTCGGCCAGGGCGCGGGCGGCCACCCGCTTTATGGCCGGCACTTTGTAGACCGCCGAGGCGCGTCCGCCGCTGGCCTCGGCAAAGGCCGCCGCCGCCGCCCGCCCGGCCGCCTGCCACAGCCCCGGTCCCGGATCGCCGCCGGTGAGCAGCTCCTCGGCCCGGCCCAGCCGCCGCGGGGTGGGGAAGCAGGAGCCCAGCACCAGCCGGGGATCGGCCAGTTCGGCATCGAGCACCACCGCTAGGTTTAGCCGTGAAACGGCCACCGCCCGGCGGCGGCCCACCTTGGCAAATACCTGGCCGGTGGCCGGCTCCAGCTCGTCTAGCTCAAAGCCGGTGATGAGCTCGCCGGGTTCTAAAGAAGTGGTGTAGGGTCCGGTTATCAGCTCGCTCACCAGGGGCCGGCGAATCCCGGCCGGTCCGGCCACCACCGCCCGCGCCTCCAGGGCCACCAGGGCGCTCACCCCGTCGGCCGCCGGCGAGGCGTTGGCCACGTTGCCGCCGATGGTGGCGGTGGAGCGCACCTGCACCGAGCCTACCGTGGCCGCCGCCTGGGACAGGATGGGGTAGCGGCGCCGCAGCTCGGGGTCTTGGGCCAGGCGGCGAAAGGTTACCCCGGCCCCCACCAGCGGCGGCCGGCCCTGCGGCTCCAGGCGCTCCAGCTCGGCCACCCGGCTCAGCTCCACCAGGGTGGCCGGCAGCTCGTCGCCCTCGCGGCGGGCCCGGGCCAGGGCGATCATCAGGTCGGTGCCGCCGGCCACCGCCCGCGCGCCCGGCGCGGCCAGGGCGGCCAGGGCCTGGTCGAGGTCTTGGGGCAGGGCGACCTGGCTCATGAGCCGTCCTCGACCATCTGGCGCGCCGCCTTACGCACCGCCCGGACCACGTCGTGGTAGCCGGTGCAGCGGCAGAGGTTGCCGGCCAGGGCCCCGGCGACCTGCTCCTGGTCCGGGTCGGGGTTGTGGGCCAGCAGGTCGCTGGCGGCCATGATCATGCCCGGGGTGCAGAAGCCGCACTGCACCGCGCCGGCGGCCACGAAGGCCTCTTGCAGGGGATGCGGCCGGCCGCCGGCGGCCAGGCCCTCGATGGTGGTGACCCGGCGGCCGTGGGCCCGCCAGGCCGGGGTGAGGCAGGAGTTGACCACCTGGCCCTCCAGCAGGACGCTACAGGCCCCGCACTCGCCCACCCCGCAACCCTGCTTGGTGCCCAGCAGGCCGAAGCGATCCCGCAACAGCTCCAGCAGGCTCCAGTGTCCCGGCACCTCCTCGGCCCGGGCCTCGCTACCGTTTAACCAAAACACCAGCTCCATCAAACCAACCCCGCCGGCCAGTGATCAGTTGAGCATCATGCGCGGCAGCATCAAGGCGATGCCGGGAAACACGGTGATGAAAAACACCACCAGGAACACGGCGGCCAGGAAAGGGGCCACCCCGCGGAAAATGGTCTCCACCGAGACGCCCTTGGCCACCCCGGCCACGGTGAAGATGTTGAGCCCCATGGGCGGCGTGATGAGCCCGGCCTCCATCATCAGCACCGCGATGACCCCGAACCAGATGGGGTCGAAGTGCAGGGCCTGCACGATGGGAAAGATCACCGGCATGGTGAGCACCATCATGCTGATGGCGTCCAAGAAGCAGCCCAGGAAGAGGTATATAAGGATGATCACCAAGAGCACCACGTACTTGGAGACCGCCAGGCCGGCGGCCCAACTGGCCACCTGCATGGGTATGGTCGACAGGGCCAAAAAGGTGCTGAACACGTTGGCCCCGGCCACCAGGATCAGCACCATCACCGAGATGCGCACCGACTCCAACAGGGCCTCCACCAGGGCCGACCAGGTGAGCCGGCGCTTGAGAAGGGCCACCAGGAAAAGCACCGTGGCCCCCACCGCGCCGGCCTCGGTGGGCGTGAAGAGCCCCAGGTAGATGCCGCCCATCACCAGCAGGAACAGGGCCAGGGGCTCCCAGACCCCCCTAAGGGCGGTGAAGCGCTGGGACCAGCTAACCGGCTCGGGACTGGCCGG
Organism: Desulfarculaceae bacterium; assembly: GCA_027067385.1. Classification (GTDB taxonomy): domain Bacteria; phylum Desulfobacterota; class Desulfarculia; order Desulfarculales; family Desulfarculaceae; genus JAMOVV01. Next base: position 21,009 of record JAMOVV010000179.1, read on the forward strand.
GGCCATGGCCGGCCGCAGCTTGACCCAGAGCACCGCCACCGCGATGTAGCCGGCGGTGAGCAGCACCCCCGGCAGCATGCCGGCCACCAGGAGCTTGCCGATGGACTGCTCGGTGAGCATGCCGTAGACCACGAAGCCGATGGATGGCGGGATCAAGAACCCCAGGGTGCCGCCGGCGGCCACGCTGCCGGTGGCCAGGCGGTCGTCGTAGTTGAAACGCTTCATCTCCGGCAGGGCCACGGTGCCCATGGTGGCGGCGGTGGCAACCGAGGAGCCGCTCACCGCGGCAAAGCCGCCGCAGGCCCCGATGGTGGCGATGGCCAGGCCGCCGGGCAGGCGGCGCATCCAGAGATCAAAGGTGGTGTAGAGCTCCCGGGTGATGCCCGAGCTGCCGGCAAAGCCGCCCATGACGATAAACAGCGGGATCACCGTGTAGGGATAGAACGAGGCCACCTCCCACACGGTGGAGGCCACCGCCGGCAGGGCCGCGTCCACTGACGAGAGATAGGATATGCCCCCGAAGCCCACCAGCATGAGGGCAAAGGCGATGGGCATACCCAAAAACAACAGCAAAAACACCACCACCGTGCCGATGATGCCGACGGTTACCGGATCGATCATTGTCGCCTCGCAATGCGCAAGGCCGCGTCCACCATGTCCAAGATCAACTCCAAGGCCAAGAGCCCGGCTCCCAGCGAAACCAGCAGGCGGAAAGGCCGCTGGGGTATGCGCAACATGTCGCTCACCGTGGTCTCCTCGATGCCCACCTGCCAGCCCTGCCAGCAGAGAATGACCACGATGAAAAGAGTGAGCCCGGTGGTGCAGATGTAGAGCACCTCGCGGGCGGTGTCGGGCAGACGGCTGGTGAGCATGGTCACCCGCACGTGGCCCTTGACCTGCTGGGTGTAGGCGATGCCCAGCAAAAGGAAGATGGCCAACAAGTAGCTCGATACCTCCAGGGTGCCGGGGATGGGACGGTCCCACACGCCCCGGGCCACCACCTCGGCGGTGGTGAGCAACATCATGGGGACCAGCAGGAACATGCCCAGGTAGGTCAGGCTCCGCGTCAGCTTACGTACGGCGTTTCGGATGGCTTGGTAAGTGGTCATGTTCCCGCCGGTCCCCTTTTGGTTGGTATGCTTACTTCTTCTTGGTGGTGTGCCACTCCGGTGGAATGGCCGGGCAGGTGGTGCCGTGGGACTCGGCGATCTTACCGTACATGATCACCGCCTCCTTGGCCTTCTTGCCCTGCTTCTCCAGCTCGGCCACCCACTTGCGGGTGTAGTCCTGGAACCGGCTGAACCAGCGCTCCTGCTCCTTGGCCGGCAGGTCGTAGATCTTCACGCCCTTGGCCTTGATCTCTTTGATCATGGTGGCGTAGGTCTTCTTGTCCAGGCTGTGGGTGGTGGCAAAGGGATTGCTCACCACCTCCAAGATGATCTTCTGCAGGTCCGGCGGCGTGTTGTCCCAGGACTTCTGGTTCATGATCACGCCCTCGGACACGCAGCCGAAGGTGGCCTTCACCCCGTACTTGGCCACCTCGAAGAGCTTGAAGGCCAGCACCAGGGGAGGACAGGTGACCAAGCCGTCGATGGTGCCGGTCTCCATGGCCAGGTACACGTCGCCCAGGGGCATGAACACCGGCTCGGCCCCCAGCGCCTTGATATAGCCGGTCTGCATGCCGCCCGGGGTGCGAATCTTAAGACCCTT
>JAMOVV010000180.1 GCA_027067385.1 Desulfarculaceae bacterium
CGTCGCGGTTGACAAAGGAGGTGGTGCCGGAAACGTGCCCGTTGGCTTCGATGCCGGTCATGTAGTGGGAATAGAATTTCTCGTGGTAGCTGGGCAGGATGAACGTCTTGATGGGCTTGCCCACGAGATGGTCCCGGGGATAGCCCAGGGTGTCGATGCCCGCCTGGTTGATGGTAAGCAGGCGTCCCTCCATGTCATGGGTGAAGATGATGTCGGTTATGCTGTTGAAGAGGTCCTGGTAGCACTGTTCTGACTCGCGCAAGGCGTCGTCGGCCATCTTGCGCTCGGTGATGTCCTGGATGTGGCTGATGCACAGCGGCTTGCCCTGGTGATCGTGGTCCAGCAGGGAGGAGCTCACCGAGGCCCAGAGCAGGCGTCCGTCGCGGTGGCGGTAGCGCTGCTCGAAACGCACCGAGGACAGCTTGCCGCTGAGCACCTTGTTCATGGCGTCCTGGCACATGGCCTGGTCGTCGGGATGGGTGATCTCGGCCATAGACATGTCCAGTAGCTCGTCGGAGGTGTATCCCACCATCCAACAGAAGTGGGCGTTGGCCTCCAGGAAACAACCCCGGCAGTCGGTCATGACCATGCCGATGGCCGAGTTCTCAAAGGAACGGCGGAACCTCTCGTCGCTGCGTTGCCGGGCCAGCTCGGCCCGCCGGCGATCGGCCGCCTCACGCTCCAGGTTTTGGTAGGCCTCGCCCAGGCGGTTCTTCTGCTCGTGCAGCCGCTGGATCATCACCTTTTCTTTGCTCAGCGCCTGGTCCAGTCCCCGTAGCAGCAGGGCCACCGAGATGGCGGCCAGGGAATTGAGGAAGATGAAGTTAACCCCCAGCACCGCCCACTTGGTGTTGCTCAGCAAGGTGGGGGGAATATAGGAAAAGTAGCCGTAAACCACCAGTACGCCGAAAACCGTGAGCGTCACCGCGTTGAGCATCAGGGCGGCTATGGTGGCGCGTACGCCCAACAGCACGCCGACGATTACGGCAAAGGCGAAGAGCCAGATCGGCCCCCCGCTCACCGGTCCCGCCTGGAACAGCACCGCGACCCCGATGAGATAAAACAAGGGGATGCTCATACAGGCGCGGACAGTGTAGGCAAGTTTTTTGCGGGTGAAAAAGAGCAGGAGACACCAGCCATAGGCGACGGAGTCTATGATCCCCAGGGTCCAGAGATGATGTTTGAAAACCAGGACCATCGAGGTGACGTATATGATCATACCCGCCAGCATGCCCACCGTGATCAGGGCCAGCAGGATTCTTTCGCGCCAGTAGGTAAGGCCGCCTTCTTTCACGACCTCTGGTGACGGTTCCAGGGTGGTCTTCAGCCAACCGAGGAGGCGACTTTTTTCGCGTCGTGATATCGTAGGTTGGTCCATTAATTATCCCGGTCGGTATATATTATAGTTGGCCACAATATTATGGTTGAAGTAGTTATTGTTTGCAATATTAACAGAAAACCACCATCAACCAAACGGTCAATGGTGGTTAGGCCAAAAAGGTCTTAAATTTTTTCGGCGCTAGAAGTCGTCGAAGTTGCCGTTGAACCCATCGATGTCTTCTTGAGGGGACACTTGGGGACGTGCTGCCGGCTGGTGCTTGCTGGGACCCGGCAAAGCCTCGGCGGTGGGATGCTCCGACGGCTGCTCGAAAGACGGCGTCTTTTTGGTTAACCCCCTGGTCTTGCGGCTGACGCCGGATATGGCCACCAACTCGGCCACCACTTCCTTGATCAATTCGGCCTGGGAGCGCATCTGCTCAGCCTCGGTAGCGGTTTCTTCGGCGTTGGCCGCGTTGGATTGCACCATTGTATCCATCTCGGAGACCGCCCGGTTGATCTGGTCGATGCCCTGGGACTGTTCGGAGCTGGAGGTGGCGATATCGCTGACCAACTGGCCCACCTTGCCGGAAGATTCGGCCACCGCCGCGAAATCGGTATTGGTCCGCCGCACGATCTCAGAACCCTTGCTCACCTGCTGCAACGTGTTTTTAATGAGTGCCTGGGTGCTCTTGGCCGCCTCGGCCGCCCGCATGGCCAGGGAGCGGACCTCGTCGGCTACTACTGCGAAGCCGGCGCCGTGTTCGCCGGCCCGGGCGGCCTCCACCGCGGCGTTTAGGGCCAGCAGGTTGGTCTGGAAGGCGATTTCGTCGATGGTCTTGATGATCTTGCCCACCTCGTCGCTGGCGTCGCTTATGGCGGTCATGGACTGGTTCATCTGCTGCATGGAGTTTTCGGCGTTGGTCACCACTTTTTGGGTGTCGGTCATCAGGCTGTCGGCCTGGCGGGCGTTATCGGCGTTGTTGTGGGTCATGCTGGCCAGCTCTTCCAGGGAGGCGGCGGTTTTTTCCAGGGAGGCGGCCTGCTGCGAGTTGGATTCCGCCAACTGCTGCGACGAGGAACTCATGTTGCGGGCCGAATGCAGGATATCCACCGAGCCGGCGTCCAGGACATTGATGGCCCGGGTGAGCGGCCGGCTCACCGAGCGGGCAAAGAGCCAACTCACGATTACCACCAGCACGAAGATCACCGCCACCACCAGGGCCACGGCGTAGATTATGTGGTTGACCTCTTCGGTCACGTCATCGACGTATATGCCGCTGCCCACGATCCAGCCCCAGGCCGGGATGGCCTTGACATAGGATATCTTGAGAAAGACGTCGTCATGGCCGGGCTTGTGCCAGTGGTAGGACACAAACCCCTGGCCCTTGGTCTTGGCCACCTTGATCATCTCGTTGAAGAGGTATACCCCGTTGACGTCTTTGAACTTGCCCACGAGCTTGCCGTCCAGGGAAGACTTGTAGGGGTGCATCACCATGCGGGGCTCGAAATTGTTGATCCAAAAATATTCCTTGCCATCGTAGCGCAGCGCTTTGATCGCCGCCTTGGCCGCGGCCTTGGCCTCCGCCGGCTTCATTAGGCCCTTTTTTTCCAAATCCACGTAATGGTTAATCAAGGCCGCAGCCACTTCCACCAGTTGGCGGGTCTTGATACGCTTTTCTTCGAAAAGGCGGCTGTGGATGTGGGGGAGTAGGAAGACGAAAATCGAGGCCATGATAATGGCCACGCATAAAGGTATGGCGATCATCTTGGTCGATAGTGTTATTTTGTTTAGAAGCATGTAGTCCTCCTTAGCCAGGGTGTCGCGGCGCACCCATCCACTTTACGCAAGAATTACAGCGGTTTGCATGTATTCTTGTTTCGATGCCCCCCAATTATCCTTGATGCCAATACTCCTAATACTCCTGCGGTTAGCTAGTATAATTCCACCGGAAACATACAGACAACGGAAAGCTGGCTGACTATAAAATATCTCAGTTTAAATCAAGTTATCAAGCTCGAAATAATTATAGAGCAAATGAATTGGCAGTGGCAACATACGGTGGATTCACGCGGGACAAAGCGTGAACGGTGTGCCACGCAAAGTGAAGACATAATGATCCCAACTGGTTGCCAGGTGACAGGCGGGGATAAAAAATGCCGGTGGTATCGTTTTGGGAATCTAATATGCGGGCGTGCCCGGGATGATCGGGCGATATAAAAACCCCTGACGGGTGGTGGCCCGCCAGGGGAATATCAACCGTAGTACTTATAACCAGCCGGCGGTTCGCCCTGGGGTCAGGCGCTGGGGCGGGCGTCTTCGGGAACCGCGACCGCCTTGGCCGCCTTGGCCGCGGCCTTGGCCGCCTCCTTTTCCCTTTGGGCGGCCAAAATGCGCTGGGTCTTGGCCACCTCGTCGGGGGTGACCTCCCGGCGCAGGCGCTCCATCTTGTCCATCACCTCCTGGAAACGAATCCCCTCGGCCGCGCTGATCCATTCCAACTGCAGCCGCTCGGGCCGCAGCCCCAGCTTCTCCATCTTTTTCCACATGCGCTTGAGGCGCTTTTCGGTCCAGTGGTTGGCGTTGATGTAGTGGCAGTCGCCGATGTGGCAACCCGAGACCAGCACCACCGGCGCGCCCTGTTCAAAGGCCCGCCACACGAATTTTTGGCTCACCCGGCCGGAGCACATGGTGCGGATGAGCCGGGTGTTGGCCGGGTATTGCAGCCGGCTCACCCCAGCGAAGTCGGCCCCGGCGTAGGAGCACCAGTTGCAGGCGAACACCAGGATGCGGTCCATGGGGTCGCTGTCCAGCAGGGCGTCGATCTGGCCGTTTATCTGCCGATCGGTGAAGTGGTGCATGGTGATGGCCTCGGCCGGGCATTCGGCGGCGCAGGTGCCGCAGCCGGCGCAGGCCGCGCTGTTGACATGGGCCGGCGTCCCGGAGCGTTTGTCCACCTCGATGGCGTTGTAGGGGCAGACCTTGGCGCAGATGCCGCAGATGGTGCACTTGTGGCTATCGACCTCGGCGGTGATGGCCTCCACCGTGAGCTTGCCGGGGTTCATCAGGCGTATGGCCCGGGCGGCGGCGGCCGAGGCCTGGGTCACCGCCTCCTTGATGTCCTTGGGACCCTCGGCGCAGCCGGCGAAGAATATGCCCCGGGTGGCTGAGTCCACCGGCTCCAGCTTGGGATGGGCCTCCAGGTAGAAGCCGTCGGCGTGGCGCTGCAGGGTGAGCATCTCCTGCACCACCTTCATCTCCTCCGGCGGATGCACCCCCACGCTCAAGATCACCATCTCGGCCCGGTGGGTCTCCAGTTGGTTGGTGGCGGTGTTCTCCGCCGTGAGGATGAGGTCCCCGGTGGCCGGGTCTTCCTGGATGGCCCCGGGCAGTCCCCGGATGTAGCGCACCCCCAGGCCACGGCTGCGGCGGAACATCTCCTCGAAGCCTTTGCCAAAGGCCCGGATGTCGATATAGAAGACCTTGATTTCGATATCCGGGTAGTGTTCTTTGAGCTGCAGGGTGGCCTTGATGGTGTTCATGCAGCAGATGTTGGAGCAGTAGGGGTTGCCGCGGCGCAGGGAGCGCGAGCCCACGCACTGGATGAAGGCCACCGAGCGGGGGACCTTGCGGTCGGTCATGCGGATCACCTCGCCCTGGCTGGGTCCGCCGGCGTTGATGAGCCGTTCCAGCTCCATGGAGGTGAGCACGTTTTCGTGGCGGGTGTAGCCGTATTCGTCGAGCACGGAGGGGTCGTAGACCTCCATGCCGGTGGCCACCACGATGGTGCCGATTTTAAAGACGTGCTCCTGGTCGCTCATGTCGAAGTCGATGCTCTTCTTGTCGCACTCGGCCATGCACTTGCCGCACTTGATGGGGTCGTGTCCCAGGCAGTTTTCGATGTCGATGACATAGGCCGAGGGCACCGCCTGGGGAAAGGGCTGGTAAATGGCCCGGCGGGAGCTGAGCCCCTGGTTGAACTCGTCGGGCACCACCACCGGGCACACCTTGACGCAGTCGCCGCAGGCGGTGCAGGTGTTTTCGTCCACAAAGCGGGCCTTTTGGACCACCCGTACCTCGAAGTTGCCCACGTAGCCGCTGGCGCTGGTTACTTCGCTGTTGGTCAGCAGGGTTATGTTGGGATGCCGACCGGCATCCGCCATCTTAGGGCCGAGGATTCATATGGAGCAGTCCATGGTTGGATAGGTTTTATCCAACCGGGCCATGATTCCCCCGATGCTGGGTTGTTTTTCCACCAGCACCACCTGGTATCCGCTGTCGGCCAGGTCCAGGGCGGCCTGGATGCCGGCCACCCCGCCACCGATGACCAGGGTGCGCTGCTCGATGGGCACCTGGGTCTCGTGGCGCAGGTAGAGCCCCCGGGTGCGGGCCACGGCCGAGCGCACCAGGTCCTTGGCCTTGGCGGTGGCTCCCTGGTTGTCGTGGGTGTGCACCCAGGAACACTGCTCGCGCAGGTTGGCCATCTCCACCAGGTAGGGGTTGAGCCCGGCGTCGGAGACGCACTGGCGGAAGGTGGGCTCGTGCAGCCGCGGCGAGCAGGAGGCCACCACCACCCGGTCCAGGCCGTACTCGGCGATGTCGGCCTTGATGAGACTCTGGCCCGGCTCGGAGCAGCAGTAGCCGTCGTGGCGGGCCACCACCACCTGGTCCAGGCCGGCGGCGTAGTCGGCCACCGCCTCGCAGTCCACCACCCCGGCGATGTTGAGTCCGCAGTGGCAGACGTAGACGCCTATGCGGGCCTGGGGTTTCTCGTCTTGCTCTGGCATGTTGTTTTCCTCGGTTAGCGGGAAAAACTCGCGGTTAAAGGTCCGGCGGCCGTCATTGGCTGGCGGCCAGTGGTTTTTCGCTCTGGGCCCACTGGATGTGCTCGGCCACCAGGCTGATCAAGTCGCACACCTCCATGGCCAGCGGCTCCCCCTGGTGCGGGTCGCGCATGGCGCAACAGAGGTGGATCATGCACTTGGGGCAGGCGGTGACCAGCATATCGGCGCCGGTGGCCTCGGCCTCCTTGAGCCGGGTCACCTGGATGCGTTTGGAGTAGGCGTCGCAGTTGACAAAGGCGCTGTTGCCGCAGCACAGCGAGCCGCGGCCGTGGCTGGCCATCTCGCCCAGCGTAAGCCGGGGAATCTGCTCCAGCAGGAAGCGGGGCTGCCGGACGTGGTCGGCCATGCGGCCCAGGCGGCAGGGGTCCTGGAAGGTCACTCGGCGCGCCAGGGGCTTGAAGGACACCCCGCCCTGGCGCACCTGCTCGCCCACCAGGTCCATGAGCAGGATCACCTCCAGGTCGAAGCCCTCGATGACCTGGGGCATGTAGCCCGACAGCACCTGGTAGCATTCCGGGCAACTCACCACCACCCGCTTCACCCCGGCGGCCTGGAACTCCTGGTAGTTGAGCCGGCACAGGGTCTCGAAATTCTCCTGGTCCCCGCTCCACAGCAGGTCGTGGCCGCAGCAGCGCTCCTCGCCCATCACCACCGGGGTGATGTCCAGGAAGTTGAGCAGGCGGATGCTGTCCTTGACGATGGCCAGGGTGTCCACCTCGATGCCGGCGAAGAAGATGTCGAAGTAGGGGGCGCAGCCGGTGAAGAAGGCGGTGTCGCCGCGGTCGGTCACCCGCAACTCGGGGGTGATCCACTCCAGCCGGTTCTGGCGCATCTCCGGACTGGTCATCATGCGCATCCAGGAGTGCAGGGCCCCGTCGTGGGCCCGCTCGCCCATGAGCCCCTTGGCCTGGGCCAGGTGGATACGCAGCTCCAGCATGAGCTGGGTGTACTCGACCCCCGAAGGGCAACGCTCCTCGCACAGGCCGCAGGTGAGGCATTCCCACAGGGAGTGCTCGATAAAGGCCTCGTCCTCGGGCTCCACCATGAGCTTGTGGGCCATGAGTCGGGGCGAGTACTCCTTGCCGGTGAGCATGCGGGGGCAGGAGGCCGAGCACTTGCCGCACTCCAGGCACATGTACAGGGAACGCTCTTGGATGATGCGCTTGATTTCAGGGCTGTCCAGGGTCATGACGCCTCGCGCTCCTGCCGCGGTTTGGCCGGGTTGGGTCCGATGGCCTCGATGGCCTCGGAAAAGTCCCACAGGCACTGCACCAGTTTTTCCATGTCGTCGGCCGCGAAGCTCTTTTCCACCAAGCGCTCCTGGCCGATGCCCAGGTAGTGCAACAGCCGCCGCACCCGGGCCACGTTGGTGTGGCCCACCTCGGGGCCGGGGCCGTAGCGGCAGTCCTCGTCCACGCACTCCAGCACGATCACCCCGTCGGCGCCGTACTCGAAGGCCCGCAGGATCAGGGCCTGGTTGATGCGGCCGATGCACATCACCCGCATGAGCCGGAAGTTGGGAGGTAGCTCCCGCTTGGCCATGCCCGCCGCGTTGTAGCAGGCGTAAGGACTCCAGTTGCAGCAGATACCCCATAAGTTCAGCGAAGACATATCAGCGCTCTTTCGACAAGCGGCCGGCCACCATGGACATCAGCACTTGGTTGGAGAAGAAGGGTATGTCCATGGCGGTGACCGGGCAGCGGCCCACGCAGCCGCCGCAGCCCACGCAGTTGTGGCGCAGCACCTCGGCGGTGTAGGTGCCGTCGCCGTTTTCTCGCAGCACCGCCGCGTCAAAGGGACATATCTCGGCGCAGCGGCCGCAGCCCCGGCAGCGCAGGGGGTCCACCACCGGGCTCAGTTGATGGTCGTTGAGGTAGGCCTTGGCCGCGGCGGTGGCCACCTCGCCGGCCAGGGCGGCCCCGGCCCGGAAGGCGTCCACCCGCTGCAGGGTCCGGGGCATGACCCGGTAGATGCCCATGCGCGGGGTGTGGAAAAAGGCGAAGTCGTAGCGGTAGAACTTTTTGAGCCCCACCCGGCCGGCGAAGATGGTCAGCGGGATGAGGTTTTCATCGGTGAGGCAGACCAGGTCGGCCTTCCAGCGGCGTCCCCTGCCGCCGGCCTTGGCGGTCACCGTGAAGTCGCCGATATTGCCCTTGATGCCGGTGATCTCCACCGGCGTATCCACCTGCACGATGGACTTCTCCAGGCCGCGTGCCTGGGGGCGGGCGGCCACCGCCTCGGGCAGCTCCTCGCCGGCGATGGCGCAGCGGTGCACCAGCCGTACCTTGAAGCCCTGGACGGCCAGGTTGCGCGCCGCGCTCACCCCTATGTCCGAGCCGCCGAGGATGAGGATGCGGTTGCCCAGCTCGGTGTCGCCGCGTCGCAAGGGCCCCAGGTAGCGGGAGCGGATAAAGGCGGCCCGCAGCAGGTCCATGGCCCGCTCCATGACCTGGTCCTGGCTCAGCCGGCCGTCGTTGATATGGTCGCGCAGGTTGCACAGCTCAAAGCGGCTGCGCTCCAGGCCCCGGCGGTCGAACAAGTGGCGGCGCACCCGGGTGCGCTGGTCGTTGCAGGAGATGCAGGCGAAGTTGATGGGGCAGCAGGCGCAGGAGGCCAGGATGGCCCGGCCCAGGTTTTTTTCGGCCAGCGCCCGGGCCACCCGGTCGGCGCCGTCGGGGTGGCAGGCCGAGGGGATAAGCTCGCAGTGCGCCACCTCGGGCACGGCCGCGGCCCGCTGCAGGATGCCCTGCAGGGTCTCGGCCGGGGCCATGGTCTGGTTGCAGGCGCACAGGAAGAAGCCCAGGCGGGAGGGGTCGCCGGCCGGGGCCGCGGCCGGGGCCGGCTCCACCGACTCCACCCGCAGGGAGGCGGCCGGGGCCATGGCCTGGCCGGCCGCCGAGCCGCCGGCCATGAGCACGTCCATGAGGTCGGCGCTGTAGTGATCCGCCTCCACCCAGAAGACGTTGTCGCCGCCCAGCTCCACCCCGTCGGGCAGCTCGGCCCGGTCGGCTACGATCACCGCCGGGGCGCGCAACTGGTGGCGCCGGCCCACGGCAAAGTGGTTTATGGCCCCGATGTCGGCGCAGGCGCTCTCGCAGGCCTGGCACTCGCAGCACACGCCGCACTGCAAACAGCGCGTCGCCTCGGCCTGGGCCTGGGCCTGGCTCAGCCCCAGGTCCACCTCGTCAAAGTCGCGCCGCCGCACCTTGGGTTGTCGGCGGGCCATCTCCTGGCGGGGCTGCTGGGGCACGTCCTCGCCGATGGGGGGGTAGTCGCCCACCCCGCGGGCGGCGAGCCCGTACCAGTGCTCCCCGGCCGCGGGATCGCCCAGGTACTCGATTATGCTGTAGGCCGCCCGCCGCCCGCCGGCCATGGAGTCCACCACGGTGGAGGGGCCGGTGACCACGTCGCCGGCCACGAACACGCCGGGCCGGTCGGTGCGGCCCCGGTCGTCGGCCGCCAGCCGGTCCCCGGGCCCCAGGGTGAGCTGGGCGTCCAGGCCGTGGCGCGCCAGGTGGGGGCGCTGCCCGATGGATACGATGACGCAGTCGGCGGCCATATCTTCGATCTGCTCGGAGTCGAACACCAGCCGGGGCGGGCCGCCGGGTGAGCTTTCCCAGTGGGCCGCGCGCAAGCGGATGCCGTTCACGGCGGGGCCGCCGGTGAACTCCACCGGGGCCAGGCCCAGCCTGAACACCACGCCCTCTTCGCGGGCCTGGCGCACCTCCTCGGGATGGGCCGGCAGTTGGTCCTCGGTCTCGATGGCCAGCACGGTGACTTGCTCGGCCCCCAGGCGCAGGGCGGTGCGGGCCGCGTCCATGGCCGAGTTGCCCCCGCCGATGATCACGGTGCGGGGTCCCACCTTGCCCTGGCCGCTGCGGTTCACCCCGGCCAGGAAGGTCACGCAGTGCTCCACCCCGGCCAGGTCTTCGCCGGGGATGTTGAGGCGCAGGTCCTGGTGGGTGCCGGTGGTGAGCAGCACCGCGCGGTAGCCCTGGGCCAGCAGGGCCTCGATGTCCTCCACCGGGCGGTTGGTCTTTATCTCCACCCCGCTGTCGACCAGGGCCTGGATCTCTGCGTCGAGAACTTTGCGCGGCAGGCGGAAGGCGTTGATGCCGGCGCGCAGCATGCCGCCGGCCTGGTCCAGGGCCTCCAGCACGGTCACCTGCAGGCCGGCCTGGTTGAGGTAGTGGGCCGCGCAGAGCCCGGCCGGTCCCGAGCCCACCACCGCCACCCGCTGGTCGCGCCGGGCCGCGGCCGGCCGCGGCAGGGTGGGCGGTCCCTGCTGCGCGGCGTAGTCGAACAGGAAGCGCTTGATGTCGCGGATGGCCAGGGGCTGGTCCAGCTCGCCCCGGCGGCAGGCCGCCTCGCAGGGGTGGTGGCAGACCCGGCCGCAGACCCCCAGCAGGGGGTTGTCGCGCTTGATCACCTCCAGGGCCTCGTCAAAGCGGCCGGTCGCGGTGAGGGCCAGGTAGGCCTGGGCGTTGACCCCCAGGGGGCAGCCCTGGCGGCAGGGGCTGATGAGGCGTTTGTCAAGCTGCAGGGCGCGCGAGGGGCAGTAGCCCGGGGTGCGCGACAGCGGCGGCGCTTCACCTTGGTCCAGGGGGCAGACCTCGCTGCAGCGGCCGCAGCCGGTACACAGGTCGTAGTCGATGTACTTGGGGTCCTGGGCCACCACCACGTCGTAGCCGGCGCCATGGGGGCTCACCGACTCCAGGCGGGCCTGGGTGAGCGGGGTGACCAAGCGGTGGCGGGTTACCCGCAGGTACAGCGGCCGAAACTGGTAGTTGAGGTCGGCCGGCCACTGCTCAAAGGGCTCCACCGAATCCGGCAGCTCCAGGAAGTGGGCGGCCCGGGTGGCCCAGAGCACCGGGATGCCGGCGTGGGAGAGGTCTTCGGCCACCTTGAGGGCGCCGTAGCCCGCGCCCACCAGCAGTACGGCCTCACGCGGGGGATTGCTTGCTTTGCCCGGGCTCACGACGCCTCCTGCCCTCCCTGCTTTTCAAGGCTCTTGAGAATGGCCTGGCCGTACTGGCGGCCGCGGTCAAAGGCCTGGCTGTTTACTTCCTTGGTGCGCGGCGGCACCGAGCCCAGCATGGACTCGCGCAGGGCCTCGACGCTCACCACGTCGCTTAGGGCCGAGAAAAAGCCGAGCATGACGATGTTGGCCATCATCTTGTTGCCCAGCTCCTCGGCGAAACGGGTGGCCGGCACGTGGAAGGTTTGCCAACTGGGGTCGTGTTCGCCGGTCTCCACCAGGTCGGTGTCCCACAGCAGCAGGCCGCCTTCCACCAGGGAGGGCAGGTTATTCTGGTAGCCCTCCTGGCTCATGCAGATGAGCACCTGGGGATGCTCCACCGCCGGAAAGGCCACCTCCTGGTCGCTGATGACCACCTGGGACGAGCAGGAGCCGCCCCGGGCCTCGGGCCCGTAGGACTGGGTCATGGTGGCGTGCACGTCGTCGTAGATGGTGGCCGCCTTGCCCAGGATGCTGCCGGTGAGCACGATGCCCTGCCCGCCGAACCCGGTGATTACGATGTGCTTTTCGTTTAACACCGCCTTCTCCTATGCCTCGGTCTTTTCCTTGGCCAGCATGGTGCTGTAGTGTTCGATAGTGGGCCAGTCGCCGATCTCGCGCTGGTGGACCATGTGGTAGGAGTCCAGGTAGGTGGGACGTTCGCGGTCCACGAACTTGCCCACCACCAGGCGCTGGTTGAAGTCCAGGCTGGCCTCGTCGGGGTGGACGCCGTGTTTCACCACCGAGCGGTCGTAGTAGAAGTTGAGCAGGTCCAGGGCGCGGCGCATCTTGTTGCGCCGGCCAAAGGCGGTGGGGCAGGGGGCCAGGATCTCCACGAAGGAAAAGCCCTTCTTGTTCATGGCCTCGCCGATAGCGGTGGTGACCCGGCGGATGTGCAGGGCGGTCCAGCGGGCCACGTACACCGCGCCGCAGGCAGCGGCCAAAGAGCAGAAGTTGAAGGGTTCGTCCGGGCTGCCCTGGGGGGTGGTGGTGGTCTTGGCCCCAAAGGGGGTGGAGGGGGCCAGTTGGCCGCCGGTCATGCCGTAGTTGAAGTTGTTGACGCAGACCACGGTGAGGTCGATGTTGCGCCGGGCGGCGTGGATGAAGTGGTTGCCGCCGATGGCCAGCAGGTCGCCATCGCCCGAGGCCACGATGACGTTGCCCTGGGGCCGGGCCAGCTTGAGCCCGGTAGCAAAGGGGATGGCCCGGCCGTGGGTGGTGTGGAACGAGTCCAGGGCGATGTAGCCGGCCATGCGGCCGGTGCAGCCGATGCCCGAGACCACGGCGATATCGTCTAAGGGTATGTCGGACTTCTTGATGGCCGACATCAGGGCCCCGAAGACGATGCCGATGCCGCAGCCCGAGCACCAGATGTGCGGGATGCGGTCGGTGCGCAGCAGTTCGTCGTGGGGATGCAACGGCTCCGGGTCGCGGTTTTGCCGGGCGCTCATTTGGTCTCCTCAAACACGTCTTGGATGGCGGCCAGGATGGTCGATGGATTGATGATGGCCCCGCCGGGATGGGTGATACGCACTACCTGGCAGCGGCCCTGGGCCAGGCGCTCCAGTTCCAGCACCATCTGTCCCATGTTGATCTCGGGCATGAGCAGGGCCTTGACCTTGGTGGACAGGTGGCTGAAAAACTCCTCGGGGAACGGCCAGACCGTGTTGAGCTTGACCAGGCCCACCTTCAGCCCCGCCTGGCGGCCGGCCAGGACCGCGCCCTTGGCCGAGCGCGCGCTGATGCCGTAGGCGGCCACCACTATCTCGGCGTCGTCCAGGAACATGGTGTCGTAGCTGATGATCTTGTCGGCGTTGTCGCGGATCTTGCCGATGAGGCGGTCCACCATCCAGGCCTGGGCCTCGGCGGTCATGGTGGGGTAGCCCTTGGCGTCGTGGGTGAGCCCGGTGACGTGCATGTGGTAGCCGTCGCCGAAGTTGGCCATGGGGGCGATGCCGCTGGCGTCGGGCTGGTAGGGCAGGTACTGGGCGGGGTCGCTGGTGGGCGCGGTGCGCTCCACGGTGACGATCTGGTCCGCCGGCGGGATGACCACCCGCTCGTTCATGTGTCCCACCACCTCGTCGGCCATGATCATCACCGGCAGGCGGTACTGCTCCGAGAGGTTGAAGGCCTCGATGGTGAAGTCGAACATCTCCTGGGGCGAGGAGGGCGACAGGGCGATGATCTCGTAGTGGCCGTGGCTGCCCCAGCGCGCCTGCATCATGTCGGCCTGGCCCACCAGGGTGGGCAGCCCGGTGCTGGGGCCGGCCCGCTGCACGTTGCAGACCACGCAGGGCGTCTCGGTGCAGATACCCAGGCCGATGTTCTCCATCATCAGGGAGAAGCCGGGGCCCGAGGTGCTGGTCATGGACTTGGCCCCGCCCCAACTGCCGCCCAGGATGGCGGCCATGGAGGCGATCTCGTCTTCCATCTGTATGAATATGCCGTCCACCTCGGGTAGACGATGCGACATGCGCTCGGCCACCTCGGTGGCCGGAGTGATGGGGTAGCCCGCGAAGAAACGGCACCCGGCGGCCAAGGCCCCCTCGCAACAGGCGTCGTCTCCGTTCATGAAGTGGGTTCCGGTGAGGACCGCTTTACCTGCCACGTTTATCCTCTTGCCCGGGACCGGCCGCGACCAAGGCCGCCGGTCCCCATGTTGGTTTTACGCCGCCGGGGTCGGCCCCGGCGGGATGGATGCGGGTGCAGACGCCGGCGCGGCTCAGGCCAGGCCGTTGGTCTCCACCGAATAGATGGCGAACTCGGGGCAGATGGCCTCGCAAAAGCGGCAGTTGACGCACTCGCGCCCCGGGATGGTCTCCGGGAAATGGTATCCCTTGCGGTTGAACTTGTCGGACATGCGCAGCACCCCGCGCGAGCAAAAGTTTACGCATATCTCGCAGCCCTTGCAGCGCCCTTCGATAACCCGCACGATGCCCCGGGTGACCTCGATGGTCCCCAAGTCCAGTGGTTTTCTCCAATATTTCATTGAGACTCCCCCAGCCACTTGGCCGCCGTGCAAGGCGACCGGCCCATGGCCGGCCCTTTGCGAACCATTATCCTCGTCCACACAAAACATGAATACTAACACCGATTGTATAAACGGGGCAAGTTGGGGTATTGCCCCGCACCGGGTCCCTGGTGGACGCGGGGCCGGGGCGCGTGGTACACAGCGGCCATGGAGCGAGCTACCCAGGAACTTTTGGACCGGCTGCACCAGGGGCGGGGCATCGCCGGGCAGGTGGTGCACGTGGAGCGTATCCCGCCGCGGCCGGCCGCCTATGACCAGCCGGACCCACCCCTGGACCCGTCCCTGGTCCGCGCCCTGGCCACCCAGGGGGTGCGGCGGCTCTACACCCACCAGGCCCGCGCCCTGGAGCTGGTGCGCGCCGGCCGCGACGTGGTGGCCGCCACCCCCACCGCCAGCGGCAAGAGCCTGGTCTACACCCTGCCGGTGCTCGAGGCCCTGGCCCGGGACCCCGAGGCCAAGGCCCTGTTTCTCTTTCCGCTCAAGGCCCTGGAGCAGGACCAACTGGCGGCCATCAACCAACTGGCCGCCATGGCTGGGCTGGACCCGCCGGCCGCGGTGTACGACGGCGACACCCCGGCCGGGGCGCGCCAGCGCCTGCGCCAAGCCCCCCCGCCGGTGATCATCTCCAACCCGGACATGGTGCACGCGGCCATCTGCGCCTACCCCGAGGCCTGGCGCGGGTTCCTGGCCAACCTACGCTTTTTGGTGATCGACGAGGTGCACACCTACCGCGGCATCTTCGGCACCCACGTGGCCCAGGTGCTGCGCCGCCTGCTGCGCCTGGCCGCGGCCCAGGGGGCCGAGCCCACCTTTGTGCTCAGCAGCGCCACCATCGCCAACCCGGCCCAGCACGCCGCCGCGCTCACCGGCCGTCGGTTCTCCGGGGAGCAGATCATCGATTTTTCCGGCGCACCCTCGCCGGGGCGCGACTTTGTGATGATCAACCCCGTCGGCGCGGCCAGCACCACCGCCGCCCGGCTGCTGGTAAAGAGTCTGCACGCCGGCCTGGCCACCATCTGCTTTACCCGCTCGCGCCTGCACACCGAGCTGATCCATTCCTGGGTGACCCGGGCCCACCCCGAGCTGGCCGGCAAGGTGGCCGGCTACCGGGCCGGATTCTTACCCGAGGAGCGCCGGGCCATTGAACGGGCCCTGGCCGGCGGCCGGTTGCAGGCGGTGGTCACCACCAGCGCCCTGGAGATGGGCATCGACATCGGCGGCCTGGACGTGTGCATCCTGGTGGGCTATCCCGGCAGCCACATCAACACCTGGCAGCGGGGCGGCCGGGTGGGGCGCGCCGGCCGCGAGAGCCTCATCTTCCTGGTGGCCCAGCCCGACGCCCTGGACCAATACTTCATCGGCCACCCGGAGCAGTTCTTCAGCCGTCCCCTGGAGGCGGCGGTACTGGACCCGGACAACAGCCACGTGGTGGGGCGGCACCTGGTCTGCGCCGCGGCCGAGCAGCCGTTGGGACCGGAGGAGAAGTTCTTTGACCTGCAGGCCCACGCCGGGGTGACTCAGCAGTTGGAGCAATCCGGCGAGTTGCTACGCGACGCCGAGGGGCTGCGCCTGTTCGCCGCCCGGCAGCGGCCCCAGCGCTTCGTGGACCTGCGCGGGGCGGGCGAGAGCTTCTCCATCGTGGACCCCCAGGGACGGGTGGTGGGCGGCCTGGACGGGGTGCGGGTCTTCAAGGAGGGCTACCCCGGCGCGATCTACCTGCACCAGACCCGGCAGTACGAGGTGACCCGCCTGGAGATGGAGCAGCGGCGGGTCCAGGCGCGCCCCTGCCGGGTGGACTACTTCACCCGGCCGCGCTCGGAAAAACAGACCGAGATCATCCAGGAGATCGGCCGCCGGCCCCTGGGCAATTTCCTGGCCCACCACGGCCGGCTCAAGGTAACCGAGTGGGTCACCGGGTTCGAGCGCCGGCGGCTCAGCGGCGGCGACCTCATGGGGGTCTACGGCCTGGAGCTGCCACCGCTCATCTTTGAGACCCACGGCCTGTGGGTGGACATCGAAGACGGGGTGCGCGGTCTGGTGGAGGCGGCCGGCCGCCATTTCATGGGCGCCATCCACGCCCTGGAGCACGCGGCCATCGGCCTGTTCCCCCTGCTGGTGCTCAGCGACCGGGGCGACCTGGGGGGCATCTCCATACCCCTGCATCCCCAGACCGGCCGGGCGGCGGTCTTTATCTACGACGGGGTGCCCGGCGGGGTGGGCCTGGCCGAGCGCGGCTACGAGTTGATCGACGAGCTGCTGCAAAAGGTGGAGGAACTGCTGGCCTCCTGCGACTGCCAAGACGGCTGCCCCGCCTGCGTGCACTCGCCCAAGTGCGGCAGCGGCAACAAGCCCTTGGACAAGGAGGGGGCGCTCTTGGTGGTGCGCGGCATGCTGGGTAAGGAGGATTTGGTGACCCCGGAGCGCCGGGCGAGGCCGGCTCCCCCCCGGCCGCGCCGCCGGCCCCCGGCGACTGATGCGCCCCTGCGCTACTGCGTCATGGACCTGGAGACCCAGCGTCTGGCCAGCGAGGTGGGCGGCTGGCAAAACAGCCACCTCATGCGGGTGAGCGTGGCCGTGCTCTTTGACTCGGTCACCGGGCGCTACACGGCCTACCCCGAGGACCGGGTGGGCGAGATGCTAAAACGCATGGCCGAGTTCGAGATGGTGGTGGGCTTTAACATCCGCCGCTTTGACTACCAGGTGCTCAGCGCCTACACCGCCGAGGACCTGGCGCGCCTGCCCACCCTGGACCTGCTGGCCGAGGTGCACGACCGGCTCGGCTACCGGCTGAGCCTGCAGGCCCTGGCCTCGGCCACCCTGGGGGCGGCCAAGGGGGCCGACGGCTTGCAGGCGGTGCGCTGGTGGCGCCAGGGGAATATGAAGGACCTCACCGAGTACTGCCGATTGGACGTCAAGTTGACCCGGGACCTGTTTTTATTCGGCCAGGACCAGGGACACCTGCTGTTTACCCGCAAAAAGGACGCTGCGGTCCTGCGGGTGCCGGTGGACTGGTCTTGGCCCAGCTTGCGGGAGCGTTGGACGTGAGCCACATACCCGGACCCGAGTGCGCCGACTGCCTGCGCCGCCTGGCCCTGGACACCCTGGACCGTTGCGGCCTGGATGGCGCGGCGCGCGCACGGTTGCAGACCCAGGGCGAGGCCATCTTGGCCCAGGGCCTGGAGCAAGCCTGGCCGCCGGCCATCATCGCCAACCGCTTCCTGGCCCTGGTGCGCCGGTATCGTCCCACCAAGGATCCCATGGCCGCCAAGAAGGCGGCCGACCTGGCCGCCGCGCGCCGGGCGGTGCGCGAGTTGGGTCCGGTGCCTGACACCCTGGAGGCCCGGGTGCGCGCCGCTATTATCGGCAATTCGTTGGACCACTTCCTGGTGGCCCGGCCGGAGGAGTTCTGGGGCCGGGGCCTGGATTTCGGGTTGGGGATCGACCACCTGGCCCGGGCCGCATCCTACCTGGTCCCTGGCGCCGGGATAGTAATCCTGGCCGACAACACCGGGGAGCAGTGTTTCGACCGCCTGCTGGTGGAGCACCTGCTGGGCCGGGGCTGCCGGGTGACCTACGTGGTGAAGTCCCGGCCGGTGCAAAACGATCTCACCCTGGAGGACCTGCGGGCCCATGGCGAGGACTACGGCTTGGGGCGGGTGGTGGGCTCGGGCACCGCCCAAGTGGGGCTGGACCCGGAGGCCATACCAGGGCCCCTGGCGCGGCGGTTACAGCAGGCCGACCTGGTGGTGGCCAAGGGCATGGGCCACTACGAGACCCTGCGCCGGACCGCCGGCCTGGACGGCGGCGGCCCCTCGCCCTGGCCTCTGCTGTTCTTGTTTTTGGCCAAGTGCCGTCCGGTGGCCCGCAGCCTGGGGGTGGAGCTGGGAGCCGCCGTGGCGGCGCTGGCCCCCTAATCCTTGGCCCGGATGGCCGCCAGGCTCTCGCCGCCCACCCCCCAGTTGGCCGGGTCCACTTCGTCGATCACCACCGAGGTGGCCGAGGGGGGCTTGCCCAGGACCTCGTAGAGCAACTGGGTGACACCCTGGATGAGCCGGGCCTTTTCTTCCGGGGTGGGGCCGGGGGTGGCCACCTTGATGTTTACGTATGGCATGGGGGATTACTCCTGGCTGATTGGTTGACACTACCGCCTGGCATAAGGTTAGATCAAAGGCATGAGGAGCTTGGCAAGTGAAAAATCCCTGGCCGGGGTCTGGGCCCTGGCGGTCGTCTTGGCCCTGGTGCTGCTGGCCGGGTGCGGTCCCGCCGCCCGGGGGCCGGTGAGCGCCTCCACCGCCTTGGTGCAGGTGCCCGAGGGAGGCTGGCCCCTGTTGCTCGACGACCTGGACACTGACAGCTTCGTGCAGGCCTGCGACTACTCTTTGGCCTACCTGCGCCGCCTGCCGCCGGAGCGCAAGTTCATCTTCGGACCCTATCGGGTCAGCGCGCGCCGCATGATCAGCGGCCTGCTACGGGCCAAGGAGATATTCACCACCGTCGCCGACCCGGTGGCCCGCACCGCGGCCTTCCAGCGCGAGTTCCGTTTGTTCAAGTCGGTGGGCTCCGACGGCCGGGGCACCGTGCTCATGACCGGCTACTACGAGCCGGTGATGGCCGCCCGCCGCCAGCGGCAGCCTCCTTACGTGTATCCCCTCTACGGTCTGCCCGAGGACCTGGTGCGGGTGGACCTGCGGGCCTTTGGCCTGAAGGTGGGCAAGCGATCGTTGGTGGGCCGGCTCCAGGGCAAGTGGGTGGTGCCCTACCCGGACCGGGACCAGATCGAGCATAAAAACGCCCTCAAGGGCAAGGCCCGGGTGCTGGCCTACCTGGCCGACCCGGTGGACACCTTCTTCCTGCATATCCAGGGCTCGGGGCAGTTGGTCTTTGCCGACGGCAGCCGGATGCGGGTGGGCTACGCCGGCTCCAACGGCCACCCCTACCGTTCCATCGGCGCCCTGCTCATCGCCCAAGGGCTGCTGCCCCGGCACAAGGTGTCCATGCAGTCCATCCAGGCCTACCTGTCCGCCCACCCCCAGGAGCGCCGCCGCATCCTGGGGCACAATCCCTCCTACGTCTTTTTCCGTGTGCTGCCGGCCGATGGCGGACCGCTGGGCTGCTACAACCAGCCGGTGACCGGCGGCCGCTCCATCGCCACCGACCGGCGCATTTTCCCGGCCGTGGCCCTGGCCTTCATCCACGGCTACCTGCCGGGGCCGGGCAACGAGCCGGACCCTTTCAGCCGGTTTGTTTTCAACCAGGACACCGGGGGGGCCATCCGGGGGCCGGGCCGCCTGGATTTGTACTTTGGCAGCGGCCCCTACGCCGGCAGCCTGGCCGGCCGCATGAAGCACCGCGGGGTGATGTACTTCCTGGCCCCGCGCTAAAGCCCTGGCCGGAGGCGTGGCATGTGGCAAAAGATGATCGGCGATACCCGCCTGGTCTTGACCGAAGGTGACATCACCCGGGCCGGTACCGAGGCCATCGTCAACGCGGCCAACAGCCGCCTGGCCGGCGGCGGGGGGGTGGACGGGGCCATCCACGCCGCCGGCGGACCGGAGATCATGGCCGAGTGCCGCCGCATAGGCGGCTGCCCCACCGGACAGGCGGTGATAACCACCGGCGGCCAACTGCCGGCGGCCAAGGTGATCCACACCGTGGGTCCCGTCTATCGCGGCCGGCCCGACGACGCCCGCCTGCTGGCCGCCTGCTACACCAACTCCTTGGAGCTGGCCGCGCGCCACCACCTAAAGAGCGTGGCCTTTCCTTCCATCTCCACCGGGGCCTACGGTTATCCCCTGGACCAGGCGGCCCGGGTGGCCCTCACCGCGGTGCGCGACTGGCTAAGGGACCATCCCGGCTTGTTGCAAGAGGTGCGTTTCGTGCTTTTTGGCCGCGCCGCCCTGGAGACCTACCAGGAGGCGGCCGACCAACTGGTCTGAGCCGCGGGGCGGGCTACTGGTCAGCGGCGGCGGGTCGCCGGCCGTGGAACCAGGGGGCGGTGATGACCCATCAGGCCCTACGACCCACCGGTTGGCCGATCACCTCGCCCGGCAGCTTGCCCACCGCCCGGCAAAAGGCGCGGTCGGCCATGGTCCCGGGGATCGTAGTAGGACCGGGCGTGGCCAGCCGGGCCAGGTCCCCACACTGTACGATAAGCCCACGACGGCCATAAACTTGCGGCAACCCGGGTCAACGCGGCCGCTGGCGGGAATTCGCAATTTGTTGCGGCTGCGGTACCATGATATTATCAGCACCAAACTGGGGCTCGGGGTATGAATCTATTTTTCTTGTCGCCGGAAGTTTGGCCGTTCGCCCGGGTGGGTGGGCTGGCCGAGGTGTCGCACGACCTGCCGCGCACCCTGGCGGCCCGCGGACACCGGGTGCAGGTGGTCACCCTGAAGGGCCGCATGGCCCCCGAGGTGGCCGAGACCTTAGAGCCCACCGGTATCACCCTGGAAGTCCCCATCTCCTGGCACAAGTACCAGGCCCAGGTCTTCAAAGGTGACCTGGGGGCCGGGGCCGAGGTCTACCTGATCCAGCACGATCGCCTCTACGACCGCGAAGGCATCTATGGCAACGCCTTTGGCGACTACGAGGACAACTGCGAGCGCTTCGTCTTTTTCAGCCGGGCCTGCCTGGAGCTGGCCGCGGCCTTGGGCCGGCCGGTGGACATGGTCCACGCCAACGATTGGACCAACGCCTTGGTCCCGGTGTACCTCAAGACCCTCTACGCCGAGGTGGAGCCCCTGGCCGGCGCCGCCAGCCTGATGACCGTGCACAATCTCGCGCGCCAGGGCTCCTTCTGGCATTACGATATGCCCCTGTTGGGGCTGGGGTGGGAGTGCTTTACCCCCGAGACCCTGGAGCTCTACGGCAAGATCAATTTTCTCAAGGGCGGGCTGATCTTCGCCGACCTCATCTCCACCGTGTCGCCCAGCTATGCCCGCGAGATGCTGCTGCCGGAGATCGGGGCCGAGCTGCAGGGCGTGCTGCAGGCGCGGCGCGACCGCTTGGTGGCGGTACTCAACGGCATTGACAACGCGGTGTGGGACCCGGCGACCGATCCCCACCTGGCGGCCCATTTCTCGGCCGAGGACCTGGCCGGCAAGGCCGTCTGCCAGCGTGACCTGCGCGAGATTTTCGGCCTGGCCCGGGACAGTCGGCGTCCCCTGGTGGCGGTGATCGGCCGGCTGGAGGACCGCAAGGGACTGGAGCTCATCGTGGCCGGGCTGGAAGACATGGTGGCCATGGGCCTGGACCTGGTGATCATGGGCTACGGCGGCGATCACTACCACAACGTTCTCAAGGCCGCGGCCGAGGCCAACCCGGGACGCGCCGCGGTGCGCATCGGCCACGACATGGCCCTGGACCACAAGATCATGGCCGGGGCCGACCTGCTGCTCATGCCCAGCCGGTTCGAGCCCTGCGGCCTGCACCAGATGCACGCCATGCGCTACGGCACGGTGCCGGTGGTGCGGGCCACCGGCGGGCTAAACGACACGGTGCGCGACCACCTGCCCGACAGCCCGGGCATGGGGTTCAAGTTCCAGGATTTCACCACCCCGGCCATGCTGGAGGCCCTGGACCGCGCCCTGGAAACCTTTGGACAAGGCGAGCAGTGGCAAGGGCTGATCAAGCGCTGCATGTGGGTGGACTTCTCCTGGCAGGGGGCTGCGGCGCGCTACGAAGAACTATACCAGCGGGCCATTGAGCTGCGCCGCGGGCCGGGTGGGGAGGGGCTGCTATGCCGCTAAAGAGCAGCTTTGACACCTTGGCCCACGTGGTGGAGATCGCCAACTCCTCGGTGGATGTCTCCGAGCGCCTGGAAGGCATCCTGGGGGTGATCACCGGCAACATGAACGGCCGGCTGGCGGTTCTGTTCATGCAGGAGAAGCGCGACGGCAAGCTGGTGAGCAGCTATTTCTGGCCCAAGCCGGCCACGCCGCCCGATCCCCTCAGCGTCGACTTTGGCGACGGCCTGGTGGGGCGGGCCGCGGCCACCCGGGCCCCGGCGGTGAAGCGGGTGAAGGCCCCGGTCCAGGACCCGGCCCTGCAGCGCTGGGGCCGCGAGGGCGAGGTGGCCGCCCTGTTGCCGGTGATGGACGACAGCCGGCTCTACGCCGTGGCCCTGATCCTGTTCCCGGCCGAGCGCCACCTGGACGACCAGGACCTGCGCCTGATGCAGATGGTGGGTCGCGAGATGGCCGGCTCCATCCGCAACTTCAACCTGTACTTCGAGGCCAAGCGGCGCATCGCCGAGCTCAACGTCCTGTCCGACCTGGGGCAGGCGGCCATCTCCACCATCGAGGCCGATGAGCTCTTGGACGTGGTGGCCGGCATCTGCGCCAAGTTGCTGGGGGCCCGGGGCGGCCTGGTCAAGGTACAAACCGGCAACGGCGCCGCCAAGGTTTACCGGGCGGTGCACGGCAA
>JAMOVV010000181.1 GCA_027067385.1 Desulfarculaceae bacterium
CCTGGCCATGGGCCACGGGGGCATGTACTGTTCCCTGCCCAGCCGGGAGCTGGTGGCCGACAGCGTGGAGCTGATGGCCAGCGCCCACGCCTTTGACGCCCTGGTGCTGGTGGCGGCCTGCGACAAGATCGTGCCCGGCATGCTCATGGCCGCCGCCCGGCTGAACCTGCCGGCGATCATGGTCACCGGCGGTCCCATGGCCCACGGCAAGTTCGGCGGGCAGGTGGTGGACCTCATCACCGTCTTCGAGGCGGTGGCCAAGGTGGAGGCCGGGACCATGGACCCGGCCGAGCTGGCCGAGCTGGAGCAGGCGGCTTGTCCCGGCCCGGGAAGCTGCGCCGGCATGTTCACCGCCAACACCATGGCCTGCGTCTCCGAGGCCCTGGGCATGAGCCTGCCCGGCTGCGCCTGCGCCCTGGCCGAGAGCCGGGCCAAGGAGGATATCGCCTACCAGTCGGGCCGGGCGGTGGTATCGCTCATCGAAGGCGGGCCGCGCCCGGACCAGGTGCTCACCCCGCGGGCCTTTGAAAACGCCTGCCGGGTGGACCTGGCCCTGGGCGGCTCCACCAACACCGCCCTGCACCTGCCGGCCATCGCCCACGAGGCCGGGGTGGACTTCGGCCTGGCCGATTTCGACCGTCTGGCCGCCGAGACCCCCCACCTGTGCTCCATGAGCCCCGGCGGCCCCATGCGCATGGACCACCTGGACGCCGCCGGCGGGGTGGGCGCGGTGATGAAGCGCCTGGAGCGCCAGTTGCACACCGACTGTCTCACGGTCACCGGCCGCAGCCTGGGCCGCGAGCTGCCGGCGGAGGTGGCGCCGGTGGAGTTCTTCGGCCAGCCGGTGGTCCACCGCTTAGACGACCCGGTACACGCCCAGGGCTCCATCGCGGTGCTTTACGGAACCCTGGCCCCCGAGGGCGCGGTGGTGAAGCAGACCGCGGTGGACCCGGCCATGACCGTGTTCGCCGGTCCGGCGGTGGTCTTTGACTGCGAGGAGGACGCGGTGGCCGCCTACCAGGCCGGTGAGCTCCAGGAGGGCCAAGTGGTGGTTGTACGCTACGAGGGGCCGGCCGGCGGCCCCGGCATGCGCGAGATGCTCTCGCTCACCAGCCTCATCAGCGGCGGGCCCCTAGACGGCAAGGTGGCCCTGGTCACCGACGGCCGTTTCAGCGGCGGCAGCCGGGGGGCGGCCATCGGCCACCTCTCGCCCGAGGCCGCCGCCGGCGGGCCCCTGGCCCTGGTGCAAGACGGTGACACCATCGAGATCGACATCCCCGGCCGCCGCCTGGAGCTGGCGGTGGACCAGGATACCCTGGCCGCCCGGCGCCAAAGCTGGCGGCCGCCTGAACCCCGATTTTCCCGCGGCGCCCTGGCCCGCTACGCCTCACTGGTCACCAGCGCGGCTTACGGCGCGGTGTTGCGGGATCGAGCATAAAGGAGTGGGCTCATGAGTGCTTCAGCCCCGACCCAAGCGGAATTCGCGGTGAGCAGTCCCTACAACTGCGCCGACGCCATCATCGCCTCTCTCATCAGCCAGGAGGTGGAGGTGGTCTTCGGCATGGTGGGTGGCGCCATCATGCCGGTCTACGACGCCCTGTACAAAAACCAGCGGCCCCGCCACATCATGGTGGGCCACGAGCAGGGCGCGGCCCACATGGCCGACGGCTACGCCCGGGCCACCGGCAAGCCGGGGGTGGTGCTCACCACCAGCGGCCCCGGGGCCACCAACCTGGTCACCGGGCTGGCCAACGCCATGATGGACTCGGTGCCCATGGTGGCCATCTGCGGCCAGGTGAGCTCCAACCTCCTGGGCAACGACGCCTTCCAGGAGGCCGACATGTGGGGCATCACCATGGCCATCACCAAGCACAACTACCAGGTCACCGACGTCTCCCAACTGGCCGAGGTGATGGCCGAGGCCTTTTACGTGGCCATGAGCGGCCGGCCCGGTCCGGTGTTGATCGACCTGCCGCGCGACGTGGCCCTCACCCCCTGCGACGACCTGGTGGCCGCCCCGGCGGTGCCCGAGGGCTACCAGACCCACCACCAGGCCGACCGCCAGGCGGTGGCCCAGGCCTTGGAGCTCTTGCGCCAGGCCGAGCGCCCGGTGATCCTGGCCGGCGGCGGGGTGATCACCGCCGGGGCCAGCGGCGAGCTCCGGGAGTTGGCCGAGGGGCTGGGCATCCCGGTGGCCAGCACCCTCATGGGATTGGGCAACTTTCCCATCGGCCACCGGCTCAGCCTGGGCATGCCCGGTATGCACGGCACCGGCTACGCCAACCTGGCCCTGCACCACTCCGACGTGTTGCTGTGCGTGGGCACCCGGCTCGACGACCGGGTCACCGGCGATATCAAGCGCTTCGCCCCCGGCACCCGCTTGATCCACATAGACATCGACGACAGCGAGATCAACAAGATCATCCCCAGCGCGGTGGCCATGGCCGGCGACGCCAAGCCGGCGCTCAAGGCCCTGTGGCAGGGAGCGCGCGCCTGGGAGAGCCGGCCGGACTACTCGGCCTGGCTTAAGCAGGTGGACCGCTGGCGCGAAGAGTTCCCCATGACCTACCAAGCCCGCTCCGACGTGCTCATGCCCCAGCAGGTGGTGCGTACCCTGGGACGGCTGGTGCCGGACGACACGGTGGTGGTCACCGGGGTGGGCCAGCACCAGATGTTCACCGCCCAGTACTACCCCTTCAGCACCCCGCGGGGCTTCATCACCAGCGGCGGCCTGGGCACCATGGGCTTTGGCCTGCCGGCCGCCCTGGGGGCCAAGGTGGGTCGGCCCGAGGCCACCGTGGTCTGCATCGACGGCGACGGCTCCTTCCTGATGAACATCCAGGAGCTCACCACCGCGGTGCGCTACCACATCGGCGTGGTGGTGGTGATCCTCAACAACACCTTCCTGGGCATGGTGCGCCAGTGGCAAGACATGTTCCTGGAGGGCCGCCGCTCCCAGACCCAGTTGGCCAGTCCGCCCTACGACCAGGTGGCCCGGGCCTTCGGCGGCCTGGGGCGCCGGGTGAGCCGGGTGGATGAGCTGGAAGAGGCCATCAACTGGGCCTTGGCCGCCGCCGAGGAAAAGCGCCTGCCGGTGGTGCTGGACGTGGCCGTGAGCCCCGATGCCGAGGTGTTGCCCATCGTGCCCCCGGGCGCGGCCAACGTGGACTTTGTGCCCTGCCAGAAACAGGAGGATTGATCATGGACGACTTAAGACCCATAGCCATGCTGGTGCGTAACGAGCGGGGGGTGCTGGCCCGGGTGGCCAGCCTGTTCGCCCGGCGCGGTTTCAACATAACCTCCCTGGCGGTGGGCGAGACCGAAAACCCCCATCTCAGCCGCATCAGCGTGGTGGTCAAGGGCGACGACGCCACGGTGGAAAAGGCGGTGAAGCAGCTCAAGCGCCTGGTATGCGTCATCCGGGTGGAGGACCTTTCGCGCTCCCCGCGCATGGAGCGCGGCCTGGCCCTGATCAAGGTGCGGGTGGACCACCAAAGTAGGGCCGAGGTGGTGGACCTGGTCAACATCTTCCGGGCCCGGGTGGACCACGTGGGCCCCGACTGCCTGGTGGTGGAGGTGGCCGGCGACCGGGGCAAGGTGCAGGCCATGACCGACATGCTGCGCCCCTACGGGATAATGGAGATGGCCCGCACCGGACAGATATCGCTCACCCGCGACCACACCCTGCGAGGCGAAAACGACCTTACGCGCATCGTCCCCGGCCCGGCCCCGGAGCCGGCGGTTTACAATAAATACCTGGCCCCAAAGGAGGCTTAACATGGCCGCTAAGATTTACTACGAAAGTGACGCTGACCTGAAAAATCTCCAAGACAAGACTATCTGCATCCTGGGCTACGGCAGCCAGGGACGGGCCCACGCCCGCAACCTGCACGACAGCGGCCTGAAGGTAGTGGTGGGGCTGCGCCCCGGCAGCCCCAGCTTTGAGCAGGCGGCGGCCGACGGGCTCCAGGCGTTGTCCTTGGAGGCCGCCTGCGCCGAGGCCGACCTCTACGCCGTGCTGCTGCCCGATCCGGCCCAGCCGGCGGTCTATGAAGAATTCGTGGCCCCCAACCTGGCGCCGGGCAAGGTATTGCTCTTTGCCCACGGCTTCAACGTGCACTACGGCCAGATCACCCCGCCGCCGGAGGTGGACGTGGTGATGGTGGCTCCCAAGGGCCCCGGCAAGATCGTGCGCGATCTCTACGAGCAGGGCCAGGGGGTGCCGGCCCTGGTGGCGGTGCACGCCGACGCCAGCGGCCGGGCCCTGGATATCGCCTTGGCCTACGCCCTGGGCATCGGCGGGGCCCGGGCCGGGGTGGTGGCCACCAGTTTTGCCGAGGAGACCGAGACCGATCTCTTCGGCGAGCAGGCGGTGCTCTGCGGCGGGCTCAGCTCCCTGATGAAGGCCGGCTTCGAGACCCTGGTGGAGGCGGGCTACGCCCCGGAGATGGCCTATTTCGAGTGCGTACACGAGATGAAGCTCATCGTGGACCTCATCTACCAGGGCGGGCTCAAGCACATGCGCCGCTACATCAGCGACACCGCCAAGTACGGCGACATCACCCGGGGACCGCGGATCATCGACGAGGAAGCGCGCCTGGAGATGGCCGAGATTCTGGAGGAGATTCAAAACGGCGCCTTTGCCCGCGAGTGGATATTGGAAAACCAGGCCAACCGTCCCATGTACCGCGCCCTGCTGCGCCGCGACCAGGAGCACCAGATGGAAGAGGTGGGCCAGCGGCTGCGGGGCATGATGTCCTGGCTGAAGTGAGGAGGCGACCGTGGAGCAACAACCCGAGGTAGAGGTAAAGGTATTTGACACCACCCTGCGCGACGGCGAGCAGATGCCCCAGTTGGCCTTTTCGGTCCAGGAAAAGCTGGCCATCGCCGCCAAGCTCGACGAGCTGGGGGTGCAGGTGATAGAGGCCGGTTTCCCGGCCAACGGCCAGTCCGAGGTGGAGGCCATCCGCCAGGTGGGCCGGGAGGTCTCGGCCCAGGTCTGCGGCATCGCCCGGGTGGTGCCGGCCGACATCACCGCGGCCATCGAGGCCGGAGTGGACATGGTGGACGTCTTTTGCTCCACCAGCCCCATCCAGATGGAGCAGTCCATGCGCAAGGGGCCGGACCAGGTGCTGGCCGCCAGCGTGGACGCGGTGAAGATGGTCAAGGACGCCGGCCTGGAGTGCATGTTCACCCCCATGGACTCCACCCGCACCGAGGATGATTTCCTGGTGGAGGTCTGCGGCCGCACGGTGGAGGCCGGGGCCGACATCATCGGGCTCACCGACACGGTGGGGGTGGGTACCCCCGCCTCGGTGGGCGAGATGGTCGCCCGGGTGGTCGCCGCGGTTAGCTGCCCGGTGAGCATCCACTGCCACGACGACTTTGGCCTGGCCACCGCCAACACCGTGGCCGGGGTGCTGGCCGGGGCCACCATGGTGCAGGTGTGCGTAAACGGCCTGGGCGAGCGGGCCGGCAACGCCTCGCTGGAAGAGGTGGTGATGGCCTTGAAATGCCTCTACGGCATTGACTGCGGGCTCGACACCAGCCGGCTCTACGAGGCCTCGCGGGTGGTGGAGCGCATCAGCGGGGTGGCGGTGCCGCGCAACAAGCCGGTGGTGGGCTCCAACGCCTTTACCCACGAAAGCGGCATCCACTCGGCGGCGGTAATGCGCAAGAGCTCCACCTTTGAGCCGGGGCTCATGACCCCGGAGATGGTGGGCCACCGCCGCCGTCTGGTGGTGGGCAAACACACCGGCCGCCACGGCATCGCCCAGGCCCTGACCGAGGCCGGCCTGCATCCCAGCGGCGAGGAGCTGGACCAGATCGTGGCCCGGGTGCACCAGGTGGCCGACGCCGGCAAGCGGCTCATGGCCATGGACCTGTTCGCCATCGCCGAGACGGTGATGCAAAAGGTGCCGGCGGCCAAGCGCACCATCGTGCTGGACCAACTGGTGGTCTCCACCGGCGACAAGATGGCCCCCACCGCCAGCTTGCAGGCCTTTGTGGACGGCGAGAAGCGGGTGGAGGCCACGGTGGGGGTGGGCCCGGTGGACGCCGCCTTCCGGGCGGTGAAGTCCATGCTCGACGGCAAGCTCAAGGTGGAGATAGCCGAGTACCACGTGGACTCCATCACCGGCGGGTCCAACGCCACCGTGCGGGTGGCGGTTACAGTGGAGGACGCCTCCGGCCGCCGGGCCTACGCCGACGCCGCCCACGTGGACATAGTCATGGCCTCGGTGGACGCGCTGATCACCGCCATCAATCATCTCATGCGTACCAACGGGCAGGCCGAAAGCCAGCCGGAAGGGAGCCGCCACGATGCCGACGCTGCTTGACAAGATATGGCGGGACCACCTGGTGGCCACCGACGGCCAGGGCCAGTCCATCCTGTACGCCGACCGCCACCTGGTGCACGAGGTGACCTCGCCCCAGGCCTTCAGCGGCCTGCGGGCCGCCGGTCGCCGGGTGCGCCGGCCGGACCTCACCTTCGCGGTGATGGACCACGTGCCCCCCACCGACCCGGGCCGCGCCCGTCCCCTGGCCGACCAGGTGGCCGAGGCCCAACTGGCCGCCCTGGAGAAGAACTGCGCCGAGTTCGGGGTGCGCCTGCTGGACATGAACCACCCGGACCAGGGGGTGGTGCACGTGACCATGCCCGAGCTGGGGCTGATCCTGCCGGGGCTCACCGTGTTCTGCGGCGACAGCCACACCGCCACCCACGGGGCCTTCGGCGCCCTGGCCTTCGGGGTGGGCACCAGCCAGGTGGAGCATATCCTGGCCACCGGGTGCCTGGTCCAGGCCAAGCCCAAGAGCCTGGCGGTTACCGTCACCGGCCGCCTGGCCCCCGGCGTGAGCGCCAAGGACCTGGCCCTGCTGATCATCAGCCGTCTGGGCTTTGGCGGCGGCGCCGGGCACATTATCGAATACCGCGGCCCGGCCATCACCGCCTTGTCCATGGAAGAGCGCATGACCATCTGCAACATGAGCGTGGAGTGCGGGGCCAAAGGCGGGCTCATCGCCCCGGACCAGGTGACCCTGGACTATCTCCAGGGACGCCGCTACGCCCCGGCCGGGGACGACTGGGACCGGGCCGTGGCCGCCTGGCAGGAGCTGGTCAGTGACCCGGACGCGGTCTTTGACCGCGAGGTGGTCATCGATGCGTCCGAGGCGCGGCCCATGGTCACCTGGGGCACCAACCCGGCCCAGTCCTGCGCCATCGGCGGGCGGGCCGCCGACCCGGCGGCCATCCCCGACCCGGCCGACCGGGCCGACGCCATCGCCGCCCTGGAGTACATGGGGCTGGCCCCCGGCCAGCCGATGGAGGGACTGGCGGTGGACTGCGTGTTCATCGGCTCGTGCACCAACGGCCGGCTCAGCGACCTGCGGGCCGCCGCCGCGGTGGCCGCCGGGCGCAAGGTGGCCGAGGGGGTGCGGGCCCTGGTGGTGCCCGGCTCCGGCGCGGTGAAAGCCGCCGCCGAGGCCGAGGGGCTCGACCGGGTCTTCACCGAGGCCGGCTTCCAGTGGCGCATGCCCGGTTGTTCCATGTGCCTGGCCATGAACCCCGACCGGCTGGAGCCGGGCCAGCGCAGCGCCGCCACCTCCAACCGCAACTTCCAGGACCGCCAGGGCCGCGGCGGGCGTACCCACCTGGTGAGCCCGGCCATGGCCGCCGCCGCCGCCATCACCGGCCGCCTCACCGACGTGAGCCGATGGGAGGAGAGCCATGGATAAGTTCACCACCTACACCGCCCTGGCCGCGCCCCTGGACGTCGCCAACGTGGACACCGACCAGATCGTGCCCAAGCAGTTCCTCAAGCGGGTGGAGCGCCGGGGCTTCGGCCAGGTGCTTTTCTACCACTGGCGTTTCTTGGAAGACGGCTCGCCCAACCCCGAGTTCGTGCTCAACCAGCCGCGCTACCAGGGGGCCGGGGTGCTCATCGCCGGCGAGAACTTCGGCTCGGGCTCCAGCCGCGAGCACGCCCCCTGGGCCCTGGCCGATTACGGTTTCAAAACCATCATCGCCCCGAGCTTCGCCGACATCTTCGCCGGCAACTGCGTCTCCAGCGGGCTGCTCACCGTGACCCTGGACCCGGCCACGGTGGGGCGCTGGATGCGGCGGGCCCAGGACCAGGAGGGCTACGCCATCACCGTGGACCTGGCGGCCCAAACCCTCACCGGCTCCGATGGCTTTAGCTGCGCCTTTGACATCGAGCCCTTTCGCAAACAGCAGCTCCTGGAGGGCCTGGACGCCATCGGCCTCACCCTGGAGCACGCCGCGGCCATCGCGGCCTACGAGGAGGCCCACCGTCAGCCCTGGCAGGCGGCGGTAGCGGGCCCCGGGGGACAAGAGAAGTAACTTATGCCTGATCGATATCCCATAGCCGTAATCGGCGGCGACGGCATCGGACCCGAGGTGGTCGAGGCCGAGCTGGCCGTGTTGCAGGCCACCGGCCTGGCCTTCGACTTTACCCACTACCCCGCCGGCGACGACCACCAGGCCCGCACCGGCCAGGCCATGCCGGCCGAGACCATCGCCGGGGCCCAGGCGGCCCGCGCCGTGGTCTTCGGCGCGGCCGGGGCCAGCGCCGCCGAGGTGATCATCCGCCTGCGGAGCGAGCTGGGCACCTACGTCAACCTGCGGCCCAGCCGGGCCTATCCCGGGGTGGCCTGCCTGCGGCCCGAGACCGACCTGTACATCGTGCGCGAAAACACCGAGTGCCTCTACGTGGGCGACGAGCGCGCCGAGTCGCCGGAGCGGGCATACGCCACCCGGCTCATCACCGCCGAGGCCTCCACCCGCATCGCCCGCTGGGCCTTTGAATACGCCGCCGCCGGCGGCTTCCGCAAGGTGACCGCGGCCCACAAGGCCAACGTGCTCAAGGTGACCGACGGACTCTTCCTGGACTGTTGCCGCCGGGTGGCCGCCGAGTTCCCCGGCATCGAGCTTGAGGAGGCCCTGGTGGATTCCTTGGCCATGCGCCTGGTGCTGGAGCCCGGGCAGTTCGGGGTGGTGGTCACCACCAACCTCTTCGGCGATATTTTAAGCGACTTGGCCGCCGGGCTCATCGGTGGGTTGGGCATGTGCCCCAGCGCCAACCTCGGCGATGAGCACGCCTTGTTCGAGCCGGTGCACGGCAGCGCCCCGGACCTGGCCGGCTCCGGCAAGGCCAACCCGTCGGCGGCCATTTTATGCGGCGCCATGCTGCTGGACTATCTGGGGGAAAAGGAGGCTGCTTCCAGGGTGACCGGTGCCCTGGAGCGCTGTCTGGCCGAGGGTGAAACCACCGGCGACCTGGGTGGAAGCCTTTCCACCATGGAGATGGCCCGCGCGGTCATCGAACGGATGGGCTGACAACCCATCCCACCCAACACGGCCAAGCCGGGCCCGCCCCGGCACGCAAGGAGTTTTACCATGGCAGATCATGTAAAGATATTCGACACTACCTTACGCGACGGCGAGCAGTCGCCCGGCGCGTCCATGAACACCGGTGAGAAAATCCGGCTGGCCCACAAGCTGGCCCAACTAAAGGTCGACGTGATAGAGGTGGGCTTCCCGGCGTCCAGCCCTGGGGACTTCGAGGCGGTGTGCGCCATCGCCCAGGAAGTTAGTGGACCGGTGGTCTGTGGCCTTAGCCGTACAAACCGGGAAGACGTCGAGCGCTGCTGGGAGGCGATCAAGGAGGCCGAGCGCCCCCGCATTCACGTCTTCATCGCCACCAGCGACATCCACCTGAAATACAAGCTGCGCCTGGAGCGCCAGGAGGTGCTGGAGCAGATACGCAGCGGGGTGGCCCTGGCCGCCAGCCTGTGTGACGACGTGCAGTTCAGCGCCGAGGACGCCTCCCGCAGCGACCCGGACTTCCTGTGCCAGGCGGTGGCCACCGCCCTGGAGGCCGGGGCCACCACCATCAACATCCCCGACACGGTGGGCTACGCCCTGCCCCAGGAGTACGGCCAGCGCATCGCCTACGTCCGTAAACAAGTGCCGGCGGTGGAAGACGCGGTGCTCAGCGTGCACTGCCACGACGACCTAGGCCTGGCGGTGGCCAACACCCTGGCCGGTCTCCAGGCCGGCGCGCGCCAGGCCGAGGTGTGCATCAACGGCATCGGCGAGCGGGCCGGCAACGCCTCGCTGGAAGAAGTGGTGATGGCCATCAGCGCCCGCTCGGCCGACCTGGGGCTCACCACCGGCATCAACAAGAAGGGCATCTATTCGGCCAGCCGGCTGGTGACCATGATCACCGGCCTCCCGGTGCAGCCCAACAAGGCCATCGTAGGGGTCAACGCCTTTGCCCACGAGGCCGGCATCCACGTCGACGGGG
Source organism: Desulfarculaceae bacterium (assembly GCA_027067385.1). Taxonomy (GTDB): domain Bacteria; phylum Desulfobacterota; class Desulfarculia; order Desulfarculales; family Desulfarculaceae; genus JAMOVV01. The sequence continues at coordinate 10,326 of JAMOVV010000181.1, forward strand.
TGCTCAAGCAGCCGCTCACCTACGAGATACTCACCCCGGAGGAGGTGGGCATCGGCCAGTCCTCACTGGTGCTGGGCAAGCACTCGGGCCGGGCCGGGCTCAAGAGCCGCATCGCGGAGATGGGCTATACCATAAGCGATGAGAACTTCGAGCGGCTCTTCGAGGCCTTCAAGGTCTTGGCCGATAAGAAGAAGGAGGTCTTCAACGAGGACCTGGAGGCGCTCATCGCCGACGAGATTCTGCGCATCCCCCACCGCTGGCGGCTGGACTACGTCAGCGTGTCCTCGGGCACGGTGACCGTGCCCACGGCCACGGTGCGCATCGACGACGGCTACGAGGTGTTGCAGGACTTCGGCTCCGGGGTGGGGCCGGTGGACGCGGTCTACGCGGCCATCAAGAAGATCACCGGCACCAACGCCAAGCTGCTGCGTTTTACCGTCGCCAGCGTCACCGGCGGCCTGGACGCCCAGGGCGAGGTCACCGTGCGCCTGGAAGAGGACGAGCACGTGGTGCTGGGCAAGGGAGCCGACCCGGATATCATGGTGGCCTCGGCCAAGGCCTACATCAACGGCCTCAACCGGCTCTACTTCCGCAAGACCCAGCCGGCGATGATCAACGGCCGCAGCAAGCCCGAGCACGCCGCGGCCGGCTAGACCAACCTACCTGCCGCCCCCTGGCCCACCGCCGGGCCGGGGGGCGGTGTCTTTACTCCTGGCCCATAGGGTGAACCAGGTTCCTGCGGCCTCGCGGCGCTGGATGATCTGGTATCCCCGGGCGGTCACCAGGTCCTCCAGGGGACCTCGCTGGGAACGCATGAGCCCGCTGAGGATGAGGTCGCGTTTGCCGCGCAGGTTCTCGGGCCGGGCCAGGACGGCCGCCTGCACTTCCCAGTGGATATTGGCCAGCAGGGTATCGGCCGGCCGGCCGGCCAGCTCCGGGGCCGAGCCTTCGATCACCGCCAGCTCCAGCCGGTTGAGCTCGGCGTTGGCCCTGGTGGTGGTGACGCACAGGGGGTTTAGGTCCACCGCGGTCACCGGCGAGCCTCCCAGGCGGGCGGCGGCCAGGGCCAGGATACCGGTGCCGCAGCCCAGGTCCAGCACCGCGCCCAGGGGCCGTCGCCGGGCCAGGGCCACCAGCAACTCCAGGCAGTGGCGGGTGGTGGGGTGCAGGCCGTTACCAAAGACCAACCCCGGGTCCAGGCGCAGGTGCGGCCGGTCGTCCGGCGGCGCTTGGTCGCTCCAGGCCGGCAGCACCGCCAGCCCCTCCAGGATGATCGGCTCCATCTCCAGCCCGCCTTGCCACTGCTCATAGGTCATGTGGTGGCGCTGGCGCAGGACCAGGCCGGCCGCCGCCAGCCAGCCGGCCACCAGCTCGTCGGCCGGGCTGGCAAAAAAGATGAAGCTGGTACGGTCCTCCAGCCAAAGCCCCAGGTAGGCCGGTCCCGCTTCGGCCACCCAGGGGCGGGCATCGCCGAGCACCTCGTAGATGTAGAGCTGGTCGTAAGGGGGTTGCCGCATGACGCTGCAGTGTGGCACGCCGGCCGGCGGTGGTCAATAGCTAGACGCCGGGCCAAAACCAAGCCCCGCCCGCCTTCCGGCGGGCGGGGCCGGGGAAGCAGGGGTTACTTTGTAGGTGAGGCCATCTTCTTTTGGATGCGCCGCTTGGCCGCGGGACCGTCGGGGTCCTTGGGCACTCGCTTGATGTAGGTGTCGATATCGGCCAGGGCCTTTTGGTAGTCGCCCTTGAGCTCGTAGGCCAGGGAGCGGTTGTAGTAGACCACGTCCACGTCGGGCTTGATCTGGATTACCCGGGTGTAGTCGGCCACGGCCCGGTCGTACATGCCCTTCTTGCGAAAGGCCAGGCCGCGGTTGTGATAGGCCAGGGCGAAGTTAGGGTCCTTCTTGATGGCCAGGTTGTACTTGGCGATGGCCTCGTTGAGCTTACCCTGGCGATATAGGTCCCAGCCGGCCCGGGTGATGTCCCTGGCCGAAAGGCTGGTGGACGGCAGGCCGGCGGTGGTCGGTGGCGGCGTGGTGGCCGGCGGGGGACTGGTGACCTGGGTGGTGGGCACGGGGCCCGGGCCGGCTGGTTTGGCCGAGTCCGCCTTTTTTTGCAGCCGGGCCAGCAGCCGGGGTCCGTCGGGATCGTTGGGCTCCAGCTTGATGAACTGCTGCACCTCGCGGATGGCCGTGGCGTAGTCGCCTCGCAGCTCGTGCAGCAGGGCCAGGTTGAAGTAGGCAAAGGCGGTGGCCCGCGTGTCGTTGGCCAGCTCCAGGACCTTGCGGTAGTCGGCCATGGCCTGGTCGTATTTCTTCAGGTGCCGGTAAACGATACCCCGGTTGTTGTAGGCCAGGGCGAAGGTGGGGTCTTTCTTGATGGCTCGGTTGTAGTCGGCCAGGGCCTCGGCGAACTTACCGGCCTTGTAATGCTTCCACCCCCGGTCGTTGTAGAAGGTGGCCGGTTTGGCGTCGTCGTCCTGGGACGGCGGCGTGGCCTTGGCCCTGCGCAACAGGGCCAGGCGGCGAGGGCCGTCGGGGTCGTCGGGCTTCAGCTTGACGAAGCGCTCGACGTCGGCGATGGCCAGGTCCCGTTTGCCCTGGCGCTCGTAGACGATGGAGCGGTTGTAAAAGGCGTTGGCGTGTTTGGGGTTGAGCTCCAGGGCCCGGTTGAAGTCGGCCAGGGCCTTGTCCAGCTCGCCCATCACCAGGTAGGTGTTGCCCCGGTTGTTATAGACCACCGCCAGGTTGTAGGGGGTGTTGGTGCCGGAGTTGATATCCACCGTGAACAACCGGATGGCGTCTTCGTAACGTTTTTGCCGGTGGGCTGCCTGGGCGTCTTCAAAGGGCCCGGCCGCCGCCGGCAGGGCCAGGGCCGTGAGCAGGCATCCCAGGACCAGTATCTTAAGCAACTTCATAATGCATGCCTTTCCGCGGATCGATCAACGCCGCTTGCTTTAAGAGCGCGATGTGGTTGTCTCGCTACTCGCCGCCTGTCCTGCGGGTACGATGGCGAAGGTAGCGGCCGCCGGCTGGGCGGCCGGGGTTTAGAGCCAGACGCTCCCTCCGGCTAAATCTTGCCTCCGGAGCGCCCGCCGCCGTCCGAGGGGGCCGGCTTGCCGCCGCCCTGCTGGGCCTTGAGCTTTTGCAGGAGCCGCAGGCGTCGGGGGCCGTAGGGGTGGCGGGGGTTGAGCTCCATGAACCGCTTGATATCGGCGATGGCCAAGTCCAGCTTGCCCATCTTCTGGTAGGCGACCCCCCGGTTATAGTAGGGGGTGGCGTAGCGGGGATTGAGCTTCAGGGCGTAGTTGTAGTCGGCGATGGCCCGTTGGTACTGGCCCTTGGCCTTCCAGGCGTTGCCCCGGTTGTTGTAGGTGCGCGGTACCCTGGGCTGCAGCTCGATGGCCCGGTTGTAGTCGGCGATGGCCAGGTCCAACTGCCCCAGGCTGCGATAGCATAGCCCCCGGTTGTTGTAGGCTGCGGCCATGCGCGGGTCAATCTGGATGGCCCGGTTGTAGTCGGCGATGGCCATCTTGGGCTTGCGGCCGTCCTTGTAGGCGTTGCCGCGGTTGTAGTAGGCCTTGGCGTAGTTGGGCCGTAAACGGATGGCCTGGCTGTAGTCGGCGATGGCCCGGGATAGGTCGCCCTTCCTTTTGTAGGTCACCCCGCGGTTGTTATAGGCCACGGCGATGTCCCGGTCCGGGCGCCCGCTCTGTTCGATGAACTGGGTATAAAGCTCGATGGCCCTATCCAGGTTGCCGCGCTTGGCGGCCTCGATCGCGTCGCCAAAGGTGCTGGCGGCCGCCGTGGTGGCCAGTAGGCCGGCGACCAAGAGAAATAATGCTATCCGCACGAAGCGCATCTGGTCCCTCCCGTTTGGTAATACCCCAAAAAAATCAAGGCCGCGCCGTGGCGCGTGCCCGGTCTATCTTAGTTTCTCCAGGCGCTTCAGGCGGGCCGGTCCGTCGGGGTCGTCGGGCTTAAGTTCGATGAAGCGCTTCACGTCGGCGATGGCCTGGGCCAGGTTGCCGCGTTTTTGGTGGACAATGCTGCGGTTGTAATAGGCGTTGGCCTGCCGCGGGTTGAGCTCGATGGCCCGGTTGTAGTCGGCCAGAGCGCGGCGCAGGTCGCCTTTGGCCTTGTAGGCGATGCCGCGGTTGTTGTAGAGGTCCGCGTCGTCGGGGGACAGTTTCATGGCGCGGTTGTAGTCGGCGATGGCCTTGTCCGGCTGGCCGCTGCGGCGGTAGGCCAGGCCGCGTTGGTTATAGACCACCGCCAGGTTTTCCGGGGTGTTTTGGCCCGACTGGATGTCCAGGGTGAACAGGCGGATGGCCTCGCTATAGTCGCCGCGCTTTAGCGCCGCTTGGCCCTCGCTAAAGGAATCGGCCCAGGCCGGCGAGGCCGCTAAAAGAGAACATAAGACGATCAGCGCGATTCCCAGGCGTTTCATGGCCCTCTCCTCCTATGGTTATCCATAGAGAAGAAGACACGCCGGGCGCATGACTCTTTCATGATCCCCCCCGGGACCGGACTCCGGCCGCCGCCGGAGAGGTACACTGGCGGCCCGGAAATGGTTGGCGGGTCGCCGTCGACGTTAGCGGGGGACGCCCGGCTAAGCCGGGCGCCCCGGCTAAATCAACCCGATCAGGATTCCAGCACGAAGATCACTTCCAGGCGCACCCGGTATTCGGCCAACTGGTTGTCGTCCACGCTGATGCGCTGTTCGGTGAGTTTCATGCCGGTGATGTTGCGCAGGGTGCGCGTTGCCCTCTCAAAGCCTACCTTGATGGCGTCATCAAATCCGATAGGAGAGGCCGCGATGATTTCGGTGACTCGAGCCACGCGTTTTTCTGCCATGATGTTCTCCCTCCAAGCAAGTTGGGTTAACCTCGCGCCCCAGCCCCCAGCGGCCAAATATGTACCAGCCCTTGGAACCCGGCAGAGATTCCACCCTTGGCGATCGGTGACGGCGGCGACGATGTGTTTGATAATTTCAGGCTATCATAGCTGCTTTTCGCGCGGCAAGGGGGTAGAGCATGACGTGACAGCGACCGCCGGCCTGATTGGTTACGGCGCCACCGCCGCCGGCCGGGGCCAAACGTGGTAGACTTAGCCATCGCGGGCCGTGGGGCCGCCGGCCATGACGGACCGGCGGCCGGGTACCGCCAGCCTGGGGATCGAACATGCTGACCAAACCGCCGCGTGCCGTATGGGACCACCTGGCCCTGGTGATGCAAGTGGGGCTCACCTTTGTCGGATCGGTACTATTTTGCCTGGCGATGGGCTATTGGCTGGACCGGTGGCTCGGCACCCAGGGCGTCTTTATCACCATCTTTATCCTGCTGGGCATCGCCGGCGGCGGCTACACCGTGTATCGCCAGATCATGGAGCTGGACCTGGTGGCCGGCGCCAAAAAGGACGATGGTTCCTCGCCAGACGACGACCCGCCCAACGGGCCGGGCGGTGGAGGCGAGGGCAACCCACCTCATTCAATTGCCAACGACCAAGAATAAGCGACCCGACCTTAAAGAACGCGCGAGCGAAGCAGGCCGAGTGACGAGCCTTTAGCGGCTCGCCACCGGACCTATACGGGAGCCCAGGCACTGGGCCGACCTTAAAGTCGGCTCGAGCGGAGCAGGCCGGGTGACGAGCCTTTAACGACTCGCCACCGGACCCACTATGGCTGCCCAGGCACTGGGCCCTGGGTGAGTTGGACCTTGCGGTTGGGGGCCAGGTATTTACGGGCCGTGGCCAACACCTGCTCGGCGGTCACCGCCTCGATATCGCGCGGCAGCCGGCGGTAGTAGTCATAGCCCAGCCCCAGCAGCTCGCCGGTGGCCATGATACTGGCCTGGGAGCCGTAGCTTTGCAGCCCGATGGCCAACTCGCCCAACAGGTAGCCCTTGGCCCGCTTGATTTCGGCCGGCGTAAGCTTGGTGGTGCGCACCCGCTTAAGGTGCTGTTCCAGGCCGTCGAGGGCGGCCTTTTGCTTGCCCGGTCCCACGGCCATGTACACGCCGAAGGATGATCCCCAGCGGGAGGGGGTGTAGAAGGGCTGCACGCTGTAGGCCAGGGAGCGCTTATCGCGCAGGTCGGTGAAGAGGCTGCCGCCCATGCCGCCGATGGCCGCTTGCAGCACCGACAGGTGGTGGCGTTGGGGATCGGTGGAGTTGGGGGCCAGGAAGGCCACGACGATCTGGGTCTGCTTGGCCTTGGGGTCGCGGTAGGATTTGATCACCGGCCGGTGGTGGGGCTTTGGCAGCTTGATGGCCGGCAAGATGACCTTGCCGGTGGCGCTTCCCATGAGGCGTTTGACCTCGGCCACCACGGCGGCCGGGTCCACGTCGCCCACCACCACCAGCACGGTGCCGCCGGGCCCCTTGATGCGCTGGTGGGCGCGTTCCAGGGCGCGGGAGTCCATGGCGGCCAGGGTTTCAGGGGTTCCCAGGTAGTTGAGTCCGAAGGGGCTGTCACCATAGAGGGCTTTGCATAGGCGCTTAAAGACCAGCCCCACCGGGTTGTCGGCTTGGCGGCGCAGGGCGGCCAGTTGCTCGGCCTTGGCCCGGGCCACCTGGCGGGGTTCGAAGGTGGGATGGAGCCAGACGTCGGCCAGGATGGCCAGGCCTTTTTTCCAGTCGCGGGCCAGGAAGGAGCCGGAGAGCCCGACCTCGCTCTTGCCGCTGGAGGCGTCGAGCGATCCGGCCATGTCCTCCAGGGTGCGTATCAGCCGGCGGTAGGGGTACTGCCGGCTACCGCGGATTACGGAGCGGGACCACAGTTCATAGATACCGGCGGTGGTCTTGGTCTCCAGGGCGCTGCCGCCGGGCGAGGCCAGGACCATGGACACCAGGGGTACGGCGCGCGCCGGCTTCACCACCACGGTGAGCCCGTTGGCCAGCACCACCCGTAGGGACTTGGCCTTGCCGCCGCCGTCGGCCGGGGCGTGGGCGCGGTAGAGCCGGCTGGCGGCCTGGGCCAGCTCGGCCCGGGTGGGGACCTTGGTGCCGGCCGGGCTCTGGATCACCATGGTCATGGTGGAGGGGATGAAGTACTTGGCCGCCACCCGGACCACGTCGCCGGGGCCCACCGCCTGGAAACGGGCCAGGTAGGCGGCGGCCTGTTCAAAGCCGCCGTAGAACATCTCGAACTTGCCGAGCATGCGAGCCTGGCCGGCCATGGTCATGCGGCTGCGCACAAAGCTGGCCGCCAGGTTGACCCGGGCCCGGTCCAACTCCTGGGGGCGGGGCCGGGTGGTCATGAGCTTCATCACCTCGGCGATGATGGCCGGCCAGGCGGCGGCTACCTTGTCGGGGCTGGTGGTGGCCTGGACGCTGAATATCCCTTGGCCCTGGGGGGTGTAGGACCAGGCGGTGATGGAGTCCACCAGGCCCAGTTCCTCCTTGAGCCGACTGTAGAGGCGGCTGGTGGCACCGTCGCCCAGCACCGTGGCGGCCATGTCCAGGGGATAGACGTCGGGGTGGGGCAGGCCGGGGATGCGCCAAGAGATGACCAGCGAGGCCTGCTTGACCTTTTCGGTCATTACCTTGATCCGCGGCCCGGCCGGCACGGTCACCGGCGGCAGCTTGAAGGCCGGCGGCTTTTGGCGGTTGAGCCCGGCAAAGGCCTTGCGCACCAGGGGGATCAGCTTGGCGGTATTGAAATCGCCCACCGCCACTACGGTGATGGCCGGGGCCCGGTACCAGCGCTTGACATAGGCCCGGATGCCCTCGCGGGTCATGGCCCGCACCGACTCGGCGGTGCCGATCACCGGGCGGCCGTAGGGATGGTCGCCCATGGCAAACCGGCTGACCTCCTTGTACAGGCGGCGGCGGGGGTTGTCCTGGTTCATGCGGATTTCTTCCACCACCACCTCTTTTTCGCGGGCCAGTTCGGCCGGGTCAAAGGAGGCGTTGACCACCGCGTCGGCCAGCAGGGTCAGGGCCTGGGCCGCGTTGCGGCTGGCGGCCACCACGTAGTAGTTGGTGTGGTCGATGCTGGTATAGGCGTTGACCTCCCCGCCCAGGGCCTCGATGCGGCGGGCCATGGTGCCGCCCGGGTCGCTGGGGGTGCCCTTGAAGATCATGTGCTCGATGAGGTGGGTGATGCCGTATTCCCCCGGTCGCTCGTAGGCGCTGCCGGCGCGCACCCACACCTGGAACGAGACCACCGGGGCCTCGTGGTTTTCGCTGGTGATGAGGGTGAGCCCACCGGGCAGGCGGTGACGCTGGGGGGCGGCCAAGGCGGCGGAGGCGGTGAGCACCATGGCAGCCAGCAGGGTGACCAGCAGGCGGGCGGGGTGGTTTATACGCATGGTTTGTCCATCCGTGGCGGGTTGGGTTGAGCGCCCGGTGTCCGGGGCGTGGTTGCAACTGGCTCTTAAATGATAACGTCGGCGATGATTTTTGCCAGTGACAAAGCAGTGACGCCGGAGATGCGGCCCCCGGCGGTGGGGGTGAGCGCGGGTCCGCACCGGGTACCGGAGGATGGTCGCCGCCGGGTCCTAGCGCCAACCCGCCAGGCGGCGGCCCAGCTTTACCACCAGCAGGCTGGCCAGGGCCGGTCCCACGATAAACAGCACCCAGGCCACCGGCAAAGCGGCCTGGCCCAGGTGCCAGCCGCCGGCCATGAACCCGCCCGGGGCATGGGGCCAAGTGGTGCCCAACAGGCGGTTGGCGGTGGTGGCTACCAGGGTCCAGGAGTTGAAGAGCACCACCCGTGAACCCAGGAAATAGTCGATGGCGCACATCATGGCCATAATCACCAAGGTTACTGTGGCGTACAATGGGAATCCTTCACCTCTGGCGGCCATGTTTCGCTCCTGTTGCTAGTCTTCGGGCTCTTGTCCCAAGTTGAATATACGCCGCACCATGGCCAATTGCTCGCGCTGGGCCCTGCGGCTACGATGATCTTGGCCCCGCTCACCACCTTTAATGAACAAGATGGGATCATGCAATAATTTTTTTACCAAAGAACGAGTGAGCCGGTCCATGGCCTGGGCCTGGGGGCCTTCGCTCTGGCCCAGGTCGCGCAGGGTGCGGTTCAACTCGGCTATGCGGATGGCCTCGGCCTTGGCGGTGAGCGCGCTGATGGTGGGCACCGCCCGCAACCCGGCCAGCCAGTTCATGAACTTGACCACCTCGGATTCCACGATGCGTTCGGCCGCCCGGGCCTCGGCCGCCCGGCTCTGGCGGCCGGCCTCGGCCACCTCGGTGAGATCGTCCACGTCGTAGAGGTAGCAGCCGTCGAGCTCGCCCACCTTGGGTTCCACGTCGCGCGGCACCGCGATGTCGATGAAAAACAGCGGCCGGCCCCGGCGGCGGCGCAGGGCGGCCCGGGCCAGGCGGCGGGTGATGATCGGCTCCGGCGAACCGGTGGAGGTGATGACGATGTCCACCTCGGCCAGTACGTCGGCCACCCCCGAGAGCCCCATGGCCTCGCCGCCCAAGCGCTCGGACAGCTCCACCGCCCGCGACAGGGTGCGGTTGGCTACCATTACCCGGTTTACCCCGTGGCCCAGCAGGTGCTCGGCGGCCAGCTCGGCCATCTCGCCGGCCCCGATCAAGAGGGCCTTGCGGCCGGCCAGGTCGTCGAATATCTTGCGGGCCAAGTCCACCGCGGCCGAGGCCACGCTCACCGCCGCGCTGCCGATGCGGGTCTCGGTGCGTACCTTCTTGGCCACCTGGAAGGTCTTGTGCAGCAGGCGGTTGAGCACGCTGCGGCTGGCTCCGGCCTCGGCCGCGGTGCGGAAGGCCTCCTTGATCTGTCCCAGTATCTGCGGCTCGCCCACCACCAGGGAGTCCAGGCTGGCCGCCACCCGAAACAGGTGGCGCACCGCCTCGTGCCCCTGGTGCACGTACAACGACTCCTTGAGTACCGCCGGACGCACCGGCGCGCCGTCGGCCAGCCACCGGGTCAACTGCTCGGCCAGGGGATCGCCGTCCTCGCCGGCGGCCAACACCTCCACCCGGTTGCAGGTGGCCACCATCAGCACCTCGCGCACCTGCTCCAGGCGCATGGCCTCCTGCAAGCGCCGGGGTATCTCCGGCTCCGGCGGAGCCAAACATTCGCGCAGCTCCACCGGGGCGGTGCGGTGATTCAGACCTACCAGCACCAGGTTCACGGCTGGCCGCCTCCCACGGTGGTGAAGGCGTCGAAACTGTGATAGCCGGGCATCAAGAGCCCCACCCCGATAAAGGTGAACAGCAGCACCCCAAAGGCGGCGATGGCCAACCAGGCCCCCCGCCGGCCCCGCCAGCCGCTCACCAGCCGGGTGTGCAGCAAGGCCGCGTAGAGCAGCCAGGTGATCAGCGACCAGACCTCCTTGGGGTCCCAACGCCAATAGCTGCCCAACACCAACTGGGCGTAGACCGCGCCGGTGATCATGCCCACGGTCATCAGGGTGAAGCCGGCCAACAGGGCCCGGTGGTTCAGCGCGTCCACCAGGCTGAGGCTCGGCAGGCGCTTGAACAGCGGCCCCAGCTTCTTGGCCCGGATGCGCCAGTCCAGCAGCAAATACAACAGCGCCCCCAGGCAGGTCACCGCCAAGAGGCCGTAAGCGCCCATCACCGTGGCCACGTGCAGCGTTAGCCAGAGGCTCTTGAATACCGGAGTGGGAGCCTGCACCGCCGGCGGCAACACGCTGGCCGCCAGCATGGCCACCACCCCCAAGGGCGCGGCCAAGGCGCCGAGCACCATTATTGCAAGACGTAGATTCAACAGCAGGGCCGAACCCACTATGGCCCAAGAGAAGAGGTCCAGCGACTGGCGCAGGCTGGCCGCCGGCAGGGCCCCCAGCTCTACCCAGGCCACGGCGATGGCCGCCGTGTGCAGCACCCAGCCGATCCACAGGATGAGACGGCCCATACGGAAAAAGCCGCGCCGCTGGCTGATGACAAAGGCCAGGTAGACCACCGTGGCCCCAAGGTAAAAAGCCAGGGCCAACCAGTGCAGCGCCGTGCTCACGCGTCCTCCTCCCGGCCCGCCCAAAGATCGGCCGGGCCCAGGCCCAGGTCGGCCAGGCTGAAACCATCGCCCAGTTGGCGCGCCAATATCCGCTCGACACCCTCGGCGTCACCGGCGCGCACCAAATCGAAAAGCTCCGAATCCACCAGGGCGTAAAATAAGTCCCGGTTCTGCGCCGCCGGCCGGCCCAGGGAGGTGAGCCGCGCGCGCGCCGCCCGCAGCAGGCGCAGGTAAGGTCCCCACTCTGGACCGAATTCCCGCTGCAGCCGCTGGCGCAAACGCCGCGCCGCCGCCGGCGAGGCCCCGCCGGTGCTGACGGCCACCGTGAGATCACCCCGGGTGACCGAGGCCGGCACGATGAAGCTGCAAAGCGGCGGCACGTCCACCACGTTGACAAACACCCCGGCCGCCTCGGCCGCGCCGGCCACCTCCCGGTTGACCCCCTCGTTGTCCGTGGCGCAGACCACCAGCCAGGCGCCGTCTAAGTCGCCGGCCTCAAAGGCCCGCAGCAAAACCTCCACCCCCGATCGGCGGCAAACCGCCTCGGTCTCCGGGGCCAGGGCCAAGGACACCACCCGCACCCGCGCCCCGGCCTCCACCAAAGAGGCCACCTTGCGCGCCGCTACCCGGCCGCCACCCACCACCACCACTCGGCGGCCGTTTAGGTCCAATAGCACCGGGTAATAGCCCAAATTACGCTCCAGACGTCCCAAGACGACACATATAAAGGTTACAAAGCATAACAAGAAGCCACCCCCCAAGCAACATTACGGCGGCACGGCACAGTGCCTGTGCACCCGTATAGGCCCGGTGGCGAGTCGCTCCAGGCTCGTCCACCCACCTGCTTTGCTCGCGCGTTCTTTTGGGTCGTGTCGCTTTTACAGAACAGACGTCATTGCGAGGAGCCGGCAGGCGACGAAGCAAACTTCCTTTTCCCCTTCTTGGCTGGCCATAAACGATAACCTTGAATTACCAGCCATCTCTTGACCGGTGGTAATTGAATGATGACGCCGGCCCTCGCCTCCACCGCCCCGGCCCCTATGGCTGCGGTGGCACGGCACAGTGCCTGTGCACCCGTATA
>JAMOVV010000182.1 GCA_027067385.1 Desulfarculaceae bacterium
ATAACAACCTGGGTATGTCCTATGTGCTGAAGAACCAGTTCGCCAAGGCCGAGCAGTGCTTTCGCTATGCCCTCAAGCTCAACCCCACCTATAAGCTGGCGGCCAACAACCTGGGGCTGGTCTATGCCCGCCAGGGGAAATACGCCAAGGCCCGCCGGGCCTTTTCCCGCGGCAGCGGCAAAGCGCAGGCCCACAACAACGTGGGCTGTTTCCTGGCCTGGGCCGGCAAGAACGAGCGCGCCGCCGAGGAGTTTCGCCAGGCCCTGCGCCTCAGCCCCAGCTACTATCCCTTGGCCGGGCGCCATCTCAAGCAGATAACCAGCCTGTCGGGCGCCATGGGCGGCGGCGAGAGCGACGACCCCTTGCTGGCTCCCCCGGTGACCGTCCCGGTCACCAAGGGTCGGAGTCGGTCGCCCCGGCCCCAGGCCCCGGCCCGGCCGGCCGTAACCGCCCTGCGGTCCCCGGTGGTCCTCACCCCGGTGCGGCCGGCGGCCAAGCCAGACGAGTACCTGGTGAACCACCTGAGGGTTACCGGCCGCCAGGACGCGCCGCCCTCGGGCTTTGGTTGGGGGCAAGGCGAGGTGGGCTTTGACCAAAAGTCCCAGGGAGTGCTGGGCGACGACATGTAGCCGCCCCGTGGTTGGGCCGGCGGTCCGGGTTCACCCCGGGCCGCGTTTTTTATTGGGAGCGCTCCGGGCCCGGCGACTGGAACACCCGTTTGAGCCGCCGGTAGAAGAGCCGGGTGTAGAAGGCTTTGTAGGCCGGGGCGATATGGTCGCGGTTGCTGTACATCTTCAGGGTCACTTCCGGGTCGCCGGTGAAGTCGTAAAACTCGATTCCCTGGCGCTTGAGGTAGCGCCGCAGGTCCTGGACATAACGGACGAGGGGAGGAAAGCGAAGCAACTTGCCGTTGGGCAGGGGCCGGCTCTGTATCCGCACTAGCACCAGGCGTATGCCGTGCTGCTTGGCCAGCCGGATCATCTCCGGCAGGTAAGAGCGGGCCAAGGCGCGCGGGAAGTCCAAGTCCCGCTTCTGTTGCTGGGCCCGGAAGCTCAAGGTGTAGGACCGCAGGTGGCCCAGGTGAAAACGCAAGTTAACGGTGCGTTCCCACATGCGGCGCCGCCTGTCCATGGCGTAGCCGGTGGCCTGGGCCGCCAGGCGGGCCAGCGCCATGGCCCAGCCACTCATGACCGCGCGCAGCTCGGGGCCGTACTTCTGCATGCGATAAAGCGGCGCCAGCGTCTGGTACACCAGGGTTTGCAGGGAATCGCGTCCCAGGACCAGGTGCTCCACCAGGGGCTCCTGGTCCCGGGAGTAGGGCTCTGCCCAAACCATGTACAGCCGCCCGGCGGTGCCGCGCCAGGGGTGGGTTATCTTGTCGTTGCGGAAAAACATAAACACGGCGCGCGGCTTGATCCCCGAGCCGATGACGATGTTTTTGAAAAGTAAGTACCAGATGGTGGAGTAGGTCTGGTTGCGGTGTAGGTCAAAAACCTTGGCGTGGGTAAGTTGTCCCAGGAGCTCGGTGTCGATGCGGGTGCCGGCCATGGAGTTGCCCATGATGATATAGTCGGGACGCTCGGCCTGCAGGCGTTTGACCAGGGCGGTGTCAAAAGGCGCTTTGGCCGGCAGGGAGGGCACCGCCATGACCATGCCCACCGCCACGACCACCAGCAGCGTCAGCGCGGCCCAGGCCGGCAGGGCCCGTTTCCACCACGGGGCGGGCGCGGCCCAGGCCGCGGCCAAAGAGCGGGCGGCGGCCGGGGCGCCCAGCACCGCCGGGGCCAGGGCGGCCAGCAGCAAGACGGCGTCCCAGACCAGCACCAGGCGCAGGCCGGCGGCGTATAGGCCCAGGGCCAGGCCCAGGATCAACCCCGGGGCCAGCAGCAGGGGCCAGCCGCGACGCATCGCCGGGTGATGCCGCCGCTGTCGCAGGCCGGCGTACTGCAGCAGCAGCACCGCAATGGCGATGAAGACCAGCAGGACCCAGTCTACCCGGCGCTGTGGCCGGGGAGACCAAACCACCGCGAACCGAGGCAGACCGGTGTTGTGGGCCGCCGAGTTTTTCCACCAGGCCTCGGTTATGGTCACCGGTTGGTCGCCTCGGTTGCGCAGTCGCGGCTGGCGTGGGGTGATCGGTGCAAAATACAGCCGGCCGTCCTCGATCTTGGTTGCCGCCGCGCCGTTCAGCACTAGGGACTGGCCGGCCGCGGCTGCGCCGACCTGGACCACTAATTGCCAGCGGAAGGTGTTGGCGTCCTGCGGCCGGGCCAGGCGAATCTCTTGGCCGGCGGGCAAGGTCTGGCGACGCAGTACCGGTTGGTGGCTGGCCGGCTGTTCAAAGCCCAGGCACAGCCACCCCAGGGCGCCGTAGACGACCGCCAAAAGTAGCAGCCACCCGGCGGTGGCCCAAGGGCTTCCGCGGTCGATCGAGTTAGTATGATCGCTACCAGGCACTACGCACCATCGCCAGAGAGGATGATAAACGACACCAAATTATAGTCTTCGATCGGCGCGCGGGCAAGTTAGCTAACGCGCCAGATTATGATAATCTTTAACCCGAAGCGCCAACTGGCTGGCGATCGATCCCGGAGGATTCATGCCCTTACAAGACCAGGCCCTGCTGCGCTGTGCCGCCTTGGTGGACGGGCAGTGGATGGAAGAAGAAAGCGGCGCGGTCATGGAGGTGCGCGACCCGGCCAGCGGCGATAGCTTGGCCCAGGTGCCCCGGCTGGGCGTGCGGGAGACCCGCCGGGCCATCGAGGCGGCTCAGCGCGCCCAGGTCGAATGGGCCGGACGCTTGGCCAAGGAGCGCGCCGAGATCCTGCGCCACTGGTACGAGCTGATGATGGAGCACCAGGCCGACCTGGCGGAGATACTCACCCGCGAACAGGGCAAGCCCCTGGCCGAGGCCCAGGGCGAGATCGCCTACGCCGCCTCGTTTGTGCAGTGGTTCGGCGAGGAGGCTAAGCGGGTCTACGGCGAGGTGATCCCCACCCACGACCGGGACGCCCGGGTGGTGGTGCTCAAGCAGCCGGTGGGGGTGGTGGCGGCCATCACTCCGTGGAACTTCCCCTCGGCCATGATCACCCGCAAGGCCGCGCCGGCCATAGCCGCCGGTTGCACTGTGGTGGTGAAGCCGGCCAGCCAGACCCCGCTGTCGGCCCTGGCCCTGGGCGAGCTGGCCCAGCGGGCCGGCCTGCCGCCGGGGGTGTTCAACGTGATCACCGGGCCGGCGGCCGAGATTGGGCGCGAGCTCACCGCCAACCCCCTGGTGCGCAAGCTGAGCTTCACCGGCTCCACCGAGGTGGGGTCCCGGCTCATGGCCCAGTGCGCCCCCACCGTCAAGAAGCTCTCGCTGGAGCTCGGCGGCAACGCGCCCTTCATCGTGTTTGACGACGCCGAGTTGCAGGCGGCCCTGGACGGGGCCATGATATCCAAGTACCGTAACTCGGGCCAGACTTGTGTCTGCGCCAACCGCCTGTTGGTGCAAGAGGGCATCTACGACCGTTTTGCCGACGGCCTGGCCCGGCGGGTGCGGGAGCTCAAGGTGGGCCCCGGCCTGGAGCCGGGGGTGCAGCAGGGACCGCTCATCGACCAGGCGGCCCTGGCCAAGGTGCAGGAGCATATCGACGACGCCCTGGCCAAGGGCGCCAAGGTGCTCACCGGCGGTCGCCCCTCCGAGCTGGGGGGAACCTTCTTCGAGCCCACCGTGCTGGCCGGGGTGAACCGTGACATGCTCCTGGCCCGCCAGGAGACCTTCGGACCGGTGGCGCCCATTTTCCGCTTCCAGCACGAGTCAGAGGCCATAGCCATGGCCAACGACACCGAGTACGGCCTGGCCGCCTATCTTTACGGCCGGGACCTGGGACGGGTGTGGCGAGTGGCCGAGGCTTTGGAGTACGGCATGGTGGGGGTGAACACCGGGATCATCTCCACCGAGAGCGCCCCCTTTGGCGGGATCAAGCAGTCCGGCCTGGGGCGCGAGGGCTCCCACTTTGGCATTGATGAGTTCTTGGAGATAAAGTACCTGTGCCTGGCCGGCATCGGCCCCCAGGCCCGGGGCAACCAATAGTCTAAGGAGCCGGTGCCCGGCGGCGCGGCCGTCCGGGTGGTTCCACGGGATGAGATCAGTGATGCTTAAAACCTCGCGAGAAAAATACCTGGAACGCTACATCGCCGACCGCCTGGCCGACGGCGAGGACATAGTGCTGGCCACGGTGCTGGGCCAGAGCGGGTCCACCCCGCGCCTGGCCGGCGCCCGCATGGTGGTGCACCAGGACGGCCACATCGCCGGCACCATCGGCGGCGGGCTGGTGGAGGCCCTGGTGATACAAAAGGCCGTGACCCTGTTGGAACGCGGCCTGGCCCAGATAGAATCCTTCAGCCTCACCGGGGCCGACGTGGACTCCATGGATATGATCTGCGGCGGCCAGCTCGACGTTTTGCTCACCCCGGTCAACGCCGACCGGCACCAGCGGGCCATCTTCGACCGCTTGTCAGCCGCCCTGGCCGGCGGCCGGTCGGCGGTGCTGGTCACCGCCCTGGAGGCGGCCGACGCCGAGGGCATGGCCTTTGAGCGCTGCCTGGTGTTGGCCGACGGGCGCATGGAGGGGGAGGTGTCCTACCCCGCCGACTGGGTTCTGGGGTTGGCCGACCAGAGCCTGCGCCAGCGCCAGACGGTCTTCAAGGAGGTGGAGGGCCGCCGCTTCCTGGCCGAGTACTGGTCCAGCGGCGGCACCCTATTCATCTTCGGGGCGGGGCACGTGAGCCAGCAGGTGGCCGCCCTGGCCAAGATGGTGGACTTTCGGGTGGTGGTGCTCGACGACCGTCCGGAGTTTGCCGACAGCCAGCGTTTTCCCGAGGCCGACGAGGTGCGGGCCCTGGAGTCCTTCGACGGGGTGATGGACCCGCTGGGGGTGGACGAAAACAGCTACGTGGTGATCGTCACCCGGGGTCACAAGCACGACAAGACGGTTCTGGCGCAAGCCCTGGCCACCCCGGCCGGCTACGTGGGCATGATCGGTAGCCGGCGCAAGCGCGACACCATCTACCGGGCCCTGCTCAAGGAGGGCGTGGGCCAAGAAGATATCGACCGGGTGCACTGCCCCATCGGTCTGCCCATCGGGGCCGACACCCCGGCCGAGATAGCGGTGAGCATAGTGGCCGAGCTGATCCAAGAGCGGTCGGCCCGCGGCTGATGCCCCCGCGCGGCGAGATAACGGTGGTGGTGCCGGCGGCTGGCCTGTCTACCCGCATGGGCGAGTTCAAGCCGCTGATGCACCTGGGCGGCCGGCCGGTGCTGGAGCGGGT
>JAMOVV010000183.1 GCA_027067385.1 Desulfarculaceae bacterium
ACGGCCATTGAGTTCATGGACTCGGCCTGCGTGGCCGCGGTGGAGGCCTACGCCTCTTTGGGCCTGCCCGACTGGGCCCGGGCCATGCTGCTGGTGGACCTCGACGGAGCGCCCGAGGTGGTGGAGCGCCAGGCCGGCGAGGTGGCCCGGCTCTTGGAAGAGGCCGGCGGCCGCCAGGTGCACCTGGCCCGCGACCGGACCGAGAGCGAGCTGCTGTGGAAGGCCCGCCGCGCCCTGGGCCCGGCCGTCTACGCCCTGGGCCAGGGCAAGTACAACGAGGACATCGTGGTGCCCCTGGGCCGGCTGGCCGAGATGGTGCGCCGCCTGCAGGGCATAGCCCGGGAACGCGGGGTGACCATCGCCTCTTTTGGCCATGCCGGCGACGGCAACCTGCACGTCAACGTGATGTTCGACCCCTCGGACCCGGCCCAGCTCAAGGGGGCCCAAGAGGCGGTGAGCGACGTGTTCGCCAACACCCTGGAGTTGGGCGGCAGCCTCTCGGGTGAGCACGGGGTGGGCGCGGTGAAGCTGGGTTTCGTGGGGGCGGAGGTGGACCCGGTGGCCCTGGAGCTGATGCGCGGGCTCAAGCGGCTCTTTGACCCGGCCGGCATCCTCAACCCGCACAAGGCCGTGCCCGCCGAGGAAATTACCTCATGACCCGACCCGGCCCGGCCACCGAAGTACAGCAAGCCCTGGACAAGTGTGTGGCCTGCGGGGCCTGCACCGCCGTCTGCCCGGTCTACCGCGCCGAGCGCCGGGAGGCCCACAGCGCCCGCGGCAAGCTGGCGGTATTGGATGGTTGCGCCTCCGGCAGCCTGGACCCGCGGGCCCGCCTGGACCAGATACTGGCCAGTTGCCTGCTGTGCGGCCGCTGCCAGGCCAACTGCCCCAACCAGACCACCTCCACCGACGCCATCCGGGCCGGCCGGGAGCTGGCCGCCCGCCTGGGCGGCATGTCCCCGCTCAAGAGATCGGCCCTGCAAAACGCCCTGGACTCGCCGGCGCACCTGGACCAACTGGCCCGCATGGGTCGGGCCGCCCTACCCCTGGCTCGCCCCCTGGCCCGGGCCGCGGCCGGGCTGAGCACCGGCCTGGGCCTGCGCCTGGGTAGTGCGCAACTGGCCGCCAGCCTGCCTCCCCTGGCCAACCGTCCCTTCCTGGCCCGGGCCCCGCGCGAGGTCCCCGGGCCGCAGTCAGGACCGCGTATCGCCTTTTTCGTGGGCTGCGTAACCAACTACCTGCGCCCATCGCTGGCAGCCACGGCGGTGGAGATGCTCAGCCGCATCGGCACGGTGCTCATCCCGCCCGGCCAGGCCTGTTGCGCCCTGCCGGCCCTGGCCGCCGGCCTGGGCCGCGTGGGCCGCAACCTGGCCCTGGCCAACCTGGCGGCCCTGGAGTCGGCCCGGCCGGACTTGGTGGTAACGGTGTGCGGCTCCTGCGCCCACACCCTGGCCAAGGAGATGCCCCGCCAGGTGGGCGACGGGCCGTCCCGGCGCATGGGCGCAAAGGTTAAAGAGATTAGCCAGGTTTTAGCAGATCATATTGATATCATAGACGCTTATACCCCGGCTCGCCGCACGGCGGCCGTGCACGACCCCTGCCATCTCAAGGTGGGCCTGGGGGTGAGTGAGCAGCCGCGCCAGGTCCTTAGCGCCGCCGGGGTGGAGCTGGCGCCCATGGACGGGGCCGACGAATGCTGCGGTGGCGGCGGGTTATTTGCCCTCAACCGTCCCGACCTGAGCCAGGCCATCTTCCAGCCCCGGGCCGCGGCCTTTGCCCGCAGCGGGGCCGAGGTGCTGGCCACCAGTTGCTCGGGGTGCTACCTGCAGTGGCGCCAGGGCCTGGAGCCGGGCCAAGCGGTGGTCCATCCTATAGAATTGATAGCCGGCGGCGCGTAATTATTATGCGGCCAATGGCAACCGGTGTTAATTATCTTCGCAGCCCAGGGCCGGCCCTGGCAAGTCTGTGCGCGGCGGCATCGCACAACCAACTGTTTTGTTTGTGATTTTGTGTGAGCTAATAACAACTACTCCTGGTGGCACGCTTTCTGCTGTGTGTAAGGGCAGATGAAGTTATAAAACGTCAACCCAACCACAGGAGAAAAAGATGAAAAAGATCGCACTCAGTGGCATACTTGCCCTCACCATCGCCGCCCTAGTGGCCGGCACCGCCCTGGCCGCTCCTCTCGGCGCTCCGGGACGCGGCATGGAGCCTGGCTACAGCCGCGCCCAGATCAGCCAGCAAGACCTGGCCAAGTTCCGGGCGGCCCGGGCCAAGTTCCTGCTCGCCACCCTCAAGCTACGCCAGAAGATCGCCGCCAAGCGGGTGGAGCTGCGCACCTTGTGGGCCCAGCCCACGCGCGACCAGGCCAAGATCAAGGCGCTTAGCGACCAGTTGGTAGACCTCGGGGCCGCCCTGGCCAAAAAGCGCAACGCCTACCTGGCCGAGTACCCCGGTATGTTTGGTCCTGGCTTTGGCCGGCACCGCCGCGGACTAGGCGGCGCCTTTGGTCCCGGCTTCCATCGCGGTACGGGCCCCAACTTTGGCGGCTGCCTCGGCGCCGGTCCCAACTTCTAAATTGCTCGGAGGGGAACCGGGCCGCCGCGCCCGGCTCCCCGCCGTTTGACCTGTTAAGAGAGCAATCGTAATGACTAGAATCAGTTTTATTGTCTTGGCCGCCAGCTTGTTGTTGGTGGCGGCCGCTTGCAGCGGCTCAGGCGACTCCGGCGGAAGTTCCGCTAGCTACGCCACCTGGATAGACGCTAACCGCGACGGTATCTATGATCCCTATCAAGACCCCACCCAGTGGGACATGATGATAGCGGCCACCAGCGGGCAGGCGGCCATGGTAACCGCCAGCGTCCAGGAGCAGCACCAGGTTCGCCACCAGTGGCGTGACGTCAACGGCGATGGTATATGCGATTATGCGCAAAGCCAGAACCGCTGGCGCGAGATAAGCCGAGCCCAGTGGATCGACCAGAACCGCGACGGTATATGTGACAACTATCCCGGGCGTCTCGCCGACGGCAGCGGAAACGGCTGGCAGGGCGGCTGGCAATAGTCGCTAGAGGCTAAGGGTTTATGAGTGGAAACACCTCCCCTGACCTGCGGGCGGGCAGCACATCCACCTGGCTGCTGTTGGGGGGGGTGTTTTTGATCTTGCTGGCCGTGCTGGCGGTGACCACCCATGACCGCCTGCAGCGCTCGGCCGAGCTCATGGAGCAGTCGCTCACCCAGCACGGCGTGCTGGTGGTGCGCTCCCTGGAAGGCGCCACCCGGGCCGGCATGCGTCGCGGCATGTGGCGGCTCAACCTGTTGCAGGCCCTGGCCGAGGAGATGGCCGACCATAACCACGTGCGCTCCATCGCCATCTTGGACTACAAGGGCCGCATCCTGGCCGCCGCCGGCCGTACCCAGTCCTCGGCCGACCAGGCCCAATACAACCCCCTATCCGGCCTGCCCCGGCCGCTTATGGTCATGGTGGAAAACCAACAGCCGATCACCCATTTCAGGGGCGGCGAACTCATCGTGGGACGTCCCTTTGAGCCACTACGGGGATACCTCAACCGCCGGGGGCAACTGCCCGCCTGGGCCCGCCCCCTCGGCGTACCACCGGGCCAGATGATGACCGGCCACCACATGGCCGGCACCATGATGCACGATCCCGCACCCGGCGCGGCCCCGGGCTCCGCCCCCGGGGCTGTCCGCGCCCTGCCCTCCCGTCGCCTGCTGGGCGGTTACGCCCTGGTGCGCATGTCCACCCGTGACTTTCAAGAGGCCCGCCGCACCGACCTCAAGCAGGCCTTCGCCCTGGCCGCGCTGATCTTTCTGGCCGCCGGCGGGGTGGCGGTGGGGCTCACCGTCTACACCCGGCGCCGGGCCAGCGAGATCGAACGCCTGCGGGCCAAGGTGGCCGAGAACCAGCACATGGCCGCGGTGGGCCGCCTGGCCGCCTCGGTGGCCCACGAGGTGCGCAACCCCTTAAGCGCCCTGCGGGGCATGGTGCAGTTTCTCACCAAGGAGGCCAAACCCGGCAGCCGCGAAGCGGAATACGGCCAGGTGGCCGTAAGCGAGGTGGACCGGCTCAACCGGGTGGTCACCAGCCTGCTGGAATACTCCCGGCCGCGTCCTCCCCGCCGGGTGCCCCTGGATTTGCGCGAGCTGATCAAAAGCGTCACCGACCTATTGGCCGACGACCCCCTGGCCGCCAAGGTGACCATGGAGGTGAAGACCGACGCCAACCTGCCCCAGGTCAAGGCCGACCCGGACCAACTGCGCCAGGTGCTGCTGAACCTGGTGGTCAACGCCTTGCAGGCCCTAAACGGCCAGGGCCGCCTGGTCATCGAGGCCCGGGGCTCCTCCGGCGGAGTCACCCTCACCGTGAGCGACGACGGCCCGGGGCTGGACCCCGAGCACCTGGAGCAGGTCTTTGATCCCTTCTACAGCACGCGGGAGCGCGGCACCGGGCTGGGGCTGGCCATTGCCCGCCGCATCGCCCGCGCCCACGGCGGAGAACTCACCGCCGACAACCAGCCCCACGGCGGAGCCCGCTTTACCCTTACCATCCCCCTAAACGGTGCCGAATCATGAAAAACGCCGCGACGATCTTGGTGGTGGACGACCAGCGGGCGCACCGCCTGATGCTGCGCGCCCACCTGGAGGACGCCGGGTACCAGGTGCTGGAGGCCGGCGACGGCCAAGAAGCCCTGGATATCTGCTCCGACCAACAGGTGGACCTGGTGCTGATGGACTTGGTCATGCCACGCATGGACGGTATGCAGTCCCTGGCCAAGATCAAGGCCCTGTCGCCGGAGATGCCGGTGTTGATGATAACCGCCTACGGCAGCATCGAGAGCGCGGTGGGGGCGCTAAAGGCCGGGGCCGAGGACTACCTCACCAAGCCGCTGGACGTGGAAGAGGCGGTGATCAAGGTGTCGCGCCATCTGCGCAACGCCGACCTCTCGCGCCAGGTGCGGGACCAGGCCGAACGCCTGGGCGAGCGTTTCGACTTCAGCGCCCTCATCGGCGACAGCCCACCCATGCTACGGCTCAAGGACGCCATGGCCATGGTGGCCCCCACCCAGGCCACGGTGCTCATCACCGGTGAAAGCGGCACCGGCAAAGAAGTGGTGGCCCAGATACTGCACCAGAACTCGCCGCGCGCCGAGGGAGCTCTGGTAAAGATAAACTGCGCCGCCTTGCCCGAAAACCTGCTGGAGAGCGAGCTCTTCGGTCACGAAAAAGGCGCCTTCACCGGGGCCACCGCCCGCCGCGACGGACGCTTCAAGGCG
>JAMOVV010000184.1 GCA_027067385.1 Desulfarculaceae bacterium
CTCATGGATTACCACCCCAACCCGCCCGATGGTGGTTACAAGCGCTATGAGTGGGTCATGACCCGCTAGGTACACCGCGACTAAACGCCACTTGCAACGGTCCACTTCGGTGGGCCGTTTTTTTTTGAAGTCCGGGGAGTGATCGGCTCCAACGCTCGGGCGAGACCACCCTGGCCAACGCCATCACCGGCTTCATCCGCTGCAATCAGGGCACAGTCTGCCGGCCTTGAAAAACCGCATAGTGCGCCTCACATATCTCTTGGGCCTGCCACGGCGCGAGGAGTCAATCCTTGTAGGCGCAGACCACCATGGTGTCTCCGCGGTGCGGGTGGTAGCGTCCGGCGCGGAACCCGGGGTAAAGGAGCACCCGGTCAAAGTCGGCCAGCCAGGTGGCCAGGTCGGTGGGGTCAAAGACGTGGATCAGGGTCGTCAGGTCGGCCCGGTGGTCCAGGCGCAGCTCTTCGGTGCGCCGGCCCAGGCGGCGGCAGCTAATGCCTGGGCTGAAGGTGCGCCAGGCCCCGGCCGGTTGGTCCGGGGGAAAGGAGGCGGGATGCGGCAGTTCCAGCACCATGGCCCCGCCGGGGCGCAGCACCCGCAGGGCCTCGCCGGCCAGGCGGCGGCGCTCATCGGCGTCGGTGAGGTGGCTCAAGGTGGCATGCAGGGAGATGATCAGGTCGAAGCAGTGGTCCTCAAAGGGCAGGCCCTGACCGGCGTCGGCCAGGACCAGGCGGGGCCCGCGGTGGCGACGGCGGGCGGTGGCCAGCATGGCCGCGCAGTGGTCCAGGCCCACCGGGTCAAAGCCCGCCTGGGCCAAGGGCCCCAGCATGCGGCCGGTGCCGCAGCCCAAGTCCAGTATCCGGCCTGGCCGAAACTTGCGGGCCAGCCAGGCGGTTTGCCGGGCGGTGACGCTGGCCGGGTAGGCCCAACGACGGTCGTACTCCTCGGCCACTTGGTGGTAGAACTGGGCGGCCGAGCGCATCGGGGCGTCCTATAGGGAGGGGTGTTGTTGGTGGTGGTCAGTGGCCCGCTCAAAGGCGTGGCCCACGGCCAGCACCGTCTCCTCGGCAAAGTGCGGGCCGATGATCTGCAGGCCGATGGGTCGCCCCTGCTGCGAGAGCCCGGCCGGCAGGCTCATGCCCGGCAGGCCGGCCAGGTTGCAGGCCAGGGTGAGCACGTCCGACAGGTACATCTGCAAGGGGTCGTCCACCTTTTGCCCCAGGTCAAAGGCCGGGGTGGGCGAGACCGGGCTGACGATGGCGTCGACCTGCTCAAAGGCCTCGGCAAAGTCGCGGGCCAGCAGGGTGCGCACCGCCGAGGCCTTGCCATAGTAGGCGTCGTAGTAGCCGGCGCTGAGGGCGTAGGTGCCGAGCATGATGCGCCGCACTACCTCGGGGCCAAAGCCCTGGGAGCGGGTGGCGTAGTACATGTCCAGCAGGTCGCCGTCCTCCGGCCGCACCGATAGACCGTATTTCACCCCGTCGTAGCGGGCCAGGTTGGAGCTGGCCTCGGCCGGGGCGATGATGTAGTAGACCGCCAGGCCGTAGTCGGTGTGGGGCAGGCTCACCTCCACCAGCTCGGCGCCCAGCTCCTCCAGCACCGCAAAGGCGCGGCGCACGGTCTGCTCCACCTCCGGGTCCATACCCTCGACAAAGTATTCCCGGGGCACTCCCAGCTTGAGCCCCTTGACCCCCCGGGCCAAGGCGGCGCGGTAGTCGGGCACCTGGTTGGGAGCGCTGGTGGAGTCGGCTGGGTCGTGCCCGGCGATGGCCTGCAGAACCATCGCGGCGTCGGCCACGCTGCGGGTGATGGGGCCGGCCTGATCCAGGGACGAGGCAAAGGCCACCAGGCCGTAGCGGCTCACCCGGCCATAGGTGGGCTTGAGACCCACCACGCCGCAGTGGCTGGCCGGCTGGCGGATGGAGCCGCCGGTGTCGGTGCCCACGGCGTAGAGGCAGGAGCCGGCCGCCACCGAGGCGGTGGAACCGCCCGAGGAACCGCCGGGTATGGCCGCCAGGTCCCAAGGGTTATGGGTGGCTCCGTATGCCGAGTTCTCGGTGGAGCTGCCCATGGCGAACTCGTCCATGTTGTGCTTGCCCAGCATCACCATGCCGGCGTCGCGCAGGCGGGCCACCAGGGTGGCGTCGTAGGGGGGCACGAATCTCTCGAGGATTTTACTGCCGCAGGTGGTGCGCACCCCCCGGGTGCATAGCACGTCCTTGATACCGGCCGGGATGCCGGTGAGCGGGCCGGCCTCGCCCGCGGCGATGCGCTGGTCAGCCGCCTCGGCCTGGGCCAGGGCCTGCTCCGCGGTGATGGTGAGATAGGCGTGCACCCGCTCTTCGGTGGCTTCGATGCGCTGCAGCAGGGCCCGGGTGAGCTCCACCGAGGAGATTTCGCGCCGGGCCAACAGGTCGCTGGCTTGGGTGATGGTGAGGTAGTGCAAATCCATGGCGGCTCGCTTAGATGACCCGGGGTACCTTGAAATACTGGCCGTCGGTGTCCGCCGCGTTGGCCAGCCCCTGCTGGCGCTCCAGGGAGGGCCGGGCCTGGTCGGGGCGCATGGCGCCGGTGAGCTCCAGGGCGTGGTTGGTGGGCGGCACCCCGCTGGTGTCGAGTTGGGTGAGCTTGTCCATGTAAGTAAGGATGTCGTTCATCTGGCCGGTGAGCAGCTCGGCCATCTCCGGATCGAGCTTGAGCCGGGCCAGCCGGGCTACGCGGTCGACCTCTTGGCGCGATATCTTCATGGGCCTTCCCCTGCGGCAGTAAGCCTAAATAATTAACACGCGGCCGGGGATGTGGCAAGCGCGGCGCCGGGGCGGCGCGGCCAGCTGGGGGTCGATGAGAGTGACGCCCGCCGGCAGGGCGTCGAGGATATCGCCCAGGCCGTCGGGTAGGGGGGCGGGGCGGCTCATGGTTTGCTCTTGGGCTTGGTCCGCCGGCTGGGGGGTTTGCCGCGCCGGGTTTTGCGGAAGATGGTGCTGCGGTCCACCTGCAGTATCTCGGCCACCTTGGCCACCGATCCGTATACCGCCAGGGCTTCGTTGATCAGGTCTTTTTCAATGGTAGCCACGATTTCCTTTAGGGGCTTGCTACCAATATCATACGAGGAAAAATCCGAGCTGATGCTGGCGCAGCTCGATTTGGAAGACAGGCCGCGTGGTAGGTCATTGCAAGACAGACGCGAGGTAGTGGCGTTGACCACCAGTCCGTGGATCATGTTTTCCAACTCGCGAACATTGCCGGGCCAATCGTACTCTAATAATGCGCGTTCCGAATTACTGCTCAAGACAACATGTTTACCGTATTTATTGTTAAACCTTTGGATGAATACGCGCAGCAGGGGGAGTATGTCGTCCTTTCTTTGATTGAGCGGCGGGATATTGATCACCGCCACCTTTAAGCGATAAAATAGGTCGTCCCTGAATTTACCCTTGGATACCGCGTCCTCTAGGTTGCGGTTGGTGGCGGCGATAATGCGTACGTCGACCCGGGTGACCTCGGTGGAGCCCACCCGGATGATCTCCTGGTCGTGGATGGCCCGCAGCAGCTTGGTCTGCATCGATAGCGACAGCTCGCCGACCTCGTCGAGAAACAGGGTGCCGCGATGGGCCCGCTCGAAAAACCCCTGTTTGCCCTTGGACCGCGCACCGGAAAAAGCCCCGGGGGCATACCCGAAAAGTTCTGATTCAACCAGGCTTTCCGGGATCGCCGAACAATCTACTTTAAGATATTGCCGGCTAGCCCGCAGGCTCTTGTTATGGATCCTTTGGGCCACCAGGTCCTTGCCCACCCCGGTCTCGCCCAGGATCAATACCGTGGCGTCGGTAGGCGCCAGGTTGTCTATGGCCTTGAGCATGTTCTTGGTCTTGCGGCTGACGGCCACCATGCCATCGTCCATGAAGACCTCTTCCGGATCAATGGTGGATACCTGGCGCTGGTAGTAATCCACCAAGGAGCGTTGTTCGGCTATCTCTTCTTTTAGGCGGCTGAAAACCGTAATATCTCGGACAAAGGTAACTACCAGATCTACATGGCCCTGCTCGTCTAAGATGGGCTGGCCGTGCAAAACAACCTTGCGGCCGTTGACCTCTTGCACCAGGGTAACCGAATCCCCGGTGGCCACAACCTCGGGGTTTACGATAACGCTAAACACGCCTTTTTGGTTTAATTCGATGACGTTTTTGCCCATCACCTGGGAGGCGCTGATGCCGGTTAGATGCTGGTACGGGTCGTTAACCATTAGGGTATTGCCATGACGATCGGTAATATAGATACCGTCATGCAGCAGGTTGAGTATGTTGCACAAATGTTTGTTTAACAACTCATGGGTTTTGTGGTGGGATTCACCCATTGGCTACCTATATTTAACGTCATCTAAACGTTTGATCATGGACAAAGGCTATTATACACTTAGGCGCTCACCAACCGGCTGCCGCCGCGGGCCTCGGATATTTCATGGCAACAGCGACCTGGCCTGCCCGGCCATTTCCTTTTCCTCGTTGGTGGGCACCACCAGCAGGCTGACCAGGCTGGACGCGGCGTGGATGGCGCGGGCGCCGGTGGCGGGCGCCTGGTTCGGCTCGTGATCCAGGACGATCCCCAGGCCGGCGAGACCCTCCAGGGCCATCTGGCGCACCAGGGGCGAGTTTTCCCCGATGCCGCCGGTGAAGACCACCGCGTCCACCGAACCCATGGCCGCGGCATAGGCCCCGAGGTATTTCTTTATGCGGTAGCAAAAGACCTCCAAGGCGCCTTGGGCGGTGGCGTCGCCTTGCTGGCAGGCGGCGGCGATATCGCGCATGTCGCTGGAGCGTCCGCCGGAGAGCCCCAGGAGACCGCTTTGCTTGTTGAGCAGATCCTTCACCTGGTCCAGGGACATACCGTGGTGATCCATGAGGTGGATCACGATGGCCGGGTCCAGGTCACCGGTGCGGGTGCCCATGACCAGGCCCTCCAGGGGGGTGAAGCCCATGGAGGTATCCACGCTGCGTCCACCCTGCACCGCGGTGATACTGCAACCGTTGCCCAGGTGGCAGGTGACGAGGTTCACCTCTGCGGGCTGGCGCCCCAGCATTTCAGCGGCGATGCGCGAGACGTACTGGTGGCTGATGCCGTGAAAGCCGTAGCGGCGGATTCGGTAGTCTTCGTACAGGCGCCGGGGCAGGGCGTAGAGATAGGCCTTGGCCGGCAGGGTGCGGTGAAAGGCGGTGTCAAAGACGCCCACCTGCACCGCGCCCGGGAACACCTCCTGGGCCGCCTCGATGCCGGCCAGGTTGGGCGGGTTGTGCAGGGGGGCCAGGGCGAAATGCTCGCGGATCACCGCCTTGACCGCCTCGTCGATGATGACCGGCTGGTTGATCTTTTCTCCGCCGTGCACCACCCGGTGGGCCACCACCGCCACCTGGTCCGGTGAGTCCAGGCTCCCGTGCCGAGTATCGGTAAGGCGCTCCACCAGGGCCCGCAGGGCCTGGCCGGTGTGGTTGGTATCCACCGGCTGGTGCAGGGCCTCCCCCACCCGGGGCTGGTAGTGCAGCGTAGTCCCGTCCAGGCCGATGCGCTCCACCATGCCCTGGGCCAGGACCTCGTCCGGGCCGGGTCCGAAACAGGTGAACTTGACCGAAGAACTGCCCGCGTTAACCACTAGGGTATGCATTGTCACTCGCGTTGTTTCTTTCTTACTGCCGGGCCCGGGAGCTCGTGGACCACCTGGTGCGTGCACCCCGCCGCCGGGACGGCAGGTTAAACCGGGTGTACGGTCATCACCGGCACCCGGGAGCTTTGCACCACCCGCTGGGCCACGCTGCCGAAAAACAACCGGCCCACTCCGCTGCGGCCGTGGGTGCCCATGATGATTAGGGAGATATCGTTCTGGGCCGCGTAGTTCAATAACTGGCGGCCGGTGTGTCCCACCAGAACCCGGGTCTTTAGCTGTTTCACTTCCTGGAGATGTTCGGCCGTGAATTCATCCATGGTTTGGGTGGCGGTCTGCTTGATCTCGTCCATCACCCTTTCGTAGGAGGCGAAGGTGGGGCCTTCGTAAAAAGGCACCACGTGGACCACGTGCACATCGGCTGCGAACTTGGCGGCCATGATGGCCACGTGCCGGGCCACCGCCGGGGCGGCGGGGGAAAGGTCCAGGGGGAACATTATGCGTCGATAGCCGACCATGGAACTCCTCCCATGCACAAGCATTAGGTTGGGGCGAGGCCGGCCGCTGCCAGGCTACGCGCCCCCCAGGTTAAAGGCGTATTGCAGCACCAGGTACACTAGGTAAATACCTAATATCCACGCGCCTTGCCAGCGCTTGAACCACCCATCGCGGTTCATGAAGATGAAGACTCGGAAGGAGTACAGGATTATCAGCATGGCCGGGAAGTGGAAGGTGAAGAAGTTGGGCGGCACCACCAGGGGACGGGCCGCGGCCGCCGCCCCGATGACAAACAGGCAGTTGAGCACGTCGGCGCCCACCACGTTGCCCACCATGATCTGGGGATGGCCCTTGCGTACCGAGGTGATGGCGGTCATCAGCTCGGGCAGCGAGGTGCCAAAGGCCACCAGGGTGGCCGCGATGATGTCCTGGGGCACCCCCAGGCGGCGGGCGCCTTCGGCCGCGCAAGGCACCAGCACCCGGCTGCTGGCAATTACCCCCACCAGTCCCACCAGGGTGTAGACCAGCGACTTGCCGGTGCCCCAGGGCAGTGGTTCCGAGTCCTCGTCCGAGCTGCGGCGGTCACGCTGGGCCCAGCGGTAGGCGGTGTAGAGATAGCCCACCAAGAGGACCAGCAGTAGCAGGCCCACCCAGCGCTGCAGCACCGGGTGGCCGTCGCTGGTGAAGTAGGCCAGGACCGACAGCAGTACCAACAGGGTGGCCGACCCCACCTGCACCCAGCCGGTGCGGTTGAGGATGTAGCGTTTTACGGGGATGCGGCTGATGATGCACATCAGGCCGAAGATCAGCCCGGTGTCGCAGATGATCGAGCCCACCCCGTTACCCAGGGCCAGGCCCGGGTTGCCGGTCCAGGCGGCCAGCACGCTGACGAACATCTCGGGCATGGTGGTGCCCAGGCTGATGATGGTGGCTCCCACCACCATGCGGGGCATGCCGGTGCGCTGGGCCAAGGAGGCCGCGCCGTCGATCATGTAGTCGGCCGCCTTGGCCAGAACGTATATGCACACCACCAGGGTGAGCGCCAGCCCCCAAGTGGGGAAACCGGCTACCAACTGGTTGAGCAACTCCTCGTTGCCGATCCACTCGAGCACTGAACTATGCATTGCCTAGGGGAGCTCCAACTCGCTGTTGTATCTGCGGCGGCAAACAACCCGCCGGGTGGCGTACCCTAACATACCAGAAACCCCGGCAGCCGGGGTTATGGGTCAACAACCCCGGCTGCCGGGCCCCCGCCTGCGGCGCGCTGGCCGCCGGCGGAGGCCGGTGTCTCCTATTTCCATACCGTGGGCAGCCAGGTGGCGATGGCCGGGAAGAAGAGTATCAGCAGGGCGCCGATACACTGCAATCCCATGAACTGCATCATACCCGCGTAAATATCACGCAGGTCCCACTCCGGCACTACCCCTTTGAGGAAGTAGGCCGACAGGGCCACCGGCGGTGATAGCCAGGCCGTCTGCAGGGTGACCGCCACCAGGATGCTGAACCAGGTGAGGTTGATGCCGGCCTCGGTGACCACCGGTAAAAGCACCGGCAAAATGATCAGCACGATGGGCACCCACTCCAAGGGCCAGCCCAGGACGAAGATCAGGGCCAGGATCATCACCAGCAGCACGGTGGGCGAAAGATGGGTGCCCAGCAGCAGCTCGGTGAGCAAGGTGGCCGACCCCAGGCGGGAGAAGACCGCGCCAAAGAAGTTGGAGGCCGCCACCAACAGCAGGATCATGGCCGATATCTCGAGGGTGCGGTACATGGAGCGCTTGAAGCCCTCGAAGGTCAGGCGCCGGTAGACCGAGGTGAGGATAAGGGCCCCGGCCGCCCCGGCGGCCGCCCCCTCGGTGGGGGTGGCCAACCCGGCCATGATGGAGCCCAGGGTGGCCAGGATCAACACCGATACCGGGATGACGCCCAGGACCATTTCCTTGAGGATGACCATCATCGAGGTGGCCCGCAGGTGCTCCGGTAGGGCGGGTCCCAACGAAGGATTCAACCAGGAGCGGATCATGGCGTAGGTCATGTACAGCCCGGCCAACAACACCCCCGGCAGGATCGCCGCGGCAAAAAGCTCGGTCACCGGCACCCCCACCACCGGGCCCATCACCACCAGCATGATGCTGGGGGGGATCAGGATGCCCAGGGTGCCGCCGGCGGTGATGCAGCCGGCCGACAGGCGGGTGTCGTACTTGCTCTCGCGCATGGTGGGAGCGGCCATGACCCCCAGCAGGGTGATGGAAGAGCCCACGATACCGGTGGCCGCGGCAAAGATGGTCGCGGTGGAAGTAACCGCCAGGTACAGCGAACCGTTGACCCGGGCCAGCAGCAACTGGATGGCCTTGAACAACCGGTTCATCAACCCGGAATCTTCCAGGATGTAGCCCATGAACAAAAAGAAGGGCACCGCGGCCAACACCGTGTCGGTCATCACTCCGAAGAATTGCAGGGTCATGAGGTGGAACACCACCTGGCCAAACCCGATCCACCCCAACACCAGCGACAGGAAGATGAGGGTGAACGAGATGGGGAACCCGACGCAGATAAAGCCGAACAGGCTCATCAACCCTAATAGACCCAAGACATCCGGGCTCATGTTTCCACCCCCTCTACTTCCTCGCGTAGCTCCAATCCGGTGCGCGCGGCGTATAGACTTTTGATTAGTTCCGACACCCCTTGGATCATGAGCAGGAGCACCGCCGCTGGGATGCACAGTTTCAGCGGCCAGATGTAGGGCATCCAGGGACTGCTGATGATTCGTTCCTGCAACATGGTTGATCTAAGGGCGTAGGTCCAAGACAACCACAGGAATATCCCCATGCCGGGGAAGTACAACGTGATGTAGAGAACCGAGTCGACTATGCCCTTGGTCCGGGTGGACCAGTTGGCGTAGAGGAAGTCGGTCCTGATGTGCTGCTGCCGTTGCAGGGTATAGGCCGAGCCGAGCATGAAGAAGGCGCCATACAAAATGGTGCTGAAGTCGCTGGCCCATACCGTGGGAGCGTTGAAGAAATAGCGGCAGATCACCTCGTAGACCAGGCTGGCCACCATGGGCAGGATGGTCCAGGCCACTATCTTGCCGCTCCAGATGCTGATGGAGTCAATGATCTCAATGGTCCGCATCAGACCCGGGGGCGGCGCCAGCGCAAGCTCGCTCTGTCCTCTGACCTCCCGGACCTGGCTGGCGTCCGTTTGTTCAGTCATGGGCACCCCATTTACCGGTAAAGGGTTAATGACATGCCGACCGCCCATTGTGCCGCGGTCGGCCAGGATTTACGAATCTCCGGCCGGGAACCCCGGGGCTCCCGGCCGGAGATTGCGATTAACCTACTTCTTTTTCTGGAACCCTACCGCCCCGGCGTCCAGGGCGGCTTTGCCCATCTTGTAGTAGACACCGTTGGCCTTGGCCTCGTAGGGCACGGTCAAACGGGCCCATTCCTGCATGGACATCAGCACTTTCTTGAAGAAGGGGTCCTTCTTGGCGTACTTGTCCAAAACCGCCTGGGCGGCCTTCATGTAGGCCTTGATGTAGGCCTCGGAGGTCTCGTGCAGGATTACACCCTGCTTGGTTACCATCTCCTTGAGGGCGCGGCTGTTCTGGCTGACGTTCCAATTGTAGGTGTCGGCCACACAGCTCAAGATGGCGGTTTCAAAGATGGCCTGCAGGTCCTTGGGAAGCTTGTTCCACCAGTCCAGGTTGACGTAGATGTCACCGATGGAGATGGCCTGGTGCAGGCCCTGCAGGTAGTAGTGCTTCCACACCGAGCTGAGGCCCAGGTTGCGGTCGTCGGCCGGGCTGATCCACTCGGCCGCGTCGATGACGCCGCGCTGGGCCGAGGGCACGATCTCGCCGCCGGGCATGGACACCGCCGGGATGCCCAGCAGCTTGAAGGACTCCGAGGGGATGCCCGGAGGCGAGCGGAACTTCATCTGCTTGAGGTCTTCCAGGCTGGTGAAGGGCTTCTTGAACCAACCAAAGGGCTCCGGTCCCATGGGCATGCACATGAAGCCCCGGATCTTGTAGCCCAGGATATCGGTGAAGTACTTCTGGTACAGTTCGTTGCCGCCGCCGTCATAGAGCCAGGACATGG
The DNA here is from genome assembly GCA_027067385.1 of Desulfarculaceae bacterium. Classification (GTDB taxonomy): domain Bacteria; phylum Desulfobacterota; class Desulfarculia; order Desulfarculales; family Desulfarculaceae; genus JAMOVV01. The sequence goes on from JAMOVV010000184.1 coordinate 10,249, forward strand.
TGCTGAGCTGGTCCAGGCCGAAGCCCAGGCCGGCGGTGGGAGCCGAGAACAAAATGCCGGCCGGATGTTTGCCGGACCAATAGTGGGTCCAGGCCTGGCCGCCGTTGATGATGCCCTTGTCCACGGCGTCGAGAATCTCAAACACCGGCACCACCGCGCCGGCCGGCAGGACTTCCACCTTCAGGCGCCCGGCCGACATGGCGTCGACCCGTTTGGCCATGCGCTTGATGAGCTTGAAATAGATGCTGGCGTTGGGCACCGCGGTCTGGATCTGCAGCCGGTAGCTCTTGGCCATCGCCGCCTGGCCGCCAAAGGCCAGCATCATTCCCACTGCGATGACCAGCACCACGGCCCATCTTATCTTTTTAGCCATTTTCATCAAACTTACCTCCTGTGTTTCTCTGTTTCCTTTTATAATTCGTATCCCCCTAGGTCGTCACCCTGCCACCCTGGTTCAAGGGCTTACCTGCCCGGAGTAGAAAAAGTGCGCGGCAATCACAGTCGAAGTCATCAAGCAGCAGGACATTGGCAATGTCGCTGGTTATCACCTCCCTCCGGGCCTTTTTTGAGCGACTGACTCGATTCCCCGGGTAACCGGTTAAAAATTGGCTTCCAGGATAGTGACCACGTCATCCACGTTCACCTTCCTGGGGTTGTTGCTTACTAAGCGTTGCTGGGTGCCCACGGCCTCGTGGGCCAGGGTGGGTATTTCGTGCCGCGGCACGTCGTAGTCGCTGAGGCGGCAGGAGATGCCCAGGTCGCCCAATAGGCCGCGGATGCCCTTTACCGCCAGTCGGGCGGCCTCCATGCGGGGCAGGCCATCGGTGTTTTCGCCCAGGGCCCGGGCGATGTTCACGAACTTGTCCGGGTCGGCCAGGAGGTTGTATTCCATCACCCAGGGCATGATAAAGGCGCACAAAAGCCCGTGAGGCAAGTGGTAGCGGCCGCCGATGGTCATGGCCAGGGCGTGGGCCAGGGCGTTTTGGGTGTTGGTGAAGGCCATGCCGGCCATGCAACTGGCGTTGAGCAGGTTCTGGCGAGCGGCCAGGTTTTCCCCGTTGGCAAAGGCTTGGCGCAGGTTGGCCGCGATGAGCTCGATGGCCTTGAGGCACAGAGTGTCGGTGAACACGCTGCCCCGCGAACCGGTGTAGGACTCCAGGGCGTGGCTCATGGCGTCCATGCCGGTGGTGGCGGTGAGCAGCGGGGGCATGCCCATGGTGAGTGTGGGGTCCAAGATAGCGCATCGGGCCAGTAGGTGGTCCGAGACGATGCCGACCTTCACCCGGCGTTTGGGGTCGGTGAGCACACAGATGTTGGTGACCTCGCTGCCGGTGCCCGCCGTAGTGGGGATGAGCACCACCGGGACCCCGGGGGCGGGGATGCGGTCGATGCCAAAATAATCGGTCAGGGGGCCGGGGTTGGCCAGCAGCACGGCGGTGACCTTGGCCACGTCCATGGCGCTGCCGCCGCCCAGGCCGATGACCACCTCGGGCTTGGCCTTGTCGGCGGCCTCCAGGCAGGCCTGCACCACCCCGGTCTCGGGGTTGGGCTCGATGCCGTCGAACACCCTGACCCGCAGGTCCGAGGCCCGCAGCACCGCGGTCACTGTCTCCAGCAGGCCGGCGGACTTGATGCCCCGGTCGGTGATGACCAGCACCTTGCGGCCGCCGAGGCGCCGGGCCTCGCGGCCCACTGTCTCTACTGAGCCCACGCCGCTGATCACGCCGCCGGCTGATTTGAAAATCTCGGTGGTCATCAACAACCCGCCCCCTCTCTAGCGGAGTTGCAAATGCAACCAGGTAATAGGTTTTATTGGCCGGCTCGGCCCGGGGCCGAGTCGGCGTCAGGTCGCGCGGCTCAACGGCCCAGGCGGGCCAGCACCTCGCGCACGATTTCGCCCACCAGGTCCCCGGCCCCGGCGGCCGGCTGAGACGCGGCCGTAGTGTCTAGACCCAATAGCTTGGCCGCGTTGTCGTGCATGATCTTTTGGCGCACCTCCGGCTTGAGCGGCAGTTTCTCGTACTTGGCCAGGGCCTGTTTGAAATCCACGAAGGGATGGGCGCTGGCGTAGAGCACCTTGTCGGGGATCATGGTGTTGGCCGCCTGCACGTAGGCCTCGGCCATGGGCGCGTGCTCGTATTCCGACCACTCCAGGTAGACGTTTTTGTTGCGCTCGGCCACAGTGATGGCCTCGTTGACCCAGGGATAGCCCCCGTGGCTGATGATCACCTTCAGCTCGGGAAAATCGCGGGCCACCACGTCGATGTAGCGCGGGGCCACGTGGTCGATGATGGCTCCCTGCACCAGGGTGGCCGGGCCGGTGGTGAAGACGATGGGCACGTCCAGTTCGCAGCACTTGGCGTAGATGGGGTAGTACTTGGCGTCGTTGGCGTATATCTGGGCCAGGTAGGGGTCCACCGCCGCCCCGCGCATGCCTAGCTCTTCCACCGAGGCCTTGAGCTCGGCGATGGCCGCCATGCCCTTGTGGGGATCGAGCCCCACGAAGCCGATGAACTTGTGGGGATAGGCCTGGACGAATTCGATTACGCTGTCGTTGTTGGACTTGGCCCCGTAGGTGGTCTCGCAATCCCGTCCGGTGATCACCGCGCGCACCACCTGGTAACGATCCATGTCCGCCACCACCTCGGCCAGGGACTGCGGCTGCATCTTGCCGAAGTCGATGTATTCGCACAGCTCTTTCCACATCTTGCTGTTTTGGATGCCGGTAACGGTTTCAGGCGTGTTGGGCCGGAAGCGGAAATCGATTACCTTCATTGCTGAATCCCCTTTGTTCTTGCGTGTCCCTTGCATCCCGTCGCCGGCCGTAGTCACCCGCCGCCGGGTTTTAGTTTTCGCCCCGCGCCTGCTCCAAGCGGGAGCCGGCAAAGGCGCGCAACTGGTCGATGCGTTGCTGGCTGATGGTTTCGATGTCGGCCAGGGGGTAGTCCCGTCCCAGGTAGGCGTACTTGGGCATGCCCATGCGATGGTAGGCCAAGAGCTCGTACTCGGTGTTGGGAAAGTCCTTGATAAAATCCACTATGGCGGCGATGGCCTCTTGGTTGTCGTTGAAGCCCGGCACCACCGGGGTGCGCACCACCACCGGCAGCTCGGGAAACTCGTCTTCGAGCTTGGCCAGGTTTTTTAATATGAGCTGGTTGGAAGCGCCGGTGGCCACCTCGTGGGTCGCCGGGTCCATGCTTTTGAGGTCGAAATAGATGCAGTCCAGGTGCCGGGCCGCCTCTTGCAGCACCGGCCAGGGCACGTTGCCGCAGGTCTCGATACAGGTATCCACGTGGCGCTGCTTGGCCTGGCTCAAGAGGGCGATGGCGAACTCGGATTGGAACAGGGGTTCGCCGCCGCTTAGGGTAACCCCGCCGCCGGAGCGGGCGTAGAAGGCCTCGTCTTCTTCCACCCGCCCCAGGGCCTGGTCCACGGTTACCTGGTAGCCGTAGATGTTCAGGGCGTGGGTGGGGCAGGCCTCGGCGCAGAGCAGGCAATCGTCACAGGCGGCTACGTCGCGCACTATCTTGCGGTCATCCCCGGTGGTGATGGCGTCTTGGGGACACAGGCCCTGGCACCGTTGGCAATCGTCGATACCCAGGCACTTGGCCGGGTTGTAGGCCAGTTGCAGGCGGGGACTTTGGGACTCCGGGTTGCTGCACCAGTCGCAGCGCAGGCTGCACCCTTTGAGAAAAATAATAGTGCGAATTCCCGGTCCGTCGTGGACCGAGAATTTCTGGATGTTGAACACTATCCCGGTTTGGTTTTTCTCGGTTGGTGGATTCAAATTGTTTTCCGCCGCGTTCAGTTTTGGTTAGTCCCGGCCCGAGCGGCGCCGTAGCGCCGCCCGGACCAGGGAGGGGCCTAGATATAGGTATGTTCCGTGCGTGCGATGAGGTCGTCTTGCAAGTCCTTGGACAAGTCGCAGAAGTAGGCGCTGTAGCCAGCGATGCGCACGATGAGGTTACGGTACTTGTCCGGGTCCTTTTGGGCGGCCACCAGGGTGTCGCGGTTGATTATGTTGAACTGGATGTGCCATAGCCTGAGGTCGCACCAGGTTTTGATGAACGAGACCAGCTTCTCGGTGCCTTGATCGCCGGTCACGCAGCCCGGGGTGAGTTTCACGTTGAGCAACCGGGCGGCGCGCTCCTTGTAGTCGTAGTTCTTGGAGGCGAAGTTGGACAGCAGCACCGCGGTGGGGCCGTTGATATCCGCGCCGTGGGAGGCCGAGGAGCCGTCCGACAGCGGGGTATAGGCGTAGCGGCCGTTGGGGGTGGCGCTGATGACCTTGCCAAAGGGCACGTGGCTGGTGAAGGGCACCAGGCGCAGGTCCAGGTTCACCCCCAGCTCGCTGGCGTATTTCTTGGTGAACTCCAGCGAGGTGCGGTCGATCTCCTTGGCGATGCTGTCAGGGTAGGGGTCGTTGTTGCCATAGCACGGGGCGTTCCTAAGCATGGCCCGCACGTCTTCGCGGCCCTGGAAGTTGTCCTGCAGGGCCTCGATGATCTCGGCCATGGTGAGCTTCTTTTCTTCGAAGACCAGCTTCTTGATGGCCGCCAGGGAGTCCACCACCGTGCCGTAACCGATGCACTCGAAGTAGCCCAGGTCGATGCCGCCCTCGATGTGGGGGGCGTGCAGGTCGGTGTAACTGGCCATGCACAGGTCGTGCAGGGCCGAGGACATAGGCACCGCGAAGTGGTGGGGCCGCAGGTTGATGATGATGTGCTGCTGGACAAAGGCGTGCTTGAGGAAGTTGAGCTGCTGGGCCAGGTAGGCGTCCCAGAACTGCTCCCACTCGGTGAACTTGGTGGGATCGCCGGTCTCCAGGCCGATGAGCTCGTCACCGTGGCGCTGCATGCGGCCGTTGTACAGGGCCATCTCCAGGGCGGCGGCGTAGTTGATATAGGCGCAGCCGCTGGTGTAGGTGTCGCGGTTGGGCATGCGTATCTCGGCGCAGCCGGACACGGCGTAGTCGTATATCTCCTCAAAGGTAGCGCCCTTGGACAGGTGCAGGGGGATCACTTCCTCGTCGTTGATCAGCTTGGGGAAGCCGGAGCCCTCCTTGATGGTCTCGGCCACTTCCCACAGGTAGCGCTTGGGCGACCGGGCGTGGATGCGCGCGGCCAGATCGGGGTAGTGCAGGGGGAACTCGCGCTTGGAGCGCAGGATGAGGTAGGTGAGGTCGTTGGTGGCGTCGCGGCCGTCGGGGGTCTGTCCGCCCACGGTGACCGCCTCCCAGTGGGCGTAGCCCTCGTTGAAAGCGCCGCCGGTGGGTGAGATGTACAGGTCGATGAACTGGGCCATGCCCACCCACATGCATTCGAAGAGCTCGACCGCCTGGTCCTCGTCGATGCGCCCGGCCTCCAGGTCGGCCTGGTAATAGGGGTAGAGGTACTGGTCCATGCGGCCGTTGGAGATGATGGTCCCGGTCTTCTGCTCGATGCGGGAGAACATCTGGGTAAACCACTGGGACTGCATGGCCTCGTAGAAGTTGCGGGCCGGATGCTCCGGCACCCGGGCGCAGGTTTCGGCGATCAGCTCCAGCTCCTGCTTGCGCTGGGGGTCAGTCTCGGCCTCGGCCATCTGCCGGGCCAGCGCGGCGTGCCGGTTGGCCCACAGGATGATGGCGTCGCACACGGTCACCACCGCTTCCAGGAAGGGCTTTTTGCGGCAGTTGTCATCCGGGCTGAAGGGGTCCAGGGCGGCCAACTTTTCGGCGGCCTCCTGCCGGATGCCCCCAAAGCCGCGCCGCAGCACCCGCTCGTAGTCGTGCACCCACTGCAGGGAGGAACGGAACGAGGCGGTCTCATTGACAATGAAACGCGACAGCAGCGGGTTGTCGGGCTCATAGGTGAGCTTGAGGGTGTCCGGGGGCAGGGCCTGGGCGAGGTTCTCGTGGAAGGTCTTGCCCTTCCAGTAGGGCGCGATCTCCTCGGTGATCATCTTGCCGTCTTGCGGCTCGATGATAAAGGGGGAGACGTCGCGCTTGTCCAGCTCGGCGATGGCCAAGTCCAGGAAGTCGCCGTCGAGCTCGGGGTACAGGATGCCATAACGTCCCTGGCAACCGGCCCGGCCGACCAGCAGTTGGTCATCATCAATATAAACGGTGATCTTTTCAGCAATGTTGTACAGGGCCTTGGCCCAGCGCAGGATCAAGGCCTCGCCCTCGGTCTGGCGCATGGACTCGGTGAAGTACTTGCCGCGCTCCACGTCGACCTTGGGGGTGAGGTTTTGGACACGGTCTAAAATTTTGAAGGCCCTGGCATGCGCCCGGGAGGTACGGAACTTGTTCTCGCGGCCCGCAAACTGGTCCTCCAGTAGTTGTTCTTGCGGAGACAGACAACATTCCATGCTTATTTCTCCTTCTTGGCTAGGGTTTGGCTTTGCGATTTATGGAATATCAAATTCCGTACCACTGGCCTGTTTCCTGGGACGCTAAAATCCCTAGCAAGAGAAATTGGTTATAATTATCAACTAGCTACGCTGTGGGCCCACCAGCCGCGGCAGGTGGATTGCACCTGCGGATTGCCGGCCGGCAAGGCCTCCACCCGCCTGGCAGGTTGCATGGTTGCAATATCAGGGCCGGCGTTGTGCAGTTGTGCATCAAATGGGCCGCTAAAGTGCCTCGGCGGCTGATTTGAGGTTGCATATCGGCAATACCGGCCCTGATCCAACATGAGTTAAGATGCGCTCCTTGTCTGTTTTCGTCCGCTTCCCGCTCAGGGGCCAGGCGCGATGAAAACCGTGATCCATTCCCGAGTTGCAAACACAATGCCATATTGGATGGGATTGGTCGTTTTCTTTGCATAATACTATGATCCCGGCCCTCCGTCCGAAAGCCTTTAATAAAACAGGATAAAATGTATTTGGCCAACGGCCGAACCCCGAGCGTAACCCGGCTGGCCTGGAACCTGGGGCCGCGGGCTACATCCGCCCTTCGGCTGTGTTGCAGTTATGCAACGCAGGCACACAAGTCGTTTGAATTGCACAAGTATCGTCTGGCTGGCCTGTGGGGCAGTCGCAAAGCTGCAACAATCTCCGGGGAGAGACAGGAATATCAGGAAAAGTACCGTGATTGCCGCTGGTTCAAAAAACCGGACCCTTAGGCCGCCAAGACCGTACCTTATGTGCGATGCGAGAATGCAACCAAAATACGGCTTATCAGTAAATAGGAATGATTCCTTATAGATAGAGCCGCCTTCCCCGCCACGGCGCCAGCGCCTGGCAAGCGCGACCGGCGGTTGGCAGCCTTCACGCGTTACCGGAGCACCAGCCAAGAGCTTAGGGCGGGTCCGCCGCAGCCATCCCGCCGTAGCCGGCCAGCCTGAAAACCTCCCTGGTTTGCGTTAGTTTGGCCGCCTGACCCCCTGGCGCGCCGCTGGCCCAGGGCTCCGCCACGGGCTGGCCCGCCAGGGTCCCAGCCCGGGCCCGCTGAAGTGACTCGGACAATAGGTTTTGTACTAACAAGCCCTTAGGTTGCAAACTTGCCCCTGGACCGGGCCGGCGGGCGCCCATGGCTTGGCATGGTTGTTGCCTATGTCTTGGTGTGTTTGGGCGCTGGTCGCCGATCGGCTCATGGACCAACTCGGCCTTCGTAGTAACCACTATGTTAGGGCTTCGGTGGGGCGTGGAGCCCACGGCGACCGGGCGACCTTGGCGGCAAGGGGCGCTGGCGGGTAAGGCCCGCGGCGCCATGGCAGGAGGAAGACATGGCTAAAAGCTTGATCACAGTGGCCGACGTGGTGCAGGCGGCCCGGGCGGGAAACAAAGAAATTCCCGTTTGCCCCGGCGGATGCATCATTACTCCCGGAGCGGCGGACAAGGCCGAGGAACTCGGCGTCGCCTTGCCCGGGGTAGAGGATTCGGGGCCTGTTGATCAAAGCGCGGCCTGCGCCTTTGAGCAGCCCGGGGCCGGCTCGGTGGTGCGCCAGGTCTGCGCCATGGTGGAAAAACGCCTGCCCCACGACCTGGAGCCCGCCGAGCTGGAGCACCTGGTGCGCCAGGTGGTGGAGTCCAAGATGGCCCCCCCGGAGGTCCCGGACGACGAGGATACCGCAACCGCCCTCACCCGGGTGGGCGAGGTCTGTTTTGTGCGGGGCCGGCGGCTGATGGACCAGGGGGCCGGCCCGGTGCCGGTGGCGGAAAAGGCCCTGGTGGCCAACGCCTTCAAGGGGGCCGAGGGTTCCCGCCTGGCCGGGGGCTACATGGAGTGGGAAAAGGCCTCTTTCCGCCGCACGGTGGAACACCCCGAGATCGGAGTGGTGGTCTCCGGAGAGTTGCACCTAACGGTGGGCGGCAAGACCATGACCGCCGCCGCCGGCGACATGGTGTATTTCCCCCAGGGCGTGAAGGTCATCTACAGCACCCCCTCCCGGGTCAAGTTGGCCTGTATCAACTGTGTTTAAGCCGGACGGCATCAACCGGCTCTTGGGCCGCTGAAGCGAGGATCGAGGCGTGGATATCCTTCAAAGCTGCATGGACGCCTGCCGGGAGCAGCCGGGGACCGTGGTGTTTCCCGATTGTCTGGACAGCCGGGTCCTGCAAGCGGCCAGCATCATCAAGCAAGAGGGGCTGGCCGAGCCGGTGTTGGTGCAGTCGCCCTTTGCGGTGCGCGCCAAGATGAGCCGCTCGGAGGTGGCCGCCGCCGGGTTCACCGTGGTGGACCACACCAGCCCCACCTTGCTGGAAAAGAACACCGAGGCCTACCGGTCCATCCTGCGGGAGAAAGGCAAGGAGATATCCGGCGATGACGCCCGGCGGGCCATGAATTGCCCCCTGGGTGCCGCGGCCATGATGGTGCGGCGGGGCGAGGTGGAGGTTGGGGTGGCCGGCAACCTTTCTTCCACCGCCGCGGTGCTGCGCGCCGGGTTGAGCCTCATTCCCAGGAAGGCCGGCATTGACCATATCTCCAGCTTCTTTCTGATGGTCTCGCCCGATGGCCGGCGTCGCTATCTCTTTGCCGATTGCGCCGTGGTGCCCGAGCCCTCGTCCGAGGTGTTGGCCGACATAGCCATATCCTCGGCCCAGATGGCCCGCGGCCTGCTGGCCGAAGAGCCCCGGGTGGCCCTGCTGTCATTTTCCACCAAGGGCAGCTCCAACCATCCCCGGGCCGCGGCGGTGCGCGCGGCGGTGGGTAAAATCCGCGAGCGCGCCCCGGACATCATGGTCGACGGCGAGTTGCAGTTCGACGCCGCCGCGGTGCCCGGCGTGGCCGCCCTCAAGGTGCCGGGCAGCATCCTGGAGGGCAAGGCCAACGTCTTTATCTTCCCCTCGCTGGAGGCGGGCAACATCGCCTACAAGATGGTCCAGCGCCTGGCCGACTACACCGCCCTGGGGCCCTTTCTACAGGGGTTTAACGGCGGGTGGCACGACCTGTCACGGGGATGCAGCGCCAAGGATATCGTCAAGGTGGCCGTAGTGGGGCTCTGCCTGCAACGCGGCAACCTGCTTAACTAGTCAGCTCAATTTTGCGAAGGAAGGTGAACATGGACGCCCTGGGTATGATCGAAACCAAAGGTCTGACAGCACTTATCGAGGCCACCGACGCCATGGTCAAGGCGGCCCGCGTGCAACTGGTGGGCTACAAGCAGATCGGGGCCGGCCTGGTGACCGCTCTGGTGCGCGGTGACGTAGCCGCCTGCAAGGCCGCCACCGACGCCGGGGCCGCGGCGGCCAAGCGGGTGGGCGAAGTGGTGGCGGTGCACGTGATACCGCGGCCGCACAACGACCTGGAAGATGTCTTCCCCCTGGGCAAGTAGGCCCCGCGCCGACGGCGCATCGGGACAGGCGATGCAGTTAACCCAGGATAGAGGCGCATGGACCCGCAAGAGTTCATAGGTCTGGTTCGCAAGGCCGGCGTGGTGGGCCAAGGCGGCGCCGGTTTTCCGGCCCACGTCAAGTATGACCAGCCGGTGGAGACGGTTATCGCCAACGGCTGCGAGTGCGAGCCGCTGTTGTATACCGACCAGTACCTGATGCTCACCCAGGCCGATCGCGTGGTGGCGGCCCTGCGGGCGCTGATGACGGCCACCGGGGCCGGGCGCGGGGTGGTGGCCATCAAGCGCAAGTACCGCCAAGTGGCCGAGGTGCTGCGCCGGGCCATGGGCGGTGCCGGGCTGGAGTTGGCCGAGCTGGACAACTTCTATCCCGCCGGCGACGAGCACATCCTGGTGCGCGAGGTCACCGGCCACACCATACCTCCCTTGGGCCTGCCCAAGGAAGTAGGCGCCCTGGTGGCCAACGTGGGCACTCTGGAGAGCGTTGCCCAGGCCGTCGAGGGTCGGCCGGTGACCCACAAAGTGGTGACGGTCACCGGCGAGGTGGCCCGGCCGTGCCTGGTGCGGGTGCCCATCGGCGCCCAGGTGGCCGGCATCATCGAGCACTGCGGCGGGCCGGTGGTGGACGACCCGGTCTACGTCATGGGCGGTCCCATGATGGGGCGCTTCATCGACCAGGCCGACGAGTTGGCGCGGGCGGTGATCACCAAGACCAGCGGGGGGATCATCGTACTGCCCCGCGGCCACCACCTGCACCGGGCGGCCACCTTGCCGCTTACGGTAATGCAAAAGCGGGCCGCGGCCGCCTGCATCCAGTGCCGTTTCTGCACTGACCTGTGCCCCCGTTTCCTGGTGGGCCACGGCTTTGAGACCCACAAGGTGATGCGGGCCTTTGCCGGCGGGAGCGACAGCGCCATGGGTGCGCTGGCCGCCCTGCTGTGCTGCGAGTGCGGGGTATGTGAGCTGTTTAGTTGCCCCATGGGCCTGTCGCCGCGGCGCATCAACGCCGCGCTCAAGGCCCGCCTGGCCGCCGCCGGCGTGGCCTACGACGGGCCGCGGGAGGTTCACCCCGAGCAGGCGGCCCTGCGCGATATGCGCAAGGTACCCACCGGCCGCCTGGCCCTGAAAACCGGCATCGCCGATTACCTGGAGATTCACCCCGAGTTCGCCGGCGAGTTCACCCCGGGCTCGGTGCGCATCCCCCTGCGCCAGCATATCGGCGCGCCAGCCGAGCCCCGGGTGGGGGTGGGCGACTCAGTGGCCGTGGGCGACTGCATCGGGGACATACCCGCCGGTGCGCTGGGGGCGCGGGTGCACGCCTCGCTGGCCGGGGTGGTAACCGAAGTGGGCGACGCGGTCGCCATAAGCGGGACGTGAGATGGCGCTCATGCTGCAAGCAGTGGGAATGGTGGAGTTTAACAGCATCGCCGCGGGCATCGAGACGGCGGACTTCATGGTCAAGGCGGCCCAGGTGGAACCCTTGATGATGAAGACCACCTGTCCCGGCAAGTTCGTAGTGGCGGTGCACGCCGAGGTGGCCTCGGTGCAGGCCTCGGTGGAGACCGGGTTGGCTCGCGGCGGCCCCGCGGTGGTGGACCATTTCGTCATACCCAACATCAACCCCGAGGTCATCAAGGCCCTGTCCGGCGCGGTGGAGCCGGCCGGCGACGCGGCCCTGGGGGTGATCGAGACCTTTTCGGTGGCCGCCTGCGTGATGGCCGCCGACCAGGCCAGCAAGGCCGCCGAGGTATTGGTGCTGGAGGTGCGCATGGCCATGGGGCTCGGGGGCAAGGCCTTTTGCCTGTTGGCCGGCGATGTGGGAGCGGTGAGGGCCGCGGTCCAGGCCGGGGCGGTCGGCGCCGGGGAGCGGGGGCTCCTGGTGCGCCGGGTGGTGATCCCCAGCGTGGCCCCGGAGGTGCTGCGACAAATTTTGTGAGGTGGCGGCCGGTCGGGGGGATGGAAGCCCGGTCGTGGGA
>JAMOVV010000185.1 GCA_027067385.1 Desulfarculaceae bacterium
TAACTAAGGACGTGCCCGGGTCGGCTACGGGAGAAGATAAAAGTGAAGATAGCGGTTAGCGGCAAGGGCGGGGTGGGCAAGACGACCTTTGCGGCGCTTTTGGCCCGGGCCCTGGCCAAGCGCGGCCTCAACGTGCTGGCGGTGGACGCCGACCCGGACGCCAACCTGGGACAGGCCCTGGGGTTTGCCGACTACGACAAGCTGGTGCCGGTGAGCGAGATGAAGGACCTGATCGCCGAGCGCACCGAGAGCGACGGCCAGAACATGGGCACCTTTTTCAAGCTCAACCCCACGGTGAACGATCTGCCCGAGAAGCTCAGCGTAGAGAAGGACGGGGTGCGGCTGATGGTGATGGGCACGGTGAAGAAGGGCGGCGGCGGTTGCATCTGCCCGGCCTCCACCATGCTCAAGGCCCTAATGACCCACATGGTGCTTTTGTCCAAGGACGCGCTTATTTTGGACATGGAGGCCGGCCTGGAGCACCTGGGGCGCGGCACCAGCCGGGGGGTTGATTTCCTGGTGGTGGTGGTGGAGCCGGGCCGGCGCTCGGTGGACACGGCCAACCACATCAAGCAACTGGCCGCCGATTTGGGCATGACCCGGGTGCTGATTGTGGGCAACAAGATACGCGGGGACAAGGACCGCGAGTACCTGCAAAAGGCGCTGGACGGTTTCGAGTTCTTGGGTTTCATGGACTACGACGACGAGGTGATCGCCTGCGACATGGAGGCTATCTGCCCGGCCGACGCGGCCACCGCGGCCCGCGACGCAGTTAGCGCCATGGCCGACAAGCTCATGGCTATGCACCAGCCGAGGGCGTAGATAGTATGAAGTAGTTCAGACTTAATCTGACGCCCGGAGTCCTATGGGGGGGCAACTGTTAGATTAAATAATTTCGTTGCTACGCTTCAGAAGAAACTTAACTTCGTATAGTCGGAGTTCGACATTTGGAACCGTGCTTAATGCATAGTGAAGGGATTTATCCGCCTCGTGGCAAATGATCATCCCCCGCACTTCCTCTTCATCCTCGGCCAAGTGTGTTTTAACCCACCCGATGTAACGAAGTAGTTGACCGACCGTTTTATCGCTTGTTTTATCTCGTTTAAGCTCGATTACGAGCCAATGCGCTTCTTTCCTGTGCTTGGCCAGCAGATCAATGCGACCAACGTCGCAAGGATATTCGTACCCGGCCTCATCGTCTCCGGGTTCCTGGTAGAGTGCCCAATCGCGACCTAGCTCCATCAGGTCCCAGTTGTCACGCAGGAATTCATGCAGGTGACGTTCAAGTCCGAACTGCTGTTGGTCCGCTACAACCTCGTCGCTAAGCATCGTTTTAGTGGCTTCCGGTAGTGACTGGTCCCCGGATTCCTTTTGGTCCAGACACCACCAAAGGGCGTCTAAGGCCCAAAGGTCGAGATGGAGCCTTTCTCGGATGTAAAGCAATATTTGGTTGACCTTGACATACCGACTACCAAAGGGTTCGCCCCGGTCGAACTTTGGCCAAATACCCAGCCGTTTCATGTTTGCTTCGGAACGGTTGTTCCATACGCCGTACCGATCAGGCTGGGTGACTAGAAGGATAGCAGAGGCCATATTCTTGCCCATGCCAGAAACCATTGCGATGGCCTTGTCCAGCCGATCTGTTAACGGACGTTTCTCATCAACAAGTATTGCCAGGGCATCTCTGAGCCGGTCCATGTCGGCACAAACCCGAGATCCTTGCCGGTGTAGTCCACTCCAATGTTTGTTGTTTTCGATTTTAAGGAAGCTGCGGAATTCATCCTCGGTTATCTCGGGCACATGTTTTAAAGAAAAGACCCGCTGAAACCGCTCCAATACGGCGTCCCTCGGCTCCACGATCTCGTTGTAAATATCCATATCCTTGAAGATAGCGAGATTCTCGCGGAGGTCCCCAATCACTTCTGCCGGTACGGTATCAGTCATGCTTTTTCCTTTTACTTGCGCTAGCCGGGGGTTGTTCTCCCGTGGGCTTTAAATCGGCGCCGACTCACAGCAAAATTAACACACCGGGCTTCGTTCTTACCAACAATTTTGAAATAGCGCTATTTAGCCCCCGGCCGCCCGCACGATGGTTCGGCCTTAACCACCGCGATGCCTGGTTTACCCGTTAGCCTCCAGCCGCCCGTGGCCCCCGTACGATGGCGATGATCTTCTCACCTGCATCCCGCGCCACCAACACCTAGCCCTCGGCCGCCCGCACGCTGGCGATGCCCGGTTTGCCAGGCTAGCCCCCGGCGGCGCGCACGATGGCCCGGAGGTGCGTTAGCGCATCCGGCTCAAAGAAGGCCGGGGCGCAGTCGGACTGGGCGGCGATGAACCCCGGCAGGTTCAAGAAGGCCACCGCGTTGCCAAAGAAAAACTTGTCGGCCGCCTCGTCGCTGAGCCAGTCGTGCTCGGCGAAGATGGCCTGGAAGGTGTCGCGAAACTCCTGGGTGTGACCCACCATCTCCATCATGTGCCAGTCGGTGCCGTACATCACCTTGTCGGCAAACTTGTATTTGCCCTGGTCGCTCATGGCCGCCTTGAAGTTGGCGATGAAGCGCTTTTTCTTTTTGCCGTCTTGCAGGATGCCGGTGAGGTAGGAGAAGTCACAGTAGACCTTGGGGTACTTGCGGCAGAGCCGCACCACGGTGCGGGGGTAGCAAAGCTGCCCGGCCTGCTTCCAGTGGGTGCGCGTGCTGTACCAGCCGTCGGTGTCGGTGGTCTCCTGGCTGTCGGGATAGATATCGCCGCTTAGGTTGCAGGGGATGTTTTGGTAGTCGCCGCCGCCGGCGTGGCCCAGGCACAGGCGCAGGTCGGGGTATTCTTTGAGCACCGCGGCCCAGTGCAGCGGGTCGGCGCAGATGCCGGTGCCGGACCAGGCCTCAAAGCCGGTGGGGGTGCAGTGGGCCATGATGGGTATGTCTTCGGCGCAGCACCAATCGTAGAGCTGGCGCAGGACGGGGTAGGAGTCCCAGTCGTCGGGGCGGTAGTTGAGCGGGGGGTATATCTTCACGCCGATGTGGCCGTGGCAGCGGGCCTGCTGGCACAGCTCCAGGGCGCGGGGTCCGCGCTCGGGGTGAAAGGCCACGAAGCCCAGCAGGCGTCCGCCGGCGCGCTTGATGAAGTCGGCGGAGCGATGAATCTGCACATCATCAAAGGGGTATTCCGGGCCGATGGTGGGGACCGGGCCGTTGCGCCAGCGGTAGGGTGGTTCTATGTCCATGGTATGATGGACCATGAGGGCGGGCTGGTCATCGGGGCGGTAGTTTTGGTTGAGCAGTTGATCGAAGAGCACCGCGTCGCTGGTTAGCATCTTGAGCACAAAGGCGGCCACCTGCCCCTGGTTCATCATTAGTATATTGATGATCACGCC
The DNA here is from genome assembly GCA_027067385.1 of Desulfarculaceae bacterium. GTDB lineage: Bacteria > Desulfobacterota > Desulfarculia > Desulfarculales > Desulfarculaceae > JAMOVV01. The sequence continues at coordinate 3,377 of JAMOVV010000185.1, forward strand.
GTGCAGCAGGCTCATCAGGTCGCGCAGCAGGCTCAGGCGGGTGAACTCGGCGGTCACCTCGTCGGCCTCGGTAAAGGCGAGCGACAGGTCATCGCCGAGGATGTCGACGTCGTAGGGGTCGCGGCGTTGCCGGGCGTCTTCGCGCAAAAGACTCACCACCGCCTGGTGCAGCTGGGAGTTGCGGGCGCGCTCGACGGTGTCCTTGAGGTTGCTGGTTTTTATCTCGGCGTCCAGGTGCCGCTGGATCACCTCCACCAGGGCGCGGGCCACGGTCTCGGGGTCGGACTCGGTTTGGCGCAGGCCGAGCCAGCCGAGATGGCCGTCGTCGGTCTCCAGCAGCGGGCTGCCGATGAGCTGCTTGAGCACTCGGCCGAAGGTCTTGGCCAGCGACCGCGGCAGGGGCGCCTTGTGGTCCAGCACCTCCTCAATGGGCACGTAGAACCCGTTGAACAGGTGGGTGTGGACATCGATGAGCCGGTTAATGGCCATGGGTCCCCTCCCGGAAAAGATGAAACCAGGTTTGATTATGTTGGGTTGCTTAATATCTAACTATAAAGCCTGCCTTCTTTATTAACGCCGCTCCATGGCGCCGGCCTAACAAAACATCTCTCTTAACCGGACAATCAAACAATACGCCCTGCCGCCCCCCCACAATGCGCCCCCGTTCGCCTCGCAATACGCCCTACCGCCCCCCCCACAATACGCCCCCGTTCGCCTCGAATTAACGCCCGGACTGCGTAATGCTCATTCACCTGGTCTATAAGTTTTCGGGCGGCCAGGTTGTGTTGTGGGCACAAGCCTTTTTTGATGGCCACCACTTATATGTTAGCACGGTCCGGGGCTAGGTGTCGCGGCGGTTGCGCCGGCGGCGGCGGAACCAACCGAGCAGGCCGATGCCCGAACCAAAGAGCAACAGGCTGGTCGGTTCGGGAGTGACCGAGATTTTGAAGTCAGTGAACTCCATGGGCAGGCTGCGGTCATGGGGCATGAACGAGCTTAGGGAAATGACGCCCAGGTTGCCGAGGATATCGCCGCCGGCCGGGTCGGTGGTGTTGATGATGGCCATTATCTCGTGGTCGAACCACAGTTCCACGAAGTTGCCATGGCTGGGTTTGTGAATGCCGACGTGGTGCTCGGAGCCGACGTCCGAGGGGTCGCGCTGCTTGTAAACGTGGGTGGCGCTGTGAGGGGTGGTGTGGTTTTGGGTGAGGTGGCGGGCGCCATAAACCTCGCCGTTGTCACCCATGAGGCCGATGTGAAAGCGCGACGAGGCGCCGCTTTCGGTAAAGCCGTCGACGAACAGGGCGGGGCAGGTTCCCCACTGGGGAGTGATGAAAGAGGCGGTGATCCATACTCCCTGGTTGGCTACTGATCTGGCGCCGAACTGGTCGGTGCCCACCCCCATATTGCCCGTGACCTGCAGATTGCCGGCGGAGTTGACAAACACCGGGGAACCGACTTGAACCCAGTTCCAGGTGATGCCTTTCCAGTCCAAGGTGTTGGCCCCGGCGATAGGAGCCAGGCCCAAAACGGCGATGATCATGACGGCGTAAAGCAGTATCCAGCTACCCCGTTGGCGCGACATAATACCCTCCCTTTGTTAGCAGTAATATTTCCTGTCCGGTCCCAAAAACAAAGCCCTTTTGCTGCGCCAAAGCGGCAGCAAAAGGGCAATCATGGCCCACTTTTAAATTTTATTTAGCATAAAAAATATAGGATTGTGAGTCAAGCTGGAATTAATAAATCATCATAAAGCAGTATGTGAATACGACTATGTAAGGCTTGTAATACGAATAAAGGGTGATATTGGTTTTCGTAGTTTTAAGGTAAAGTTCATTTGAGCAGTATGGATAAAAGTAAGGATTGATGCTCTTAATTGAAGGCGTTAACGCCGCCGCGCCCCTGGGCCGCCGCCGGGCCGGAGTCGGCGCACTTCCCATCGCCGCCGAGCTGTAGTACATAGCAGGGGCCAACGCGACAACCCGAAGACCAAGGAAAAGGCAAAGGTGCTCGGCGAGCTGAAAAATATCCAAGTGGTGCTGGTGCGGCCGCGCTTTCCCGAAAACATCGGCGCGGCCGCCCGGGCCATCGCCAATATGGGCCTCGGCGGCCTGCGGGTGGTGATGCCGCAAAAGTACCGGGTCAAGTCCGTCAACGCCCTGGCCGCCTCGGCCGGCGCCCCGGTGCTGCAGTCCATGACCATCCACCCGGACCTCGACAGCGCCCTGGCCGACGCGGTCGCCGCCTTTGCCACCACCGCGCGCACCGGCGAAAAACGCGGCCGGCTCACCAGCCCGCGCAACGTGGCCCCCGAAGTCCTCTCCCTGGCCGAACGGGGAACCGTGGCCCTGGTCTTCGGCCCCGAAGACCGCGGACTCACCACCGAAGAAGTGGACGCCTGCCGCCTGTCAGTGAATATCCCCACCACCGAGGCCGCCAGCCTGAACCTGGCCCAGGCCGTCATGGTCCTGGCCTACGAACTGCGCACCAGCGCCATGGAACGCCACGGTCGTAAAACCCGCGCCCCACGCGGAAAACCCGCCCCCCTGGCCGAACTAAACGGACTAAAAGAACACCTGGTGCAAGCCCTGGTGGCTATCGGTACCCTGCCGGCCGATAACCCCAAACACTTCTTCCGACCCATGAAACTAGCCCTGGAACGCGCCGAACCCACTAGCGAAGAAGTGCGCGCCCTGCGCGGTATCGCCCGCCAAATCCTCTGGCTGGCCCGGCAGGTGAAGACGGAAGAGGAAGAGGAAGAGTGAAGAGTGAAGAGTGATCGGGGGGACCCTTTCTTTTAGAAAAAAGAAAGGGTCCCCCCGAACCTCCCTCCCAAAGAAAACCATAGGGGGGTTAAAGACGCTATCGCCTGCGACAGTCGCAATCGCGGTCTCCCGCCGTCCGGTTGCAATGCTAGTGCTGGTTAAGGTGTGGTGTTGGGTTCCTTTTAGAAAAAAGAAAGGGCCTCCCCGAACCCCCCTCCCAAAGAAAACCATAGGGGGGTTAAAGACGCTATCGCCTGCGACGGTCGCAATCGCGGTCTCCCGCCGTTCGGAAAAATCCACTATTCGTTATTAGGCCGGCTTCCCCAGGCCCCCGCGGCGGTCGCCAACGCTTCAGGGCACCACCAGGCCCATGTCCGGGGTCAAGACGGCCCGGGCCAAGGTCTGGGCCACGATCTGGTTGGTCTTGGCGTTGGGATGGCCGTCGAACTGGTTCTGCCAGGTCTTAAGGTTGCGCAGTTGGGGCAGGCCGTCGACCACCTGCACCCGGCCGTGCAGGGGCCAGTGGAGGATCACCTGGTCCACGGCCAGGTCGCCGCCGCGCAGGTATTCCACCTGCAGGCGTAAATCCTTTACCCCCGCAGGCCCCACCGTGAAGGGTAAGGCGACCTTGTGCCACCGGCCCTGGTTGTTGCCGGCGGGTACGTCTTTACGGCTCAGCACGTGGCCCTGGCCGTCGGTCACCTGCAGGCGGGCCACCGGTGCGTCGCCGGAGCTGGAGGCGATCTTGAGCCGGAAGTCGGCCCGGTAGTGCCCGGCGGTGATGGCCAGCCAGTGGGGCAGCGGGCCGTCGACCACGATGCTGCCCGGGGCGGTGCCGCGGCGCGCCAGGCGGATGACGCCGTAGGGCGAGGAGCCGTCGCGCTGGTCCACGCCTTTTTGATGCGGGGTCATCCAGGCGGGATACGAGATATCCTCGGCGCCGGCGGCGCGTATGACCTGCTGGTGCAGGTGCCGCAGGGGGTAGGGCTGGGAGCCCAGGCCGCGCCGGGGCAGGGTGGGATAGAGATACACGATGGTGCGGGGGGCGATGCTGGTGGCCCGGTCCAGCCAGGAGTGGAACAGCAGCTCAAAGACCAACCAGTGGTAGGTGCCGGAGCGGTAGTTATGGGCCAGGTATTGGATATAAGTGGGGGCCAGCCGCGGCAGGGCGTCGGCCAGGCGTATATCTAAAAAGCGGTACAGGTAGGAGTAGCGGCGCAGGAAGTGGTGGAAGGGCAGGTTGCGCCAGACGGCCATTTTGCTGGTGGGTCGCAGTTCCTTGTCCACCTCCAGGTCATTGACGTACCAGATATAGACGATGACGTCGGGCTTGGTGATGGCGCCCAGTTTTCGCAGGTCCTTGCAGTGATGATCGATCTCGTGGCCCGCCTTGGCGATGACGTCCATCTGCCAGCGTCCCGGTTGCCTCTGGTTGAGGATGTTCAGCAGTTGGTTGGTGATGCCTTTACGCCAGTCGGACTGGGCCCCGGTGGTGATGGAGTCGCCCTGCACCAGGATTCGCTTCACCCCCGGCGGCTTAGGCCCGGAGCTACCCGGCCCGCGCGGGCTGAACTGGGGGCGGTGGTGCGGGTTCTTGGTGTGCACGATGTAGTGTGGGTTGGGGCTGCGGTGCGTGGTGGAGGGGAAGTCGTGGTACAGGATGTATATCCACAGCTCGCCCAGGGCCAGGGCCAGGGCCAAGGAGAGCAGACAGAGCGCCAGGTTGGCCAGGGCGTGCTTGACAAAGCGCATGCCGTGTTGCCGGAGGCGCCGGTAAAGAGCCTGGGCCAGGAAGATAAGCGGGGGGCTCAGCAGGGCGATAGACAAGAAGCCATGGTATAGCGGGGTCAAGAGGATCAAGACGACCGGGGCGAGACAGTAGGACCAGCGGCGCAGGGCTGGTTCTTCGTCCTCGCCGCGGCGCCGGGCCAACCAGCCCACCATCCGGGTGAGGAGCCAGGCCACCATCCCGCCGACCAGGGCGGCGCCGGCCAGGCGGGCCGTGATGTGGGCATAGCCGTTATGGGCCGCCCAAAGCAGTTGGGAGTACATGGCCAGGCCGGCCAGGCCGAGGTAGATGCCCGCCGCGCTGACGCCCCGCCGGTAGTTTACCCGTCCCCGCTGCGGCCGGGGGCGCGGTTGTTTTTTGAGCAGGCTGGTCATTATCTGGTTGACCTTGCAATGCGCGCAGTGGCTGAAAACCGCTACCGTCGGCCTTGGGGCTCACCGGTCGTCCGCTGCCGCGCCGGAGTAACCTAAAATCGTTGTGCCGAGAATTGTTACCACTATAGCAGAGTAGGCCAAAATCGACAATGCCGCCGCCGGGGCCCACGCAAACGTTGACATTGTCTTTCAAAGGCTTACCTTATATAAACAAGCTGAATTTACGGAATGTCGCACGTGGCCGGTGCCTGGCCGGTAAAAATATTAACATCCACACCTATCAAGCGAGGTGACCAGATATGCGATTTGACAAATTTACCATGAAGAGCCAGGAGGTGCTGCAAGGCGCCATGACCCTGGCCGACAAAAAGGGAAGTCCCCAGATCGAGCCCATCCACCTGTTGGCGGTGATCCTGGAGATAAGCCAGGAGATAGCCCACCCGGTGATCGGCAAGGTCGGAGCCAATGTAAACGCGGTAATGGCCTCCTGCCAGGAGGCCCTGAACAAGCTGCCCCAGGTGGCCGGGGCCACCGGCCAGGCCCACCTGTCGCCGGCGGCCATGGAGGTACTCAACCAGGCCCAAGCCCAGGCCGAGGCCATGCGCGACGAGTACACCTCCATCGAGCATATCCTGTTGGCCCTGGCCGGCAGCGAGAGCGCCGCCGGCGATGTGTTGCGTGACCACGGCATCACCCCTGATGCCATCATGGCCGTGTTGCAGGACATCCGCGGCACCCAGCGGGTTACCGATGAAAACCCGGAAGACAAGTACGAGGCGCTCAAGAAGTTCGCCCGCGACCTCACCGAGGCGGCGGCGGCCGGCAAGCTGGACCCGGTCATCGGGCGCGATGAGGAGATACGCCGGGTGATCCAGATTCTCTCGCGCCGCACCAAGAACAACCCGGTGCTCCTGGGCGAGCCCGGGGTGGGCAAGACGGCGGTGGTGGAGGGCCTGGCCCAACGTATCGTGGCCGGCGACGTGCCCGAGGGGCTCAAGGACAAGCAGTTGGTGAGCCTGGACATGGGGTCGCTCATCGCCGGGGCCAAGTATCGCGGCGAGTTTGAAGACCGGCTCAAGGCGGTGCTCAAGGAGGTCATCGACGCCCAGGGCCGCATCATCCTGTTCATCGACGAGATGCACACCCTGGTGGGGGCTGGCAAGGCCGAGGGGGCCATGGACGCCGGCAACATGCTCAAGCCGCCCCTGGCCCGTGGCGAGCTGCGCTGTATCGGGGCCACCACCATCAAGGAGTACCGCCAGAACATCGAGAAGGACGCCGCCCTGGAGCGGCGCTTCGCCCCGGTGATGGTTAACGAGCCCAGCGTGGAAGACACCATCGCCATCTTGCGCGGGCTCAAGGAGAAGTACGAGGTGCACCACGGGGTGCGCATCAAGGATTCGGCCCTGGTGGCCGCCGCCACCCTGAGCCACCGTTACATCACCGACCGCTTCCTGCCCGACAAGGCCATCGACTTGATGGACGAGGCCGCTTCCAAGTTGCGCATCAACATCGACTCGCTGCCCGAGGAGCTGGACTTCATGCAGCGGCGCATAACCCAGCTCAACGTGGAAGCCGAGATGCTCAAGAAGGAGAGCGACGAGGCCAGCGCCCAGCGCCTGGAGAAGGTGAACCAGGAGATAAAGGAGCTGAGCGAAAAGGCCCAGCGGCTGCAGGCCGAGTGGGAGACCGAAAAAGGGGTCATCGAGGCCATTCGCTTTGCCAAGGAGAAGATAGACAACCTGCGGGCCGAGCTGGAGCGGGTCGAGCGCGCCGGCGACCTCAACCGGGCGGCCGAGATAAAGTACGGCGAGTTGCCGGAGCTGGAAAAGGAGCTGGCCGAGGCCCAGGCGGCCATGGACCGGCGGCAGCGGGAGGGCAAGTCGCTGGTGCGCGAAGAAGTCAGCGCCGAGGACGTGGCCGAGGTGGTGGCCAAGTGGACCAACATCCCGGTGGCCAAGCTGCTGGAGGGCGAGCGCGAAAAGCTCCTGCACATGGAAGAGCGCATCTCCAAGCGGGTGGTGGGCCAGTCCGAGGCCATCACCGCGGTGGCCAACGCGGTGCGCCGGGCGCGTTCGGGCCTGCAAGACCCCAACCGTCCCATCGGGTCTTTCATCTTCCTGGGCCCCACCGGGGTGGGCAAGACCGAGCTGGCCCGCGCCCTGGCCGAGTTCCTTTTTGACGACGAGCAGGCCATGATCCGGCTGGACATGAGCGAGTTCATGGAAAAGCACTCGGTGGCCCGGCTCATCGGCGCACCTCCGGGTTACGTGGGCTACGAGGAGGGCGGCTATCTCACCGAGGCGGTGCGTCGCCGGCCCTACAGCGTGGTGCTCTTCGACGAGATCGAAAAGGCCCACCCCGACGTGTTCAACGCCCTGCTGCAGATTCTCGATGACGGCCGGCTCACCGACGGCCAGGGTCGCACGGTGGATTTCAAGAACACGGTGCTCATCATGACCTCCAACCTTGGCAGCCAGTACATCATGGAGATGAACGAGGCCGACCGGCGCCAGGAGATGGAAAAGGCGGTGATGGACGCCCTGCGGGCCCAGTTCAAGCCCGAGTTCCTCAACCGGGTGGACAACGTGGTTATCTTCCACTCCCTGAGCCGGGAGGACATCGCGGCCATCGTGGATATACAGATAGAGCGCTTAAACCGTCTGCTGGCCGACCGCGACCTGGCCATCGAGCTCACCGAGGAGGCCAAGGCCGTGCTGGCCGATGCCGGCTACGACCCGGTCTATGGCGCGCGTCCCTTGAAGCGGGCCATCCAGAGCATGGTGCAAGACGTCCTGGCCATGAAGATACTGGCCGGCGAGTTCGCCCCCGGCGACAAGATCATCGCCGAGGCCGATGGCGGCGAGTTGGTCTTCCGCAAGGCCTGAGCCGCGGCGCGCCAGGCGGCCGTAAACACCAATCCCGGCGTCCGGGGGCCATCCCCGGGCGCCGGGTTTTTTAAGCCGCAGGGGCTTTAAATCGGCCGGTGCGATTTGCTAGCATGAGCCAGGCGAAAAGCGGGAGGCCGATGATGCAAGCTTTGGCAAGGGGAAGATGGCCGCTGGCCTGGGTGCTGGTCCTGGCCTTGGTCCTGGCCTGGGCCGCGGCGACCCCGGTGCGGGCGGACGCGCCGCGCGGCCTGGTGGGCAAGTGGAAACTGGTGGAGGGCTCCCCGGGCATCCACCTGGGGCTTATCTATTTCTTTGATGCCGACCACAGCGGCCGGACGGTGTTTTTCGGCAACCGGACCATCCACTGGAAGTGGCGCCTGGAGCGCGACCATCTCATCATTCAAAACCCCGACGGCTCCGGCCGGGAGCATACCCTCACCTGGCTGGGCCGGCACCGCTGCAAACTTACGGGCAAGTACGGCTTCATTGTCTTCCAGCGCCAGTAGGGGGTGGTGAGCAGCGTGACCGATGAAGCCCCCACCGTGGCCCAAGCCCTTGAGAGCATGCCCGGGCTGGCCGACCTGTTGCGGCCCCTGCCACCGGAGGCGCGGCTCACCTGGCCGGTGCTGGAGGCCCACGCCGCGCCGGGCCGGCCGCCGGACCGGCTGGCCGCCTGCGTGATAATCCTAAGCGCCCTGCGTCCCCGGCAAGGCTGATGCGCGTCCTGCTCATCCAGACCCTGGCCCTGGGCGACCTGCTGCTGGACACCCCCCTGCTCTCGGCCGTGCAAGAAGTCCATCCCCAGGCCCGGATCACGGTGCTGGCCCAGGAGGCCTACGCCGAGGTGGCCGGCCGCCACCCGGCGGTGGAGCGCTTCATCCCCTGGCCCGGGCGCGAGCTGGCCGAGCTGGCGTCCCAGCCCGGTCCCGGGGCCCCGCTGCCGGGCCTGGCCCGCCTGGAGCGCCTGGAGCGCGAGCTGGCCCCGGGCTACGAGATGGTGATCAACCCCTGCTTCAACGACCCGGCCGGGGCGCTTAGCTTCCTGGCCCGCGGCCGGCGCACTCGGGTATTGGGGGCCGATCTCTCCGCCGAGGGCGCCCTGGTGATGCGCGGCGACTGGATGGCCTACTACCAGGTCCACCTGCAGGGGCCCCATCTCAACCCCTTGCACGCGGCCGATATCCTGGCCCTGGCCACCGGTGCACCGGCCGGGGCGCGCCGGCTGGTCTTTGCGCCCACCGCCACAGAAAAAGCCGCCGGCCGGCAGATGCTGGCCCGCCTGGCCCGGGCGGGGCGCCCCAAGGTGGTGGCCCTGCAGATGGGCGCCGGCAAGCCGGAGCGCTCTTGGCCCTGGGATAACTGGCGGGAGCTGGCCCGCGGCCTGCTGCGCCGGGGCCTGGGGGTGGTGCTCACCGGGGTGGCGGCCGAGGCCCCGGCGGCTGACCGGCTGGTCCAGGAGTTGGGACCGGGGGTGCTCAGCGCCGCCGGGGCCACCGACCTGGGCTGCCTGGCCGGGCTGCTGGCCGGCTGCCGGGCCCTGGTCAGCGGCGACACCGGGACCATGCACGTGGCCGCCGCGGTGGGGCTGCCCATCGTCTGCTTGAGCCTGGCCGGAGCCCGGCCGCGGGCCACCGGTCCCTATCGTCCCGGCAGCCTGGTGCTGGAGGCCGCCCTGGACTGCGCCCCCTGCGCCGATCCCGCCGCCTGTAGCCACCACCACTGCCGCCGGGCCTTGCGGCCCGATGACGTGCTGGCCGCCCTGGAGCACCTGCTGGGCGAGCCCTACCGGCCGCCGGAGGGGAGCCGGACGCGGGTCTACCGCAGCGCCAGGGCCGCCGACGGCCTGTTGGAGCTTAGTCCCCTGGGGACCCACCGCGACCAGCCGGCCCTGGAGGCCCTACGCGCCGCCTGGCTGGCGGTGCTGGCTGGCCACCCCGCCGGGCCGCCCCTGCCCGGTGAGGAGCTGCGCCGGGTAGCCGGGGAGCTGGCCGCCCTGGCGAACCAGGCAACCCGGCGCTTGCAAGAGCTGCGCGCCGCCCTGGCCGCCGGCCGGGGAAGCGCCGCCGCCGAAATGGCCCGGGCCGCGGCCGGGTTGGGCGAGCGCTTCGGTGGCACCGCCCTGGCCAGCCGGGAGCTGACGCCGCTGGCCATCTACCAGGTCGCGGGCATCGGGGCCCAGGACCAACCAGACCCGGTAAACCAGGCCACCGGCCAGGCCCGGGTTTACGGCCAACTGGCCGCCGTGGCCCGCCGCCTGGCCGGCCAGGCGGCGTCCCCGCCCGGGTGATTATCGGCCAAGGGTATGCTATGTTGACGGCGCGAGGATGCTGACATGAAGCCCTACCTGCCCGACAAGCTGCCCCTGGAGTCGCTGGACTGGGAGAGGCTCGTTTCGCTGATCGGAGCGGGCCGCGAGGCCCTGGCCCGCTACGACGGCGTCCTATCCACCATACCCAACCCGGCGGTGTTGCTTTCACCCCTCACGACCCAGGAAGCGGTGATATCCTCGCGCATCGAAGGCACCGTCACCTCGCTGGAGGAGGTGCTGGAGATCGAGGCCGACGGCGAGGAGGCGGTAAAGCAAGACGACGAGATATGGGAGGTGGTCAATTACCGGATGGCCCTCGTGTCCGCCGCGCGGATGCTGGCCGACCGCCCGGTGTCCCTGCACATGATACGCACCGTCCATGAGATTCTTTTGAATAGCGTGCGCGGCCAGGAGATGGGCCGGGGCAGCTTCCGGCGCGATCAAAACTGGATCGGCCGTCCGGGCAGCACCATCGAGGAGGCCACCTACGTCCCCCCCGAGCCCCAGATGGTGCCCGAATACATGGAGAACCTGGAGACCTACTTCACCCACCCGGAAAAGGACCCCCTGGTCCAGCAGGCGATCATCCACGCCCAGTTCGAGCTGATCCATCCCTTTAAAGACGGCAACGGGCGGGTGGGACGCATGCTCATCCCGCTGTTGCTCTACAAGGCCGGGTTGCTGGCGGCGCCCATGTTCTACCTCAGCGAGTACCTCGAGGCCCACCGCGACCAGTACTTCGACCACCTGCTGGACATCTCCCGCCAGGGGCGGTGGCAGCAGTGGGTGGAGTTCTTCTTAAGGGCGGTGACCAAGCAGGCCAAGGAGAACACCGCCAAGGCCCGGGAGATATTAAAGCTCTATGATTGGGCCAAGGCCAAGGTGCCGGAGTTGACCCGTTCGCAGTTCGCCATACGCGCCCTGGACGAAATTTTTGCCAAGCCAACCTTCACCACCAGCGGATTCACCCGGCGCTCCGGTATACCCAAGCACAGCGCCGGTCGGATCATTCGGGAGTTGGTGGATGGAGAGGTGATCGGAGTTTTAAAGCCCGGTCGCGGCCGCCGGCCTACTACCTACTACTTCGGGCGGCTTTTACTGGCCGCAGAGGGTAAAACGGTTGTGTAGCGGCTATGCTCCACAAGATATTTTGTGGAGCACTTTTGGCGGTTTTATGCTCCACAAAACTTCTTGTGTGTAATTCATGCACCACAAAAAAGGCGTACCCACAACATCTAGCCAAAATAAATAATCCCAACCACAATATGTTGCAACGATCCCTGGGCCCGGCCGCCGCCTCCGGCTGGTGTCAGCTCAGCTTGGAGAAGCTGGCCGGTCCCGGGGGGCTGCTGCGGCCATAGGCGTCCATGAGCCGCTGGCCGTCGCTTAGGCGCTTGAGGGCCCCGCCGGTGCGCTCCTTGGCCGCCTCCAGGCCCTGGGCCACCTGGCGGTCGAGCTCCAGCAACCGGCCGGCCACGCCGCGCACCTCCTGGATGATCGCCTCGGCCTGGGCGCGCTGGTTGGGGTCCAGGCCCCCGGCCCCGGCCGGCCAGTCGGCGAATACCGGCTCCAGGCGGCGGGCGGCGGCCTCCAGGCGGTCAAATACCCGGCCGCGCTTGGCCCACAGGTCCTCCAGGTCGTCCAGGCGGTCCTGGCGCAGCACCTGGAGGCAGCCCTGGGCCAGGCCCAACAGCTCGTGGTGCAGGCCTTGCCAGCGGCGTAGGAGCTCCAGCAGGTTCACGAGAGGCACTGGTCCTTGAGCAGCTTGGCGAACTCGCCCCAGGCCCGCAGCTCCGGGGCCAGGTCGTATTCCAGCAAGTCGGCCAAGAGCACCCAGTCTTCGTTTTCCTGGGCGTCCAGGAGCTTCTTGATCAGGCCCGAGAGGTTCTCCAGGGCGGCGGCGGCGGTGCGCTCCTGGTAGACGGCGGACTCCAGGTCCAGGCCCAGCAGCCGGCGGGTCTCTTCGAGCATGGTGAGAAAGAGCTGCAGGCTCTCGAGCACCGCGATGTACTGTTCGCTGGCGTCGCGTTCATCGACCACCCGAAACAGCTCGGCCACCGCGGCCACCGCCTGGGCGATGGCCTCCAGGTAGGTCGGGGCCTGGCCCATGAACTCCAGGGCCACCTGCCGGGCCTCGGCCGTCTCCACCTCCAGGTGCTGTATCTCGCTGGCGGCCATGCCCGAGGCCGGCCCCATGTCGGCCATGTTGTAGGGCTCGCCGTTGACCTTCACCTCGCGCAGGGCGCGGTCGGCGCTCACCTGGTTTTCCAAAAGCCATCCGATGACATCCTGCAGGGTCTCACCCTCGGGCTCCACCTCCAGGCGGGCTCCGTCCAAGACGACCTCCATGTCAAAAACCTCTCTCGCCCGAGTTTGGGTTATCGCTCGGAAGCCAGGTGCTCGAGCATCAAATCCAAGGCTTCCCGGTTCTCTCCCGCCGGGGGATCCTTCTCCGGGCCGGGTCCCAGGCAGACGGCCAGCAGATGGTCCATGCGGTGGTAGTAGGTGTGCTCGCTGAGCACCCGCCGCCGCCCGGCCGCGGCCACGTCCGAGCGCTGCTGGGGGTGGGCCAGGTAGTGCTCGATGAGCCCGGCCAACTCTCCCTCGTCGCTAAAAACCGCTACGTCCACCTCGGGCAGCAAGACCCGGGCCAGGGCCGAGGAACGCTGCACCAGTTGGAACCCGCCGCAGGCGGCCACCTCGAAGGTGCGCGGGTTGACAAAGTCCAGGGCCGCGGGGTCGGCCGAGGCCCGGTCGCTGGAGGGCAGGTTCAGCACCACCTGGCAGGCATTATACACCCGCACCACTTCCTCCGGCTCCAGCCGGCGACCATCCTCGCCCACCAGCCGAGCCAGCCGCCCCTGGTCGGGCCAGCCGGTTCCCCAGACCCGCAGCCCCTCGATGCGGCCGGCCAGGGAGCCGAGGAGGCGCACCCGGTTGGGATAGCCCTCGCCCATGAACCCCACCCGGGCCCCCCAACGCTTGTCCTCCGGCTCGCTTAACTCCAGGGGCCGGTGCACCGGCGGGTGGGCGGCCAGGGGCAGGTGATGGCCGTTGGCCCCCAGGCCGCGAAGCTGCGCCTCCATGGCCCGCCCCTGGATGTGGAAGAAATGGTCATAGGCCGCGGCCACCTCCCGGAAGTAGGGACGCATGCGAAAATCTTCCACGAACCAAAAGGCGGTGACCGCCCCCAGCCGGCCCAGCCGCTCCACCACCTCGGCCGGCAGGGGTGCCTGGGCCAAGGCCAGCACCAGGTGGGGCTTGAACTCCTCGGCCGCCAGCAAAACCGCCTGGCCCAAAAAGCCCAGCAAAAGGTCGACGGCCCGGCCGGTGCGCTTCGCCGGCAATTCCGAGCCGCGCACCTGGCGATACAGCGGCTCCACCGCCTCCAGCGGCGGCCGCCGCACCCGGCAACCCAGGGCGCTCAGCGCCTCGGCGCACCAGGCGGCCAGGGGCAGCGAGCCGCCGTAGACCGGCGGCACCACCAACACCCGGGGCTCGGCCGGCCGCGGGGCGCGGGCGGCCGCCGCAGTGCTTCGTTGCAGCAGCCGGGCCTGGTCGGGGTAGAGCCGCGCGCTGGGTGGGTGCAGGACCACCGAGCGGCCGGTGGCCGCGGCCAGCTCCCGGCGGCTGGTCACCAGGCGTAGCCGCGGCAGCAGGTGGGTAAGGTCGCGGGCCTCCAGGGCCAGGCGCAGTAGGCCCAACTCCGGCTCCCAGACCAAGAGATCACGCCCGGCCAGGGGCTCCAGGTGGTAGCCCAGCCCAAAGCCGAGCACGGCCAAGGGCCCGGCCGGGGCGTCGGCCGCCAGGCGCCGGCCCTCGGCCTCCGGGTCCACCGAGGAGCAAAAGAGCACCCCGCCCATACGCAGAAAAGGCGCCCCGGCCCGGCTGGGTCCCAGCTCGGCCCCCTCGGGCGGCTGGGCCTCGGCAATGCGCCGGGCCAGCTCCGGCTGGCTTTTGGCCAGCACGGCCAGGTTTTGCTCCAAAAAACTCACCGCGCCCGTGGTCCTCCCGCGCCGTTATTACTTTAGCCTATTATCCCGGGCCGCCGCCACGCTATCAACTCCCGGACTTGGCCCCGGCCGGCCCCTGGGGTTTCGCACCCGCGCCCAGCGCCCGGAGCCACCGCCCCCACTGGCCGGCCACCGTGGCCAGGGCCAGGGGACCCAGGGCCGGCTCTTTTGCCAACACCGCCTGCACCCCGGCCGGGTCGGATTGCCGCTGGGCCTTTTGCAGCTCGTCCATGGCCCGGGCCAGCTCGTTGATGCGCGCGGCCGTATCGAAGCTGGGCGGCGCAAAGTCCCGGGCCGCCTCGGCGGCGATATCGGCCGCGGTGGAGTGGTAGGCGCTACGCAGCGTCTGCCGGCCCACCTCGCGCAAGACCAGGGCCAGGGCGTCTTGGGCGGTGAGCGGCCGGGGCCGCAGCGGACGGTAGCGCAGGCCAAAGTCATCGGCCACCGCGGCCAGCGCCTCCACCGCCGCCGGCACATCCAACTCCCGGGCCACCGCCTCGGCCCTGCCGCCGCCGAGCAGCCCCAGGGCCGCGGCCAGGGCGGCCCGCGGGGTGATGAGCCGGCGGCAGGGGGCCTGGCCACCGCAGGCCGGCGACTCCTCCCAGCAAGGGCCGCAATCGTCGCGGGCCTGCAGAACCAGGTGGCCGGGGGCGTAGGGCCCGGTCTCGTGGGCCTGGGCCGGCCCCATGAACAGCGACAGGGTGCGCGCCCCCACCGCGGTGGCCAGGTGCAGGGTGCCGGTGTCGCCGGAGATCACCAGGTCGCCGGCGCTCAACACGGCCGCCAGGTGCTCCAGGCTGGTGCGGCCCAGCAGGTCGGCCACCGCCTCGGCCGCCGGGCCCAGGGCCCCGGCCAGGCGCCGGGCCAGAGGACGTTCGGCGCTCGAGCCCACCAGGACCACCCGCGCCCCGGCATCCAGCAGTCCGCGGGCCAGCTCGGCGAAGCTATCCACCGGCCAGCGCCGCAGGTCGTTGTTGGCCCCCAGTTGCAGGACCACCAGCGGCCCACCGCCGGCGGGAATGAGCCCCTCGGCCGCCTGGCGCTCGGGCTGGCGCACCCGGTAGACCAGCCGCCGCCGGGCCGGGCGCGGCGGGTCGGCGTAGGATACCAGGATATCGCAAAGGTGCAGGCGGGTGAGCCGCCGCTGGGCCACCATGGCGGTGATAAAGCCCGCGAAGGCCTCGCCCACCAGTTGACGCCGGTCACTGAGCCGCCAGCCGCGCCGCTTGGCCCCTCGCCACCCGGCGGCCACCAGGGCCGAGAGCTTGCTGAGGTTGAGGTTGATCACCTCCTCGGCCGGGACGGACCAGGCCGGGGTCAGCAGGTCGCCCAGCACCGCCCGGCGCACCGCCGCCGGCGCACCCCGGCGATCGGCCAGGGCCACCAGGGTGGCCGGGTCCAGGATGATCAACTCGTGGGCCATTTCGCAGTGGCGGGCCAGGGGAGCCTGGGCCGGGGTGACCACCAGGGCCAGGGGCTGGCCGGGACAGTCGCGGCGCAGGCAGGCCAAAAGCGGGGTGGTCTGCAGAAAATCGCCCAGGCGGGCCAGCTGGATCACCACCCGCCGGCCGGATGGGACCGCGGCCGCCGCGTCCCTGGCCTCAGATGAGCCCGGCACGGCTAACCTCTCTCACCAGGGCCGGCGGGGCCGGACGGTGGTCGCGCCAGGAGGCGGTGGGATCGATGCGGCCAAAGGGCGCGCCGGCGGCCGGGGCGCTCACCAGCCAGCGCCCCACGTAAAAGCTCTGCGCGCCGCTGCCCACCAGGCCGCGCGGTAAAAAGGCGGTCCGCGCCGGCCGGCCGGCCAGCAGCGCGCTCAACTCGCGCTCGCCCAGGTCGTGGCGGCGCGCGAGAAACCCCCGGCTCACCAGAGGCCAGGCCCCGGCGGCCACACAGAGCAGTAGCCGCCCGTCCGGGCGGCAATGGGTCCGCGCCCGCTCCAGCAGGTCCGCCGGCCTTGGTTCGCGCTCTAACCGGTCGCGGATAACCACCACCTGCCAATCACCGGTGGCAGGGTCCATGGGGTTGATTTCACGTACCTTAACCCCCTTCAAACGCTTGGCCAGTTCAGCGGCGGTGCGCCCCTGGTCCGCCGAGATCACCCCCACCAATCCCTGGCCGGGAATTGACTGAAGTAATTGCTTTAACTCATGGGCCAGGGAGGCGAGCAGCCCCTCTTCCTGGGGATCGGGCGGGGCCGGCCCCTCGTCCACCTCCCTGACGGGGGTTTGCAAGAGCGCGGCCGCGGCCTCCCGCGCCCCTCCCACCACCAGGCTGGCGGCCAAGGCGGTGGCCGAGGACACGGCCTGCTGGGCCAGGCGGGCCAGGAAAAGCTCCTCCCACTGCGCCGCGATCACCGCCCAGTCGTGGCGTGCGACCACCTGCCGCCGGGCCTGCTCGGCGATGGCCGCGGTTTGCCCGGGGTGCTCCAGCAGCTCGAGTACTCGCTGCACGTAGCCCTCGACGTAGGCCGCCGACCCGGGCCGGCCGGGCACCTTGAACTCGCCGGCCACCACCGTCTCGGCCAGGGCAAAGCCGTCGGTAGTGATGATCGGGGTGCCCAGGGCCTGGGCCTCCAGGGCGGCGATACAGGATATCTCTGGAAAAACGCACGGATAAACCACGGCCGCGCACGAGGCCAAGTGGCGGTAGTAGGCCGGCTTTTCCAGGGGGCCCAGGTCGGTAACCCCCGGCGTGTCGCGGACCAGGCGGGCGATGGCGGCGTACTGGTCGGCCAGCCGGGGGTCGAGGTTGGCCGGGTCCACCCGGTAGCCGCAGAGCAAGAGCTCCAGCTCCGGGCGCACGGCCCGCAGGCGCGGCCAGATGGATTCAAGCAATAACTTTAGCCCACGTTCCGGGCGCGAGACATAGGTGAGCCGGCCGGGCTGGGGCCGGCTGTCGCGCCGGGCTTGCTCGATGAGCTCCAGGTCCAGGCCGTTTCGAGTAACCACCAGGGACCGCGCGCAGGCCGGCAGGGCTTTGGCAAAGTTATCGGCATGATAGCGGCTAAGCACCAGGTTTAGGTCCACCGCATCCAACCGCTGGGCCAGGGCCGAGGGCCGGTCCAGCACGTCGTGATTCCACAGCACGCGCAGCCCGGCGCTGATGGGCAGATCCAGCAGGGCAAAGGCCCGGCTCACCACCAGCACGTCCAGGCGCAGGCTCGGGGCCATCTCCACCAAGTTGGCCAGATCGCGAAAGATTACGCCGTGATACTCCCCCGGGGCGGGGCAGTGGCAAAACACGCTCACCCGGTGCCCCCGTCCGGCCAGGGCCCGGGCCATCTGTACGCAGGCGGTCTCGGATCCGCCCAACGCCCGGGTCTCGGGGGTGTCGCCGCTAAAGGGCTCGCCTCCGGCCACCAGGGCTATGGCCAGGCTGATCGGCATCAGGCCGCCCTCTCGGCCGCGGCCATGAGATGCGCGGCCCGCCGGTCATCGGGGCGCAGGGCCAGGGCGTGGGCCAGCTCCCGGCGCGCGCCGGCACGGTCGCCACGGGCCAGCAGGCTCTCGGCCAGGGCGGTGCGGGCCGCCAGGTTGTCCGGGTCGCGGCCGGTCGCCTGGCCCAGGGCCGCGATGGCCTCGGCGTGGCGCCCCTGGGCCGCCAGGGAGCGGCCAAGAAAAAAATAGGCTAAAAACATTATCTTATCCGGCTCGGCATCCACCACCGGGGCGCCAATGCCTGCGGCTACGGCCCGGCCCAGGTAATCGGCGGCCGCCGGCCAGTCGCGGTGGGAGTAGGCCAGGCGGCCGGCCTGGTACAGGGTTAGGCCGTGGTCGGGCATTTGCTTAAGTAATTGCTCAAATATAGCTGCGGCCCGGGCCGGCTCGCCCTGGCGGTCCAGGACCTGGGCCAAGAGGTAGTGGCTGTGGGCCCACAGCTCGCGGTTGATCTCGCGGGCCTCGCCAGAGCCGACCACCTGCTCCAGCTCGCGCCGGGCCGAGGTGAACTCGCGCTGGTTGAGCCGGCAGCGGGCCAGTTGGAAGTGAGCGTAAAAGTCCTCGGGGTCGTCTGCGAGCATTTGCTCTAAAAGGCCCTGGTAGTAGCGGCCCTTTTCGGCCAGGCGCCGCTTGTCCTGGTATCCCCAGT
>JAMOVV010000186.1 GCA_027067385.1 Desulfarculaceae bacterium
GAGCCTCAGTTGCTGCGCCTGCGGACCGAGTTGCCCGGCGAGGTTCCTCGCTTGAGCGGGGAGGACCTGGTGATCCTGGCCGTGAAGGCCACCGCCCTGGCGGAGACGGCCTCCTGGCTCAGGGAGCGGCTCTCGCCCCGGGCCGGGGTCTTGGCCCTGCAGAACGGCATGGGCATCCGCAAGTTGCTGGCGGAGCTGCTGGGCCGGCCGGCGGCGCGGGGACTCTTTTTCATGGGGGCCCTGGGGGTGTGGCCGGGCCGGGTGCGGGTCTTCCCCGGCCGGGGGATTCGGCTGGCGCCCTCGCGGGAGGGCCAGGCCCTGTGCGCCTGGTTGCAGGGCTCGGGGCTCCAGTGCCGCTTGGAGGAGGACTTCACGGCGGTCTTATGGCGCAAGCTGGCCATAAATTGCGTGGCCAATCCCCTGGCCGGCCTGCTGGACTGCGGCAACCGCCACCTGGTGCGGCCGGTGCTGGATCCGGCCAAGGACGCGATTTTGGAGGAGGTGCGCCGGGTGGCCCGGGCCCACGGGGTGGAGCTGGATTTGGACGCGGCGGCCTTCAACTCCCTGGTGACGCCGGACAACACGCCTTCTTTGCGTATCGACCTGCTGCGGGGCAAGCCCACCGAGATAGACTTCCTGAACGGCGCCGTGGTGCGCCTGGGGGACGAGCTAGGGCTGGCGACGCCGGTGAACCAGGCCCTGGTGAGCCTGGTCAGGTTCCTGGAGGGCGGCGCCGGGGAGTAGTCCGGGGCGGGGGGCCTGGACCGGTCCCCCGCCGCGGTGAGGGTCTTTCAGCCCTTGAAGCGCGAGAGCGCCTCCAGGTTGTGGGCCATGCCGCTGATGACTATGCCGCCGTCGCTGTTCACGGCGATGAAGGTATAGCCCATCTCCGCCAGCAGGGGGATCTCCTTGGTGCTGGGCAGCAGGATGCCCGCCGCCTTGCCGGCCTGTTTGGCCGCCTGGGCCACTTGCTCCAGGGCGCGGCAATAATCCTTGTCCTCGAAACGCCCCGGCAGGTTCAGGCTGATGCTCAGATCCAAAGGCCCCACGAAGAGCACGTCCACCCCGTCCACCGCCGCGATGGCCTCCAGGTTGTCCAGGGCCTTTTGGGTCTCGATCTGCACCACGGTGAGCAGGTTCTGGTTGGCCTGGGCGTAGTATTCGGCGAATCCCCGGCCGTAGCCCGCCGCCCGGGGGGTGCCCGCGGCGCCGCGCATGCCCTGGGGGGTGTAGCGCAGCGAATCCACCGCATAGCGCGCCTCTTCTTCGGTCTGCACATAGGGCACCATGACGCCGGCCGCGCCCAGGTCCAGCACCCGCTTGAAGCGCGGCATCTCGTTCCAGGCGATGCGCACGATGACCCCGGCCGAGCCGCCGGCGTCGGCGGCCTGTATCTGGTGCAGCAGGGTCAGGTTGTCGCCCGGCCCGTGCTCCTGGTCCAGCAGGATCCAGTCGTAGCCCAGTTGCGAGGCCATCTCCACCGTGATGCTGGAGGCCAGGTTGCACCAGGCCCCGCACATGAATTCGCCGGCCAGCACTCTTTTTCTGATGAAGTTCATGGTTACCCTTCCCAGCATGATATGGGTTGTCGTAGGCGGGCCGGTCCGCGGCCGGCCCTCTCCCCGCCGCCGCTAGACCATCATGTCCACCGGCCAGGGGACGAACTCCGCCTCCCCCAGGTTGAGGGCCTCGCCCTTGGTGGGCCGGCCCGAGGCCGTCTCCAGCACCCGCTGGAATATCTCGCGGCCCATCTGTTCCAGGTCGCAGACCCCCTCCAGCACCTTGCCGCAGTCGAGGTCCATGTCGGCCTCCAGGCGGCGGTAGGTCTCGCGGTTGGAGGCCAGCTTCAGGGTGGGCACCGGCCGCCCGCCGAAGACCGAGCCCCGGCCGGTGGTGAAGCAGACCAGGTTGGCGCCGCCGGCCGCCAGGCCGGTGATGGAGACGGGGTCGTAGCCGGGGGTGTCCATGAAGACCAGTCCCGGCTCGTCCACCGGCTCGGCATAGCCGTAGACCTGGTTCAGTGCGCTGCGGCCGCCCTTGGCCACCGCGCCCAGGGACTTCTCCAGGATGGTGGTGATGCCGCCGGCCTTGTTGCCCGGGGTGGGGTTGTTGTCCAGGCTGCCGCCGTGGCGCTCGGCGTAGTCCTCCCACTTGCGGATCAGCGCCATGAGCTTGTGGGCCACCTCCGGGCTCTTGGCCCGGCGGGTGAGCAGATGCTCGGCGCCGTAGATCTCCGGCGTCTCGCTCAGGATCACCGTGGCGCCCTGCTCCACCAGCAGATCGGCGGCCACCCCCAGGGCCGGGTTGGCGGTGATGCCGGAAAAGGCGTCCGATCCGCCGCACTCCAGCCCCACCACCAGCCGGTCGGCCGATACCTCCCGGCGTCGGGCCTCATCGGCCCGGGCCAGCATCTGCTCCAGGATGGCGCGGCCCCTTTCCACCGCCTTGGCGCTGCCGCCGCTGCCTTGTATCTCCACGAAGGCCACGGAGTCGCCGGCCGCCAGGCCGGTGGCGTTGCACAGGCTGTCCCACTGGTTCTGCTCGCAGCCCAGCCCCACCACCAGCACCCCGGCGAAGTTGGGATGCCGGGCGTAGCCGGCCACCACCCGCTGGAGGTAGAGCATGCCGTCGCCCTGGAAGGGCATGCCGCAGCCGGTGCCGTGGGCCAGGGCCAGCACCCCGTCCAGGTTGGGGTGGCGGGCCAACTCCTCCGGGGGGATGCTGCGGGCGATGAGCTGGGCCACTCCGGCCGCGCAGTTCACGGTGGGGATCACCCCCAGGTAGTTGCGGGTGCCCACCCGGCCGTCGGGGCGCACGAAGCCCTGGAAGCCGGCCCGGCGCTGGGGGGGAAGCAGGCGGGTCTCCGGCGCCCGGCCGGCGGCCGTCTCCTCCCGCCGCCCCGGGGGCATGGCCAGGTTGTGGGTGTGCACCCAGGCCCCGGCGGGGATGGGCTCCTTGGTCAGGCCGATGACCTGCTCGTATTTGCGCACCGGCTGGCCGGCGGCCAGGTCCCGCACCGCGGCCTTGTGCCCCGCCGGGATGGTCTCCCGGGTCTGGGGGCCCTGGGGAGTGAGCAGGGTGCCGGCGGGCAGCTCCTCCAGGGCCACCACCACGTCGTCTTTGGCCGATAGGCGCATTATTTTCGGTGAGTTCATGATCCTGCCCCTTTGCGGAGGGTTGGGTGCTGCCTTCGCGCGGTGCCGGCGGCCAAAAATGGCGGCCAAAGGGGCCGCCTGGGATGGCCGGGGCGCTCTTTGCCCCCGGGCCTTGCGGAGTTCTTCAGTCACCAAGGGATATTATCCCTCAACGGCCCTCTTGGCAAATTTCAGTTGACAGAGTATAGCATGTTTTGCCATAAATTGTCAGACAACTTGTTTATCAGTTTTATACCAAGCTGCCCCAGGGGCGCGGGTCAACCGCCCCCGGCCAGCGGCGCAACGCCGCCGCAACAGGCCGGGGACGCCCAGGATACGAGTCGGAATAGAGGACGCTCTTGTGCACCGCAAGGTCTCCGGGACCGGGGAGCCAAACCTTATTCCCTGGCCGGGGAGTCGAGAATCGCCGGACCGCCAGGTGGCCCGCCACCTCGCGGCCCGGCCCTCACGAGCCCCACGGAAAGGAGGGTTTCATGAAATCAGCCAGGTGGCAGCTACTGGTAGGCTTGTTGGTCGTGCCCGCGGTAATGATGCTGGCCGGCCTGGGGGCCGGCCCCGCCTGGGCGGGGTGGCCCCAGAAACCGATCACGGTCTATGTGGGCTGGTCCGCCGGCGGCAGCTCCGACACCACCACCCGGGCGCTCTGCCTGCAGATGGAGAAGAAGCTGGGGCAGAAGATACTGGTGACCAACGTCACCGGCGCCCTGGGCAGCATCGGCGCCACCCAGGTGGCCAAGGCCCCGGCGGACGGCTATCTCTGGTTCGGCGGCGCGGCGGTGCACGGCACCTGGCCCATCCTGGGGCACAGCAAGGTGTCCTGGACCAATTTCTACGCCTATCTCACGGTGTTTTTCCCCACCACCATCTACGTCAAGGCCGATTCGCCCTACAAGACCTTCGCCGACTACATCGCGGCCATCAAGAAGGCCCCGGCCGGCAAGGTCTTCAAGTACGGCCACCCCGGTGCGGGCAGCAACGGCGCCATCTTCGCCGGGCTGGTGATGGAGGCCGCCGGCGTGGCCAAGAAGATCCGCTCCATTCCCTATAAGGGCGGCCGCGAGGCCGGGCGCTACCTGCTCTCCGGCGACGTGGACTTCGTGTCGGTCACCATGGGCGATCTGGCCGACTGGGCGGTGGCGGGTCGCATCCGTCCCCTGCTGAACCTCTACGACCGGGACCTGGTCTTCAAGGGCGTCAAGTTCCCCTCGGTCAAGTCCCTCTATCCCCAGTTGCTGCCCTACCAGGCCATCAACCCCTACTTCGGGGTCTACCTGAACCGCAACACCCCGCCGGAGATCCTGGTGAAGGTGGCCAAGGCCTACGCCTGGGCGGTGAAGCAGTCCGATTTCAAGAAGATCGCGGTGGACCAGCGGGCCGGGGTCTGGGCCCCGCTTCTGGGACGCGCCTCCGACGAGCAGATGTCCAAGATCGAGTCCGCCCGCGGCTGGGCCCTGTACGGCCTGGGCATCGCCAAGAACAATCCCTCCCAGTTCGGGGTGCCCAAGCTGGAGAACTGGAAGTGGCCTCCCCACCAGCGGGCCAAGAACCTGAAGCCCTGGCCCAAGGAGTGTGAGGAGATCTTCAAGAAGGAACTGGCGCGTTAACCGGCTGGTCCGGGGGCCGCGGCCGACAGGGTGCCGGGGCCGTGGCCTCCGGACCTCCATCCCCTGAAGTTGGATCCACGGGGGTGCCCCATGGTTCAGGAACCGGTACGGGATCCGGCGGGGTCCCAGGCGGAGGCGGCGGGAGAGTTCCTGCTGGCGGCCTGGTTGGTCCTGTTCGCGGTCTTTGTCATCGAGGAGTCCATCCGCATGCCCCAGCGCGGGCACCTGGGCATCATGATGAGTCCGGGGTTCGTGCCCCTGCTGACCGGCGTCATGCTGCTCGGCCTCACGCTCTGCCTGCTGGTGCGTTCCATCCGGCAGGGAGGGCCCGCCGGTCTGGGGGTTTTCTTCCGCCAGGTGCTGGACGACGAGGAGAACCGGCGGCTG
>JAMOVV010000187.1 GCA_027067385.1 Desulfarculaceae bacterium
AGGTCCTGGGCACGGCGGGCCGAGAAGCGCAAGCGCCATGAGACGGTTTCTGCTCATAAGCTACGTGTTTCCGCCTGCCGGCGGCGGCGGGGTGCAACGCCCGGCCAAGTTCGCCAAGTACATCGGTCGCTTTGGCTGGGAGCCGGTGGTGGTGACGGTGAAAAACCCCTCGGTCCCCAGCCGGGACGAGTCCCTGCTAAAGGACCTGCCACCAGAGCTGATCGTGCGGCGCCTGCCCACCCTGGAGCCCTCGCCCCTGGCCGAGCCGGCCCCGGGTGGCGGCGGGGAGCCAGGCCCGGTGGGCAGGCTCAAGAAGTGGGTGGCCGGCAAGCTGTTTCCCGACCGGCACGTGTTATGGATTCCCTTGGCCCTGCCCGGGGCCCTGCGGGCGGCGCGGCGGCACAAGGTGGAGGCGGTGATGGTTACCGCGCCGCCTTTCTCCACCTTTATGCTCGGCGCGGCGGTGGCCCGCCGCCTGGACCTGCCACTGGTGTTGGACTTCCGCGACGAGTGGAGCGGCTACTACGCCCAGGGGTTTTCGCCCAGCGCCGAGGACAGCGGCCGGGCCGAGCGGGTGCTGCACGCCGAACGTCGCCTGGTGGACCAGGCCGCGCGGGTCATCGGGGCCAGCGACGCCTACTGCCGGCGCTTCCGCCACCTGCACGGTTGGCAGGAAGAAAAGTACGTCTGGATTCCCAACGGCTACGACCCCGATGACTTCCCCCCCGCCGACCAACCGCCATCCCGGCATCGTCCCGGTGAGCGCCTCAAGCTGCTCTACACCGGTACTGTCTTTGCGGTGACCAGCTTGGACCCGCTCTGGGCCGGCCTGGCCGGGCTGGACCCGGACAAGCGGCGGCATTGGGAGGTGGAGATTTGCGGCCGGGCGGTGCCCGGGCAGGTACTGGACCCCGGTCTGGAGGGGCTTACCGTGTCACGACCCGGCTACCTGGACCACGACGAGGTGATCAAGCGCATGACCCGGGCCGACGTGCTGGTGCTTACCCTGGCCGACCTGCCGGGTAGTCAACGGGTGATCCCGGGCAAGGTCTTTGAATACCTGGCCGCCCGGCGTCCCATCCTGGCCCTGGTTCCCCGCGGCGAGGCCGCGGCCATCGTCAACGGCTGCCAGGCCGGCCGAGTGGTGGAGCCAGGCAATACCGCGGAGCTAACCAAGCTGCTGGAGTACTGGCTCGACGATCCGCCGCCAGCCCTGGGTCCCCCGCCGGAGCAGTTCAGCCGGATCAACCTGGCCGGCCGCCTGGCCGAGGTGCTTGAGCAGGCGGTGGTCGCCCACCAGGAGGCGGACCGGTGACCGTGGCCCTGAGCATCCTGCCCATCTTCGTGGTGATCGCCATCGGGTTGGGCGGTGCGCGCCTGGGCTTCCTGCCGCCGCAGTTCATCAAGGCCGGCAACCGCTTGGCCTTCTACCTGGCCATCCCGGCCCTGCTCTTTCGCACCCTGGCCACCGCGCCCTTTGCCCAGTCCTTCCAGCCGTCTGCAGCCCTGGCCGCCCTGGCCGCCCTGGTTATCACCTGGCTGGTGGCGGTGGCCGTCTCGCGGCCGCTGCACCGCCCCGAACAGGCGGCCTCCCGGGCCACCTGGATCCAGGGGGCCACCCACGGCAACCAGGGTTTCCTGGGCCTGGCCGTGGTCTTCTACGGCCTGGGCCCCGAAGGCCTGCGGGCGGCCGGGCTCATCGCCGCGGTGATCATCGTGGGGCAAAACCTGCTTTCCGTGGTCACCCTCACCCGCTGGGGCCACGGCCAGGGAGGACGATCCCTGATAAAAGCCATGGCCTTGAACCCGATCATCCTGGCCACCTTGGCCGGCCTGGCCTGGTCCCTGGCCGGCCTGGGCCTTCCCTGGGTCCTGGACCGCACCCTGGCCATCCTGGCCGGCCTGGGCCTGCCCCTGGCCCTGCTCATCGTGGGGGCCACCCTCAGCCAAAGCCCCCTGGACCGCGGGCGCCTGGCCCGCCTGGGACTGCTGAGCCTCACCAAGCTACTGTTCATGCCGGCCTTGGGTTGGCTGCTGCTGTGGGGATTGGGAGTGGCGGTCCTGCCGGCGGCCGTAGCCCTGGTGCTGCTGAGCTCACCCAGCGCCACCATCTGCGTGATCATGGCCAACCAGATGGGCGGTGACGCCCGCCTGGCCTCCACCGCCATCAGCGCCACCCACGCCCTCAGCGCCCTCACCTATATATTATGGTTAGTGGTGGGCAGCCACCTGGGCTGACCCCCCGCCCTTAGGCCTGGTCTTCCAACTCCACCAGGGCGCGGCGGGCCTCGTCCAGGTTGGGCTCCATGGACAGGGCCTTGAGGAATAGGTCCTTGGCCCGCACCGCCTGGTCCCGTTGCATCTCTACCCGGCCCAACTGCACCAGGAGGAAGGGATCGCCGGGGTGATCCTCCGCCGCCTCTTGCAACAGCTCGGCGGCCTGGTCCAGCCGTCCCAGGACGGTTAGGGCGCGGCCGGCGGCGCGGGCGTGCCGGGCCGAGGTGGGTTCGAGCTTCATGGCCTGCCGGGCCATGGACAAGGCGATCTCCAGGTTGGCCCCGCGGTCCAGGTACAGCCCGGCCAGGCTGCTCAAGGCGCCAGCGTCAGAGGGGTTGACCTTCACCGCCTTTTTAAAGGCTTCCTCGGCCTCGGCCGCCTGGTCCAGGGCGGCCAGGGCCTCGCCGCGGTGGCGGTGCACCGCCGGGCGGCAATCGGGCAGGGCCGCGGCCGCGGTGAACAGCTCCAGGGCGGCGGTGGCCTGCCCCTCGCCTTGAGCCAAGCGGCCCAGTTGGAACAGGGTGTCGGCGTGCTCCGGGTTGAGCTCGCGCGCCTTTTCCAACTGCTGGCGGGCCTGGCCCGGCTTGCCCTGGGCCAGGTAGGCGTAGCCCAGGTTGTAGAAGGCCATGAAGTCGTCCGGCGCGGTGGCCTGGGCCCGCTGGAAATACTCGATGGCCTGCTCCATGCGACCCAGGTGGCCGTGGCACACGCCAAGGGAGTTGAGCACGTTGGTCTCGGCCGGGTCGATGGTGAGGGCCCGTTGGTACTCGGCCAGGGCCTCGCTGATGCGGCCCCGGTTGAACAGGGCGTCACCCCGGATGTTGAGGCTCACCGCGTCGAAGACCACCACGCTGTCCGGGCCAAAGAAGCCGGCGTGCACCAGGGCCGCCGCCGCGCTGTCCAAGGCCTCGGCCGCCGCGAAACCCACCATGGGATGGCCGGCCACCCCGGCGCTCACGGTGCGCTCGGTCTGCTCGCGCACCTGCCGGGCCAGCTCCCGGCACAACTCCTCGGCCCCGCTGGTGTCCAGACCCGGCACCAGCAGGGCCAGGGTGTCGGGCGAATGCCGCCCCACCAGGGCGCTGTCGGGCAGCACCTCGGAGGCCAGGCGGGCCAGGGTGCGCATAAGGGAATCCACCGCCACCCGGCCCAAGGACTGGCGCATGCCCTCCAGGCCGTCGGCCCGCACCAGGGCGGCGGCAAAGGGCTCGTCGGCGGCGGCCAACTCGGCGAACAAGGCGCTGAAGGAACGGTGGCTGGCCAGGCCGGTCACCTGGTCCAGCACCACCCGCACCGGGCGACCGGCCACCTCCACCAAGAGCTCCGGCTCGGCCTCGGAGGCCAGGGCGGTCTCAGGGGCCAGGCGCCGCAGCCGGTCGCCGGGGACCGGCGGGGTGGTGGGATCGGCCAGGCTGACCAGCTCGGCCACCGACTCCTCCTCGTCCATCTGCACCACCACCACCTCGGCCTTGACCTGATCGTCGTCCGGGCCCAGCACCGCGAAGCGCTCGCCCTCGGCCAGGCCGTGGGCCCGGCCCAGGTCGATGAGCATCTTGTTCAGGGGCATCACCTGCTTGAGCCGGCCGGAGGTCTCCACGATCTCGTCAAAGAAAAGCGGACCGGGCTCCCCCTGGGCCCCGGCCCGGGCCAGGGCGCGCAGGGCCCGGGCTTGCAAGATGGCCGCGGCCTCGGCGGCCAACTGGCCGGAGCAGGCCAGGGAGTCGGCCGTGGCCGCCCCCATCACCACCTCCAGGGGCCAGGGCTCGCCGCCGGCCGGGCTGAGCTCCAGCGACTCCAGGGCCGCCCGCAGCCGCGAGGCCAGGCGGCCGGCAGGACCCGCCCCGCCGGAAAGCAGGACCAAGAACACCGACCCCGAACGGGCCAGGCACAGGGCCCGGCCGGCGGTCTCGCCGAGTTGGCGGGCCATCTCCCGCAGCAGGCGGTCGGCCATGTTGCGGCCGTGGTGGTCCAGCAGGGCCGACATGTGGCGGGGCTCTATGGCCAGCAGGGACAAGGAGGGGGCGGCCGGTTCACGGTCCATAGCCCGGCTCCCCTTGGCCGGGGCCGGGGCCAGGCGGGCCAAGGCCCCGGTGAGGGCCTCGGCCAGGGCCAACTCGTTGGCCAAGCCCGTGACCGGGTCGGTCTCGGCGGCCAGGCGCAGGCGGGCCATCTCTACGGCGGCCTCGGCCAGTGCCTGGATCAGGGGACGGGTCTGCTCGGTGGCCGCCTCGGGACTCACCCCGGCCAGGGCCACCCGGGCCAACACCCGGCCCTCGGCCACCAGCGGCACCACCAGCCGACCGTCGTCGTCTTGTTCCTCCCGGCCGGGACCGGCCGGCGGCAAAAGGTCCACCCGCCGGCAGGCAAAGGCGCGGCGAAAGGGGGCGATGACCGTTTCGGTGAACCGGGCCAGGACTTCGAAGGTAAGGCCGGCAAAGGGGCGGGGCAGGTCCAACTTCACGCGATTCTCCCAAGCGGGGGTATCAGGACGCCAGCTTCTTCAGGGCGGCGGCGATGATCGCCGGGTCCTCGGGCAACAGGGTGCGCACGTCCAGGAGCAGCCTGCCGTCTTCCAGGCGGCAGATCACCGGCGGGTCGCCACCGCGCAGGGCCGCCTCCAGGGCGGTGGGGCTCATACCCTGCACCGCCACCCGCACCAGGCGGGTGGGCAGTGCGGCCAGGGGCAAAGCGCCGCCGCCCACCCGGCTTTCGCCGTCGACGGCCTCGGCCGCAAGACGCGCCAGGCCCAGGCGGCGCAAGCGACGCACCAGGGCCGTGGCCCGGCGCCGCAGGGCCTGGTAATCCATGGTGATGGCCCGCAGGGTGGGGATGGCGCGCAGGGCCTCGGCCGGGTCGCGGTACAGCTCCAGGGTGGCCTCCAGGGCGGCCAGGGTGAGCTTGTCGATGCGCAGGGCGCGGTTGACCGGGTTGCCGCGCAGCCCGGCGATGATCTCGGCCGAGCCCAGGACCACCCCGGCCTGGGGACCGCCCAGGAGCTTATCGCCGCTGAAGGTCACCAGGTCGGCCCCAGCGGCCAGGGCCTCTTGCACCGTGGGCTCCTTGGGCAGTCCGTGGGCCGCCAGGTCCACCAGCACGCCGGAGCCCAGGTCTTCCATCAGCGGCAGGTGGTAGCGGTCGGCTAGGGTGCGCAGCTCGCCAAGCGACACCTCCTGGTGGAAACCCACCACCGCGAAGTTGGAGGTGTGCACCTTGAGCAGCAGGCCGGTGGACGAGCCGATGGCCTTTTCATAGTCCGCCAGGTGGGTCTTGTTGGTGGCCCCCACCTCGCGCAACACCGCCCCGCTGGCGGCCATCACCTCCGGGATGCGGAAGGAGCCGCCGATCTCCACCAACTGGCCCCGGCTGACGATTACCTCGCGGCCGGCGGCCAGGGTGCGCAGGCACAGGAATACCGCCGCCGCGTTGTTGTTCACCACCAGGGCGTCCTCGGCCCCGGTGATCTCTTGCAGCAGCTCGCGCACGTGGCTGTAGCGGCTGCCGCGCCGGCCGGCGGCCAGGTCGTACTCCAGGTTGGTGTAGCGCTGGTTTATCTCCCGGAGCCTCCCCAGGGCGCGCCGGGCCAAAAGAGAGCGCCCCAGGTTGGTGTGCACCACCACGCCGGTGGCGTTGACCAGGGTGCGCAGGCTGGGACGGGCCATGAGCCGGGCGCGCGCCACCGCCGCCTCGGCCACCGCCGCCAGCTCCAGCCGGTCCGGCGCCAGGTCCTCGCCGTCCAGCAGCCGGCCGCGCAACTCCTCCAGCACCGCCCGCACCGCCTGTTTCACCAGGCGGCCGGGCAACTCGCCTGGCAGGGCGGCCACCTTGGGCTCGGCCAAAACCTGGTCCACCTTGGGCAGTCGCGCCATCTTCGCTTGATCCACCATCATCGGCCCCCTATAGGTCTCGGCCTGAGAATGGCATAAAAGCACCTTCGGCGGCAAGCTCCGGCGCGCGCAGCCACAAAAAAGTCAACGCCGCCACCACGATGCAATGATCGATCTCGCCGCTGCGCACCATGTCGGCCAGGCGGGTGAGCTCCACGGTGACTACCTCGATATCCTCGGTGGCGTCCAGGTCGGTGGCGCCCGCCAGGCGGGCGTCGGGAGCCAGGAAGGTATAGCAGGTGTTGTCAAACAGGGCCGGGTTGGGCCGCACGCTGCCCAGGGGAACCAGGCGCTCGGCGGCGTAGCCGGTCTCCTCGCGCAGCTCCCGGGCCGCGGCCTGCTGCGGGCTTTCGCCCGGGTCGATGAGCCCGCCGGGAATCTCCAGGGTGGTCTCGCCGGTGCCGTGGCGCCACTGCCGGATGAGCACCACTTGGCCCTCGGGGGTCACCGGTATGACGTTGACCCAGTCCGGCGAAGACAACACCACGAACCGGTGTGGCGGCTCCTGGCCCTTGCGCCGCAACACCTTGTCCACCCGCAGTACCGGGTGGTCCAAAACCACCTCGCTTTCCAGCGTCCGCCAGGGTTGCATCACCTCACCCCCGCCCGTGGCCCGCCGGGCCGTCATTGATTGCAAACTCATTAATGCCAAACATTACTGAAACCTGCTATAGTTAGGAAAATCTCAGACTGATCATAACCAAAAGCCAAATCGCAACTGGGGGATTGTGTTCGATGCAGACCGACCTTATCAAACCTTTTTTGAACTCCACCTTGCATGTACTAAAGACCATGGCCTTTACCGAAGCGAGTCCGGGCAAGCCTTTTATGAAAACCGACGCCAAGGCCAAGGGCGATGTATCGGGTGTCATCGGTCTGACCGGGGATAACGAAGGGTCGCTTTCCATCTCCTTCACCGCCCAGTGCATCTGCAAGATTGTCAGCAACATGTTCGGCGAAGAAATCACCGAGGTTAACCACGAGGTGGAAGACGCGGTCGGTGAGATCACCAACATGATCTCCGGGGACGCGCGGCGGGTATTGGAGGAAAAGGGCGTAGTGCTCAAGTCGGCCATTCCCACGGTGATCAGCGGGCCGGGGCACCATGTGAGCCATATAACCACCGGCCCCTGCGTGGCCATCCCCTTTTCCACCGAGGGAGGCGACTTCACGCTGGAGATATGCCTGGCCCATTGAGCCGGACGGGCGTGGGCTACACCCCCAGGCCCGGCCGCACCAGGTAGCCCACCAGGCCGCTGATGATCACGTACTGGACAAACATGATGGCGAAAATCAAGATCAAGGGGGCGATATCCACTCCCCCGAAATTGGTGGGGATCACCCGGCGGATACGATAAAATACCGGCTCGGTGACCCCGCGCAGAAACCGCACGATGGGGTTGGACGGATCGGGGTTTACCCAGGTGATCACCGCCGCGGCCACGACGATCCAGAGGTATACCGTAAGGATCGTGTTGATAAAGTTGAGGAGATTGATCAAAAAAATCATTTAGCAATCCTTAAAATTATTACCCGGGCCATGGCTGACCACCAAACATATAGTGATACCTGCCGGGCACCATGTCAACCCCGCCGGGCTCATGGGAGTAACGCGCCGCCGCAATGTTGACTAAAGTCGAGAACCAAGACCTGCCCGGCCAAGAGGTGCTGCTGGCGACCAACCTGCGGCCGGGCCGCAATGTCGACCTGGTGGTCTTCACCGACCTGGAAAACGACATCATCGACACCCGCTCCACCACCATCCACGACATAACCGACAAGGGCCTGGTGATACTGGCCCAACCCTCGCGCCCCCTGGGGCCCTCGGCCAAGGGCAAGCCGGTGGAGGTCACCTTCCTGGGGCGTTACCAGGACGCGCCCGGCGGCCGGTGGCTGCGGGTGGGTTACAACACCAAGGTGCTGGGGGTGCTGCAGGAATACGCCATCAACCCGACCAGTCGCGAGAGCGTAATCGTGGTGCCGGCACCCCAAAAACTGGTGCAGCACACCCTGCGCCTGCACTACCGCCTGGAACCCCCGGCCGACGTGGACCTGGAACTTTTCCTGGAACCGGACCACCAACCGGTACCCATCGTGGACATATCCCAGGGAGGGGTGCGTTTCGTCCACTCCGCCGCCTGGAATTTCAGCCGGGGTTTTAAACTGAAATTCACCCTGACCAGCGGACGGCTGGCCCTGCCGATGCAAGGCCGGGTGATCGCCTCTTACCAGGGCGGCCCCGGCGGAAAGCTGGCCCAAAACCATACGGCGGTGCAGTTTTTCGAGCTTGAAAAAGATATCCGCATTCAGCTTGGCAACCTGCTCAACCAACTGAGCCGCCGGGAGTTGGCCAAACGATCCGGCATGTTGGACCATTAGCCCGAATCAAGTCCCCAGCGGAACGAAGCCAGGCATGCCGGCATAGTTAGGAACCATTGAGATTACCCACGCAGCCTGTTATACTGCCTTGAAATAAAAACAACCGGGCGCTATTATGCAAACCTACGTTTTACGTGGTAGGGTGTTTTTGCTCGCAACGGCGGGAGGATAGCCATGAGATTTCCTGTGAAGCTGGCGGTCTGGGGACTGGTGGCGGCCCTGGGGTTGGGTTTCGCCCTGGCCGTGCCGGCCGAGACGACTAAACCGGCGGTTTGTTTCAACAAATCGCGTTGCGCCGAGTTCATCGGTCACGGCCGGGAGGCCTTCAACCGCGGCAAGTTCAGCGACGCCAAGCGATATTTCAAGGAAGCGGTCAAGTCCGACCCCAACTCGGTCAAGGCGTGGGCCTTCTACGACCTGGCGGTGATGTATGACGTGGCCGACCAGGTTAAACGAGCCGGCTCGGTAAAGGTCTCCGGCGCGCCCCTGCTGGGTCCCTCGGCGGCCACCGGTGGGGCCAAAGCGGCCACCGGCACCGCCACGCCTCCCCCGCCGCCCCCGGCCCAGCCGCCGGCCGGCGCCGTGGTGGTCGATGACGAAGGTTGCTAAAGATAGCTTTTCATTAGACCGGACCAGCTAAGCAGTAGTAAGATAGGCGAGTGCCCCAACGCTAACGGGTGCCGTGGGTACAACCGGGCGCGGGGAGCTGTTCAATAAAATCCAATTAATATGGTTTGGGAGGTATGGAATATGAAGAAGCTTCTTAGCATCTTGCTGGCCGTGGCCTTTGTGGTTACCGCATCTTCAGTGGTCATGGCGGGTAACAACCCGCTGCGCGCCGGTGAAAAGGCGGTCCACGCCGAATTCGTCAAGGCTATCCCCAAGGCGAAGTATCGCACCGTGATGGACCTGCATAAGAAATGGCTGGAGGTGCTGGCCGGCAAATCCAACGCTATCTTGCTGGACGTGCGCACCCATCCCGAGTTCGCCGCCTTCCACATCGAAGGCGCCAGCCACATCCACGCTGGTCACATGTACACCATCCCCAAGAAGATCAAGGATCCCAACGCCGAGATATGGGTCTTCTGCCGCACCCAGCATAGGGCCGGCTACGTGGCGGGCTTCCTGTACAAGTACGGCTACAAAAACGTCTACTTCGTGTCCAAGGCCAAAGACGGCACCAAGGGCGGCGTGGTCGGTTGGGCCCAGAAGGGTTATCCCTTTGTCAACTACTTCGCCGGCCAGTTCGTTATCAAGCAGTACATGAAGCAGGGCTCCTGGTCAGAGCGCAATTGCGGCAAGTACATCCGTGAGTTCGGCGGCCAGCGCGGCGAGATTTGCGGCAAGAAGCAACTCAAGTAACTCCATTTCGCCACCACCAGCGGGGGACGGGGGCCTGGCAAACGGCGTCCCCGCCCCCCGCTCCTTTTGGGGGAGCCCAACCATGAGCGGCCAACGCTTGCGTGACGACGCCACAAACATCTTCAACCGGGCCCTGGAGGCGGTGGACCCCCGCCAAGCGGTGCGGCGGGCCCTTGAGCTGAGCGGTTCCACCCTTACGGTGGACGGGCGCACCTACAACCTGGAAGACTTCGACCACATCGTGGCCGTGGGCGCCGGCAAGGCCGGCGGGCCCATGTCCCAGGCCCTGGAGGAGGTCTTGGGGCCGCGCCTGGAAGCCGGGGTGGTGGTGACCAAGTACGGCCACAGCTCGCCCACCACGGTGGTGGAGATACTGGAGGCGGCCCACCCGGTACCGGACCAGGCCGGGGTAGCCGCGGCCGAGCGCATCAGCGCGCTCCTGGCCCGAGTGGCCGGTGAGCGCACCCTGGTCTTTTGCCTGCTCTCCGGCGGTGGCAGCGCCCTGATGGTGGGGCCGGCCGAGGGCATCAGCCTGGCCGACAAGCAGGAGACCACCCGGCTGCTTTTGGCCAGCGGGGCGGAGATCGGCGAGATCAACGCCCTGCGCAAGCACCTGAGCCGTTTCAAGGGTGGCGGCTTGGCCGGCCTGGCCGCGCCCAGCACGGTGATCACCCTCATCGTCAGCGACGTGGTGGGCGACCGGCTGGACGTCATCGCCTCAGGCCCCACTGTGGCCGACCAGTCCTCCTGGGCCGACTGCGGGCGCATCCTGGACACCTACGACCTTTGGGACCGGGTGCCGGCCCCGGTGGCCCGTCGCATGCGGCGCGGCCTGGCCGGCGAGATACCCGACACCCCCAAGCCGGGCTGGCCGGGCCTAAAGCGGGTGCAAAACCACCTGGTGGCCACCAACCGCCAGGCCTTGGGCGCGGCGGCGGCCGAGGCCCAGCGCCAGGGCTATAGTCCCCTGATCCTCAGCTCCACCATCGAGGGCGAGACGGCCGAGGTGGCCCGGGTGCACGTGGCCCTGGCCCGCGAGGTGCTGGCCACCGGCCATCCCCAGGCCGCGCCCTGTTGCCTCATTAGCGGGGGGGAGACCACGGTCACCCTGGGTGAGAGCTATGGCCAGGGCGGGCGCAACATGGAGTTCGCCCTGGCCGCCGCGCCGGGGCTGGCCGGCATGGCCGGCGTGTTGATCTTTAGCGCCGGCACCGACGGCACCGACGGCCCCACCGACGCGGCCGGCGCCTTGGCCGACGGCGACACCATGGCCCGGGCGGCCGAGATGGGCCTGGACCCGGCCGCCGCCCTGGCCGGCCATGACGCCTACCCCTTTTTCCAAAAGCTGGGAGACCTGGTGATCACCGGCCCCACCCGCACCAACGTAATGGACGTGCGCCTGGTGCTGGTGGCCGAAGCAGCGGCAACCCCGGCTTGACGGGCCGGACGCCCCGGCCTAGAGTGGGCCATGGCCATCTCTCATGACGAGGCGCTGATGAGCCCCAGCCTGTTGCACATCCAAGACCTGGTAACCGTGTTTCCCGGCCCGCGTGGCGACCTGGTCGCGGTGGACGGCCTGGAGTTGTCCCTGTCCCCGGGCGAGATACTGGGGCTGGTGGGCGAGAGCGGCTGCGGCAAAACTATGACCGCGCTGAGCGTCATGGGGCTGGTGCCCCCGCCGGGACGAGTGGCCGGGGGACGCATAATCTTCGACGGCCAGGACCTGCTACGGGTGGACCAAGAGCGGCTGCGCCAGGTGCGCGGGGCCGAGATCGCCATGATCTTCCAGGAACCCATGACCTCACTCAACCCGGTGTTCACCATCGGCCGGCAGGTGGCCGAGGGGCTACTGGCCCACGGCGCGCTCTCCAAGCGCCAGGCCTACCAGCGGGCGGCCGAGGCCCTGGCCAAGGTGGGCATCCCCGACGCCGCGCGTCGCATGAAGGCCTACCCCCACCAGCTCAGCGGCGGTATGCGCCAGCGGGTGATGATCGCCATGGCCCTGGTCGCCGGCCCCCGCCTGGTCATCGCCGATGAGCCCACCACCGCCCTGGACGTCACCATCCAGGCCCAGATACTGGAGCTGATGCGACGTTTGCAGGCCGAGGTCGGGGCGGCCTTTCTGCTGATTACCCACAACCTGGCGGTGGTGGCCGAGATGGCCTCGCGGGTGGGGGTGATGTATACCGGCCGCCTGGTGGAGATTTGTGGGGTGAGGGAGCTGTTCGCCGAGCCGCTGCACCCCTACAGCGCCGGCCTGATGGCCTGCTTGCCGGCCATGGCCGAACGCCGGGGCCAGCGCCTCAACACCATCGGCGGCACGGTACCGCCGCTGGACGCCCTGCCGCCGGGCTGTGCCTTTTCCGACCGCTGCCCCCGGCGTTTCGATCCCTGCCAAGAAGCCGAGCCGGCCCTGGCCGAGGTGGCCCCCGGCCGCTGGGTGCGCTGTTTCCTGCACCACGACCAGGTGCGCGACCGGTCCCGGGAGGCGGCATGAACCCTGCGACTCAGGCCGACGACCACCTGCTGGTCACCGAGGGACTCACCCGCTATTTCCAGGCCGGGGCCGGGTTCATGGGCAGCCGCCGCCAGACGGTGCGGGCGGTGGACGGGGTGGACCTGGTGTTGCGGCGGGGCGAGGTGTTGGGCCTGGTGGGCGAGAGCGGCTGCGGCAAGTCCACCCTGGGCCGGTTGTGCCTGGGGCTCTTGGAGCCCACCGCCGGCCGGGTACGCTTCAACGGCGTAGACCTGGCCACGCTTGATCGCCGGGAGATGCGCCGGCTGCGGCCGGCCATGCAGATCGTGTTCCAGGACCCGGTGACCTCGCTCAACCCCCGCATGACCGTGGGGTCTATCCTGGCCGAGCCGTTCGTGATCCACCGGCGGGCCAGCGGCAAGGAGCTGCGCCGCATGGTCCATTCCCTGCTGGAGGAGGTGGGACTGCGGCCGGAGCACGCCCGGCGCTTCCCCCACCAGTTCAGCGGCGGCCAGCGCCAGCGCATCGGCATCGCCCGGGCCCTGGCCCTGCGCCCCAGCCTGGTGATGGCCGACGAGCCGGTGAGCGCCCTGGACGTGTCCATCCAGGCCCAGGTGCTCAATTTGCTGATGGACTTAAAGGAGCGCTTTGGGCTCACCTACCTGCTGGTGGCCCATGACCTGTCGGTGGTGGCCCACGTGGCCCACCGCATCGCGGTGATGTACCTGGGCAAGATCGTGGAGGTCACCGGGGCGGCGAACTTTGACCAACCGCCGATGCACCCCTACACCGCCGCGCTCATCGCCTCGGCGCCGGTGCCGGATCCCAACCGCCGCCACGGCAAGCCGCCGCTCACCGGCGACCCGGCCAGCCCCATCAACCCGCCGCCGGGCTGCCGCTTTCACACCCGCTGCCGCGAGGCCCAGGACATCTGCGCCCAGGCCGAGCCGCCGCTCAAGCCGATCGGCCAGGACCACCTCTGCGCCTGCCACTTCCGGTAGGCGAACCATGCCCCCCGGCCTGGCGACCAAACGATTGTTAGTTGGGTTGAGCTGATGGGGACGGCCGGGGTGGGCCGGGGCGGGCCGGTGACAGGCTGACGGTGATTGTAAAGCTGGTTGCCTTGGCGATTTGGTAGCAGCGGTAAACGCGGCCCTGGAGCGGGTGGTTTTTTGCTCGCCCGTGTGGCGCCCCGCGGCCAGTGCCTGCAGAGCAGCGGGTGCGTGTAGGCTTCGTGGCACCCCGCGGACAACCCCTAAAATCACCGGCCCCCTTAGTGGTGGCCCCATCCGCGTGGCCCCCATCTGCGGGCGGCCGTCGGTATCGCCGGTGAACTCGCCGCTGGCGTGCCGCGTGGCCCCCCACCTGCGGGCGGCCCGGCCTACCCCCTCCAGCCCCCCGGCCTGCTAGTGGCAGGCGTTGTCGTAGAGGGTGCCGAGGCCCTTGTGCATGAACAAGGTGCCCAACTCCACCATGAGCTGGTTGGTGGCGCCCTCAATACGATCCAGGTCCGATTCGGTGACCATGTGGTGGTCGATGAGCGAAAGGAGTTGGTCCAGGCGTTGGAGCTGTTCCACGATGCGGGGGCTCACGTCTTCATCGGCCAGGCGCGCGCTGACGTCGTGGATGACCCGCAGGCAAGACTGAACCCGCATGCCCAAGGCGCCGCCGGCCGCTTCGGTGAGTTCCATTAGTCGCTCCACTCTCCATCCGGGCCGCCGGGGCCCACCCAACGATGCGAATCATGGCGCCGGAGATCGTCGGCCGGACCTCGGTGCCAGGCGATTATCTCCACCCTGCCGTGATCGCCCACTAAGTAGCTGCCGGCCAGGCTGATGACCGACAAGACCAAGGCTCCACCCACCGCGGTCCAAAAGCCGTCCACGCTGAAACCGGCCAGCAGCCAGCCGGTGAGCCAAAGCATGAAGGCGTTGATGACCAGGGTGAAAAGACCCACGGTGAGAATGGTGATGGGAAGGGTAAAGAGAAAAACAATGGGCCGAATGAGGGCGTTTAGCACCCCCAACACCATGGCGGCGATAAAGGCCCGCCCCAGGCTGGCAACCCGGATGCCCTCGAATAGGTAGCTGGTCAGTACCAGACCAGCCGCCGTCAGCACCCACCTTATGAGGATTCCTCGCATGCCAGAAACTTAGCATAGCAGGTGGGGTCACGCAACGTTAGAGGAAAATGGTAGGGAATAGACCAAGGGTAAAGCGTCCGGCCCAGGCTTTTTGCACGCCGCGGTAGGGGTACCGGCTCAGTTCATCCCAGCATGGCTATAGGATAAGTGGGGCCAACGGAGGGCCCATGGACACGGTGCTGGCGGTCCTGGTGATGATTCCAAGTCATTCCTAACGTTTATATTCCCAGCGAGTAAAACGGTATTATATGATTGCCAAGGCCGCCAAGCCGGCCGGACCCCGTGGTTCAGTGCACTAATGGCTTACAGGTAGCGCTTGGCAACGGGAATATTAATGTACTATAATGCGCCTCATATTCGGACTTAGTACCGAAGATCACAATGTTCTTGGGAAAGCTGGGTGGAAATGGATGCATTGCATGAATTCTTGAGCGGCCCGGCCCTGTATGTCACCTTGGTCATATTTTTCGGAGGCCTGATAATCAGGGCTGCTTTTCTCTTGGGGCTCAGCCGGGGCAAGGACCAGGTTTTCTACGATCATTTCAGTTGGAGCTGGGCCCTGCGCTCGGTCTTGGCATGGCTGCTGCCTTGGGGCAGCCGCTCCCTGCGCACCCAGCCGCTGATGGCCATCGTGTTCTTTTTGTTCCACCTGTGCTTGCTGGCCACGCCTATTTTCCTGTCGGCCCACAACATTCTATGGGAGGGCTGGGCCGGCTGGAGCCTGCCTACCTTGCCGGGGATCGTGGCCGACGTGATGACCCTGGTGGTGCTGGGTGGGGTGGTATTTTTATTCATCCGCCGGCTGGTGCGTCCCGAGGTGCGCCTTATCAGCACCCTGGGGGACTACCTTTTGCTGCTGCTCACCGCCGCGCCCTTTGCCACCGGCATCCTGGCCCAATACCAAATCGGCGGGCCGTACGACCTGATGATGGTGTTGCACATCCTGTCGGCCGAGGTTTTATTGATCATTATCCCGTTCTCCAAGCTGGGGCACTTGATTCTTTTCTTCTTCACCCGGGCCTTTATAGGAGTGGATATGGGCGCCCGGCGCAACTGCCAGGGGCGCCTGGGGGCCAAGGTCTGGTAGCCCGTTCTTTTAACACTTGCAGGTGGAGAAAAGATAACCATGAGCGAACAAGCGCAAACGGGCGCCGAAGCCACCGAGGCCAAACCGACCGAAGACCCCAAGGCGGTCGAGGCGCCGGCAGCGCCGGTGGACACCAAGAAGATTCAGCAGATACTGGCGGCCAACAACGGAGCCCGCATGCGCAGTTGGCTCAACATCTGCGCCCACTGCGGGCTGTGCGCCGAGAGTTGTTTCTTCTACCTGGCCCACGACAAGGACCCCAAGCTGAGCCCGGCCTACAAGGTTAAGGTCACCACCGGCGAGCTGTACAAGCGCAAGGGCAAGGTCGACCGCGCCTGGCTCGAGGAGGCCCACGAAGTCATCTGGGGCCAGTGCACCATGTGCCGTCGGTGCTCCATGTTCTGTCCCTTTGGCATTGATATCGCCACCATGATCGGCGTGTCCCGGGCGGTGTGCAACAGCCAGGGAGTGCTGCCCGAGGGCCTGGCCCGGGCCAAGCAAAACATCATCGAGTCCGGCAACCAGATGGCGGTGAGCGAGGAAGACTGGACCGAGACCTGTGACTGGATGGCCGAGGAGTACGCCGAGGAGATCGCCGGCCTGGAGATACCCATTGACAAGAAGGGGGTGAAGTACATGTACACGGTCAACCCCCGCGAGCCGGCCTTCTACCCGCAGGACCTGGGCCAGATGGCCCAGATTCTCCACGTG
The DNA here is from genome assembly GCA_027067385.1 of Desulfarculaceae bacterium. Lineage (GTDB taxonomy): Bacteria > Desulfobacterota > Desulfarculia > Desulfarculales > Desulfarculaceae > JAMOVV01. The sequence goes on from JAMOVV010000187.1 coordinate 16,320, forward strand.
GCCGAGGAGAGCTGGACCGTGCCCCGCCAGGGCTGGGACGGCACCAACCTGGCCATGTTCGCCGGCGACGCCGCCGTGGCCGCCATACCGGTGCGCAACATGTACCAGGCCGCCATCGACCTGGAGGCCGAGCAGATACTCATGACCGAGTGTGGCCACGCCTACCGCTCCGGCGCCTTCGAGGGTCCCTACTGGTTGGGCCTGCCCGGCGGCCGGCCGCCGGTGCCGGTGAAACACGCGGTACAGCTTTTTTGGGAATACATCGTGCGCGACGGGCGGATCAAGATCGACCCCGCCAAGATGATCACCGAGCCGGCCACCCTGCAAGACCCTTGTAACGTGTCGCGCAACGGCGGCCTGTGGCAGATGATGCGCGATTTGGCCCGGGCCCTGTGCACCGACTTCCGGGACATGGACCCCAACTGCGAGTACAACCACTGCTGCGGTGGCGGCGGCGGCTTCATCCCCATGGGAGCCGAGTTCAAGGCCCGCCGCATGCAGTCGGGCCGCATCAAGGCCGAGCAGATCAAGGCCACCGGGGCCAAGATAATGATCAGCCCCTGCCACAACTGCTTTGACCAACTCAACGATCTCAACAAGGAATACGAGTTGGGCATCAAGGTGCTCTCCTTCAAGGAGATCATCACCGAGTGCATGATCATCCCGGAGAAGTTCATCGTCTCCGATAACGGCGACTAACCGGGCCGGCGGGCCGGCGAAGCAGCGGCAGAGAATAGCAAGCGGGAGTTGGCCAGCGCAGGCTAAGGGCGTGGCCGGTGGCGTGGCCGGGGGCGCGGCTGGGGGGCGAGAGTCGCAGGGCAGGGGTTGGCAGGCGCGGGTCGATTAAACCAGCGCCGGTGTACAAAGCGATGGACCGATAGTTGAACCGGCGTCGGGGTGGGCCGGGATCCAAAACGCCCACGGTTCACCCAAAAGGAACAAGGCATGAAACACGGCAAACTGGTACTGATCCTGGTGCTGATGATCGGGGCCGCCCTAACCACTTCGTGGGCCGGCTCCCAAACGTCCGAGAAGAAGGGCGACGACGAGCCCGCCGGGCTGGCGGTAAGCGAGTTCGGCACGCCGCAACGCCCCCCGGCGGTCTTTGACCACGACCAGCACGAAGCCATTATCCGCTGCCAGGTCTGCCACCACGAGTTCTTCGTCTTTGAGAACGAGGAAGGCGGCCAGGGGCAGGAGTGCGCCGAGTGCCACAAGGTGGGCGGCTCCGCCGAGGTGCCGGTCACCCTGTTGGACGCCTTTCACCGCAACTGCAAGGGCTGCCACCAGCGCACCCTGGCCCGGGGCAAGAAGAGCGGGCCGGTGATGTGCGGCCAGTGCCACGTGCGCCAGCCGTCCAAGAAACCGCTGAAGAAATAGCCGTAACCTAGCGCCGGGCATGCCTGGCCCGGGGCTGGCCGGCAGACAACCAACGCCGTCTTGGATCGCGGTCCAAGGCGGCGGTTTTTTGCGGCGGCATCAAGCGGTCGATAAAAAGGGGCTTCGTCGTTTTGCGTGGATTTTACCGGGGATCATTATGAAGACAATCATCTGCGTGTCTTTTCCGATGAAAATAACGCCAACCCATGATGGAGCATAACCTGAGCCGAGCCAAGGGACAGGCTGCGAAGACCGTCCCCACAAGCCCGGTATCATTTTCTTCGGAAAAGACAACAAAAAATAATTATCCAAGTTCCACGCCTAATGACGAATAATCAACAAGGGCCGGCGGGTTTGCCCCGCCGGCCCTTGCCTGGCGATAGCCGCCGGGCTCAGAAGACCAACTGGATGCGGGCCAAGAAGCCCTGCTCGCGGGACATACGCACCGTGTTGGCCACGATGTCGCGGTCAAAGCGGTAGCTGTAGAAGTTGACCATGCAGCGCACCATCTCGTTGAGGTACCAGTTCAGCCCCAGGGTGAAGCCGCGGGCTCCGTCAGAGTAAGCGTCGCGGTCCACGTAGCCCATGTCCAGCCAAGCGGCGTCGGCCCGGGCGAAATCGTAGCGAAACACCAGTTGCCAAGCTCCCCAGCCTTGGCCGGCTCCCCAGCCGAAGTTGCGGCGGGGACGAACGGCCGCTGGTTTGCCGCCGCGGAAACGAACGTGCTCGCCGGTGATCATCCAGGAGACCTGGCCGTAGCCACCCCAGATGGCCAGGTCGCGGGTGGTGGTACCGCCCACCTCGCCCTCGGCGCCGGTGGTGTCCAGCTCCAGCCCGTTGTAATTGACCCGCATGAACTCGCCCATCACCGCCAGCGGTCCCACGCTCCAGAAAAGCTCCACCCCCCAACGCAGGCGGCCGCCGTTTTGACGCACGGCCGGGTCTACCTTGAACCAGGTAGTGCCGGCCTGGGTGGTGAGCCGGCCGCCGCCGACCCAGTCGGCGGCCTCGCTGTGCTGCACGCCGTAGGTGACCGCCGCGCCCAGGTAGAAGTCCTTGAACAAGCGGCTGCCGGTGTAGCGCAGGGGGGCCAGGGTCACTCGTAAGGCGATGTCCTTGGCCTCGTCGATGTCAGCCGCCCGGTTCTTGCCGTTGCCGTTGTAGACCGACAGAAAATAGTAGAGCGCGCCCCGACCCAGGTCTCCGAAGACCATGGCCCCCATGTCCCGGCTGGGAACCAGGCGGTTGGCCAAGGAACGCTCGATGGTCCATATCCAGTTGTCCGAGTGCAGCTCCTCCAGGCTGAAGGGCTGCTTGAACTGGCCGAAGCGCAGCCGCCACCGGGGCTGGAAGGCGATGGTCAAGTAGCCGTCGTTGAGCGCGGCCTTGCCCTTGCCGAACTCGGCCTCCACAAAGGCCGAGAAGTAACGGTGCCACTTCACCCGGGCGGCCAGCCGGGCCCGGCGCACGTAAAACGAGGAGTGGCCGCTGTGGTCGCCCACCAAGGCCTTGCCGTCTAGCTGTAAGCGGCCGGTGAGGGCCACGCTGGCCGAGCCGTCCTTGGCCCGCAGGGACAGGCCTTGGCCCGGCTGGTACACCGCCTGGTAGCGGCCGGCCTGCTCCCGGCGTTCCTGCTCTACCTGCTTTTTCAGCCGCAGGTACTGCTGCTGGGAAACAATCTTGCGCTCCAGTAGTATCTGGAGGATTTGTTCATTCACCGATAGCTTGGCTGGCGGCGATTGAGCGTCCGCCTGTCCCGGCGCTCCCAGCGCCAACACGGTCAGCACCAGCGCCCCAACCATCAACCGCAATTTTTTATCCACGTCGCAATACCTCCCGCGCAACATCAATATATTAGGGTAGCACGTCCGACCAGAAGAGTTGCTGCCCCCCGGCCTTGAACTCCCTGATGATCTTCTGGGCCTGGGGCGACACCAGGTAGTCCAAGAAGGCCTTGGCCAGCTTGGCCTTCACCTGCGGGCAGCGGGCCGGGTTGACCATCATCACGTGGTAAGGGTTTTTCAGGTAGGCGTCCTGGCTCACCAGTATCTTGAGCTTGAGCTTGCCGGCGCTCTGGTACTTCAGGTAGGTGCCGGTGTCGGTGAGGGTGTAGGCTCCCAACTGGCCGGCCATGGTGAGCACCGCGCCCATGCCCTGGCCCGCCTCCTTGTAGCCGGGCCACTGCGGCTTGATCCCGGCCGCGCGCCAGATGGCCAGCTCCTTCATGTTGGTGCCAGAGTTGTCCCCCCGCGACACGAAGAGCGCCCCGGCCTTGGCTATGCGCCTGAAGGCCGCCACCGCGCCTCCGGCCCGGGCCACGCCGGCCGGGTCATCGGCCGGTCCCACGATGACAAAAAAGTTGTGCATCAACCGCCGGCGGTCCACCCCGAAACCGGCGGCCACGTATTTCTTTTCCGCCGCCGGGGCGTGCACCATCACCACGTCCACGTCGCAGCGCTGGCCCAGCTTGAGCGCCTTGCCGGTGCCCACCGAGATGACGTGGACCTGCACCCCATGGGCCTTTTCAAACGGTGGGATCAGGGCATAGAGCAGCCCGGTGTTTTCCGTGCTGGTGGTGGTGGCCAAACGCAACCGCTGCGCCGCCATGGCGCCGGTGGCCGTGATCAGAAAAACCAACAGGGTCAAAATCCACAGGTAGCGTCTCATGCCGTCCTCCTCGGGTTGTCCCAGCGTTACCGGCCAGGCCTGCAATAATATATGCCAGAAATGACATAGGTCAGGTCGAATATAAATAAAACGCCGGGGCCGACATGTCAAGGCAAAAGGGACCCACGCCTCGCGTGGACACTCTGAGCTGCATCCGCTGGGAGCTAGCCGCCGATGGTTTTCATGGAACGCAGGCACTTGCGCACGGTGCTGGGCCTGCTGTGTTGGGGAATGCCCTCGGGCTTGCAGTTCACCGCGTCGCGCATGACCTCCTTGAGCTCCGCGTCGCCGGCCCCGCCCCGCAAGACCGCGCGCAGGTCAATCTCCTCGTCGGAGAACAGGCAGGTCTTGAGGGTGCCCTCGGGGGTGATGCGCAGCCGGTTGCAGGAGGGACAGTGGTGCTGGCTCATGGGGGAGATGATGCCCAACTCGCCGCAGGCCCCCTGGAAGCGGTAGCGCCGGGCCGGGCCGTCGTCCGGGCCGGGAGAAAGCGGGGTCAGCTGGCCCAACCGGGCCACCTGGTCCAACACCTGCTGGGAGGGCACCAGCTTGTCCCACGACCAGGAGTTGTCGCCCACCGGCATGAACTCGATGAAGCGCACCGCGATGGGCTCCTCCATGGTGAGGCGGGCGAAGTCCAGCACCTCGTCGTCGTTGACCCCGGCCATGAGCACCACGTTGATCTTGACCATCCGGAAGCCGGCCGCCTGGGCCGCCCGGATGCCGCGGCGCACCTGCAGGCACAGGTCATGTCCGGTGATGCGGGCGTAGCGTTCGGGGCGCAGGGTGTCCAGGCTCACGTTGAGGCCGCGCACCCCGGCTTTATACAGGGGCTCGGCCAACTCGGCCAGGCGCACCCCGTTGGTGGTGAGCGGGACGTAGGGCTTTTGCGGCAGGGCGGTGAGGGCGCTTAAA
>JAMOVV010000188.1 GCA_027067385.1 Desulfarculaceae bacterium
GCCACCGGCGCGGGCAAGTCCAGCCTGGTGAACCTGCTGCTGCGCCTGTACGATCCCCAGGAGGGGCGGGTCTTGATCGACGGGGTGGACCTCACCCGGGTGGAGCGCGGCGAGCTGGCCCGCCGGGTGGCCCTGGTGGACCAGGACGTCTTTTTGCTGGCCGGCACGGTGGCCGACAATATCGTGCTGGGCCGCGACTGGATTGACGAGGCGCACCTGCGCCAAGCCCTGGAGGTGAGCGGGGCGCGGCACTTCGTGGAGCAACTGGACCACGGCCTGGACACCGAGCTGGGCGAGGGCGCCCGTAGGCTCAGCGCCGGCCAGCGGCAACTGCTGGCCCTGGCCCGGGCCCTGGCCGGACACCCGGCGGTACTGGTGCTGGACGAGGCCACCAGCGCGGTGGACCCCGAGTCCGAGCGTCTCATCCAAGACGCCCTGCCTCGGGTCATGGCCGGCCGCACCTCGTTGGTGGTGGCCCACCGCCTGTCCACCATCCAGCACGCCGACCGCATCCTGGTGATGAGCCGGGGGCGCATCGTCGAGCAGGGCACACACCAACAACTTTTGGCGGCCGGCGGGCTCTACACCCGCCTGGTTGAGCTGCAAGAGGCCGCCGCCGGGAGGAATCGTCATGTTGATGGGTATTGAGGGAAAGGTGGCCCTGGTGGCCGGCGCCAGCAAGGGGCTGGGACGGGCCGTGGCCCGGGGCCTGGCCGCCGAGGGCTGCGACCTGGCCATCTGCGCCCGCGGCCAGGAGGGGCTCAACCAGGCCGAAGACGAACTGCGCGGCCAGTACGGCCGCCGGGTGTTCCGCCGGGCGGTGGACCTGTCGGCAAAGGGGGCGGCCCACGACTTCGCGACCGCGGCGGTGGAGCACTTCGGCCGGGTGGACATCCTGGTGACCAACGCCGGCGGACCGCCGGCCGGCGGCTTTGACGACTTCAGCGAGGACGACTGGCGCGCGGCGGTGGAGCTCACCCTGCTGCCGGCCCAGGCCATGGCCCGGGCGGTGCTGCCGGCCATGGTCGAGGCCGGCTGGGGCCGCATCATCAACATGACCTCGGTGTCCGTCAAGCAACCCCTGCCGGCGCTGATGCTCTCCAACTCCATCCGGGCGGCGGTGGTGGGCTGGGCCAAGAGCCTGGCCGACGAGGTGGCCGCGGCCGGGGTCACGGTGAACAACGTGCTGCCCGGCTGGATCAAGACCGAACGGGTGGAGCAGCTCATGGAGCACCGGGCGGCCGCCGGGGGCATCACCCCGGAGGAGGCCCTGGCCTCCGTGGTGGCCAACATCCCGGTGGGGCGCATCGGCCGGCCCGACGAGTTCGCCGACCTGGTGGTGTTCCTGGCCTCGGAGCGCAGCGCCTATATCACCGGCGTCAGCTACCTCATCGATGGCGGCCTGTACCGGGGATTCAGCTAAGCTCCACCCCGCCCCATCAGCGCCATCCGCCGGGGATGAGGCCGGCCACCACCAAGATGGTGAGATCCTCGTCGGTGTCGTTGGTGAGCTCGTGGAAATCGCCGATGGGGATGTGGATGGCGTCGCCGGCTTTCACCCGCTGTTTGTCCTGGCCCACCTGCATCAGGCCGCTGCCGCTCTGGATGATGTATATCTCCTCCATGGGGTCCACGTGGCCCGAGAGCTTCTCGCCGGGGGGCACGTGAGCATGGGCCAAAAACATCAGGGTCTGCAAGTGGCGGGTGTCCAGGATCATGTGGGCGATGCCGCCGTCGTGGGCCCGGTAACGGGTGGCCTGCACCTCGGGATGCTGTAGGTTTCTCAGGATCATCGCAACTCCATGGCCGGTCAGGTGTCGGCCCAAACATAATTGAACAGGCAGTCGTGATCGCCGCGGCCCAGGGTGCGGGGCCGCTCCAGCTTGAGCCGGGGATGGTAGCCCATGGCAAAGGCGTAGTCGCGCCCGCAAGACAGCGCGTAGGCCAACTCCGGGTCAATGCCCATCGCGGCGTACATCTCCAGGTAGCCGCAGCGGGTGACCCGGTAGGTGAAGCGGTCGCCGCCTTGTTCTACGTCAGCCAGCTCCAACCCCTGTCCCCCGGCCCCCAGCACCTCCAGCACGGTGGCGAAGTGGGCCAGGCAGGGGCCGGCCGGGGCCTGGGCCGCAAAGGCTTTGCCGGCGGCGCGGGCGTCGGCCTCCACCGCCGCGGCGATGGTCTCCAGGGCGGCCTGGCGGCCGTGTTCGGCTTGCAGCACGTCGTAGACCCGCGCCACCAGCTCGGCCTGGGCGCGCCGCCGCTGCAACAGGGAGATGGCTGGTTGACTGTCCTGGGACCAAGGCTTCCCCAAAATCGCCCCCCTCCCCTATCGCAAGCGCGGGTCCAGGGCGTCGCGTATGCCTTCGCCCAAGAGGTTGTAGGCCAGCACGGTGACCAGGATGGCCAGGCCGGGAAAGAGCGAGAGCCACCAGGCGATCTCGATGTTGGCCTTGCCCTGGCTGAGGATATTGCCCCAGGAGGCCAGCGGCGGCTGCACCCCCAGGCCCAGGAAGCTCAGGCCGCTCTCGGTGAGGATGGCCCCGGCCACCCCCAGGGTGGCGGCCACCAGCACCGGGGCCATGGCGTTGGGCAGGATGTGGCGAAAGATGATGCGCAGGTCGCCGGCCCCCAGGGAGCGGGCGGCGGTTACGTAGTCGCGTTCCTTGAGCGAGAGGAACTCGGCGCGCACCAGGCGGGCCACCCCCATCCAACTGGTTAACCCGATCACGGCCATGATGTTGAGGATGTTGGGCTCCAGCATGGCGATGACCGCCAGGATGAGGAAGAAGGTGGGAAAACAAAGCATGATGTCCACGAAGCGCATGATCAGCGCCTCCACCCAGCCGCCGTAGTAGCCGGCCAGGGCGCCCAACAGCACCCCCACCAGGGTGGCGATGCCCGCGCTGACGATGCCCACCTCCAGGCTGACGCGGGCGCCGTAGATCATGCGGCTCAGCACGTCGCGGCCCAGTTCGTCGGTGCCAAAGAGATGGTCCGGGCCCGGGGGCAGCAGGATGGCGTCCACGTCGATGCGGTTGGGATCGTCCGGGGCCACCAGCGGGGCCAGCAGGGCCACCGCCACCAGGACCAACACCACCACCGCCCCGGCCATGGCCAGCCGGTTGGTGCGCAGGCGATCCTGGAAATCGCCGAACATGCCGGGCTGCACGCTCATGACGCCCTCACCCGGGGATCGGCCAGGCCGTAGCTCACATCGGCCAGGAGGTTACCCACCAGAGTGAGCACCGCGCCCAGCACCAGGCCGCCCATGACCAGGGGGTAATCGCGGGCCATCACCGCGTCGTAAAACAGCTTGCCCACCCCGTTGATGGCGAAGATGGACTCGAAGATCACCGAGCCGCCGATGAGCGCCGGCAGGCTCAGCCCCAGGATGGTGATCACCGGCATCATGGCGTTGCGCATGGCGTGGCGGTAGATCACCGCGACCTCGCTGAGCCCCTTGGCCCGGGCGGTGGTGATGTAGTCCTGGCGCACCGCCTCGAGCATGTTGGCCCGCATGTAACGGCTCATGCCGGCCAGCCCGCCGATGGCACTCACCACCACCGGCAAGAAGAGATGGCGGGCGTAGTCCCCCAACTGGCCCAGCCAACTCATCTGGGCATGGTCCAGGGACTTGATGCCGCTGATGGGCAGCCAGCCCAGGTGCACCCCGAAGAGGGTCATGCACAACAGGGCCAGCCAGAAGGTGGGGGTGGCAAAGCCCACGAAGACAAATACCGTGGTGGCCTGGTCAAAGACCGAACCCTGGTGGGTGGCGCTGTAGACCCCGATGGGCACCGCCACCACCAAGACCAGCATGAGGCTCAGCAGGTTGATGGTTATGGTGATGGGCAGGCGTTCGGCGATCTTGTCGAGCACCGGCCGGCCGTCGGGCGCGAAGCTGCGGCCGAAGTCCAGCACGGCCAGGCGCTGGAGCCAGTTCCAGTATTGCTCGTAGACCGGTTTGTCCAGGCCGTAGATCTTGGTGAGCCGCTCCATGGCTATCTCGCTCACCTTGGGATTGAGGGTGGTGGCCAAATCCACCGGCGAGCCGGGGGCCAGGTGCATCACCACGAAGCTGATGAAGGTAATGCCGATCAGAAGCGGCACCATCATCGCCAGTCGTTTGGCCAGGTACTTGAGCATAAGCCTCTCAGCGGGTCAGGCTGTGGCGCTGCAGGGCCTTGGGCACCCACCAGCGGATGAAGTCATAGGATATGCCGGCCGGCGCGGGCACGATGCCTTTAAAGCGGGCGTGCACCACCGGCAGGGCGTCGGGCACGTATAAAAAGGTGTAGGGCTGGTCCTCGGCCATGATCACCTGGACCCGGTCCAGGTAGGCCTTGCGCCGGGCGGGGTCGAAGGTGCGGCGGGCGCGCTCCAGGAGCCGGTCCAGCTCGGGGTTGCGATAGGCGGTCATGTTGAGCTTGCCCGGCCCGATGTTGGAGCTGTGCCACACGTCAAAGAGGTCGGGGTCGGGCGGGATGGTCCAGCCCAGCACGATGGCCTCGAAGCGGCCCTTGTTGATGAACTCGGTAACGAAAGCCGACCACTCGATGACCCGGATGTCCACCTTGACGCCGATCTTGGCCAGGCGGTGCTGGATGATCACCGCGGTGTTGGTGCGGGCCTGGTTGCCCTGGTTGGTCATGAGCACGAACTCGAAGCGCCGGCCCTCTTTGTCCAGCCAGCCGTCGCCGTCATGGTCGCTCCACCCGGCGGCCTTTAGCAGCTCGCGGGCCCGGGCCGGGTCGTAGGGATAGCGCCGCACCTTGGGGTTGTACCACTCGGTGCCCGGCTTGTAGGGCCCGGTGGCCACCTGGCCCAGGCCCAGCAGCACCCCCTTGATGATCTCCTTTTTGTCAATGGCGTAGGAAAGCGCCTGGCGCACCCGTTTGTCCTGAAAGCGGGGGTCGCGCAGGTTGTAGCCCAGGTAGGTGTAGGACGAGGAGGGGTAGCGGTATTTCCGGTAGTGGCGCTTGAAAAAGGGCGTATTGGTCTGGCGGCGGTACTGCAGGGCGGTGAGCCCCATCCAGTCCACCCCGCCGGAGCGCAGCTCTAAAAACAGGGTGGCCATGTCCGGGATGACCCGGTAGATCACCTGGTCCAGGTAGGGCCGCCCCCGGAAGTAGCGGTCAAAATAAGTGAGCACCACCTGGGCGCCGGGGCGCCAGGATTTAAAACGGTAGGGGCCGGTGCCGATGGGGTGGCGGTTCAGGGGGCTCTTGCGCACGTCCACCCCGCGGAGCAGGTGGGCCGGCATCTGGGGCAGGGTCCAGGAGGCCAGCCCCGGGGCGTAGGGTTCTTTATAGGTCACCCGGAAGGTGTAGGGGTCCGGCGCCTCGGCCTTGGCCACCTGCAGGTAGTCTCCGGAGTAGGCGGTGGGGGTCTTGGGGTTTACCATAAAGCGGTAGTTGAACAGGGCGTCGGCCGAGGTGTAGGGCTTACCGTCGTGGAAGACCACCCCCCGGCGCAGGTGAAAGGTGATGGTGAGGCCGTCGGGGCTCACCTCCCAGGACTGGGCCAGGTCGCCCACCAACTTGAGGTCGCGGTCATACTTGAGCAGGCCGTTGTAGCAGTAACCACTCATCTCGTGGCTGGCCGAGTCGCTGGTGATCATGGGGATCATGCTGGTGGCGTCGCCGATGGTACCGATGATAATACCGCCGCCGGTGTCGGCCGCGGTGGCCGCCGACACCGGTCCGGCGACCAGCCAGACCGCCGCCAGGAACACCACTGCGCCTCGGAGCCGTCTGCGGGGGGAAAGAAACATCGTCCGCTTCGCGTCCTGTCTTGAGGAGAACCTTATTACCGGAGGTTAGTTTAACCTTGGCCCCGGCCCGGGGCAAGATATTTGCCGGGCGCCGGGTCTGCTTGACGCTTCCAGGCCCGCTTGTTAAGCTGCCAATTAAGTTCAACCGGGGAGGTGGCCTTGCAACCTTCGGACATGCTGGAGCTGATCAAGAGCCGCCGCAGCGTGCGTCATTACACTGGCCGGCCGGTTGACGACCAGGCGGTGCAGATGATCCTGGAGGCCGGCCGCTGGGCCCCCAGCGGGTTGAACCATCAGCCCTGGCGGTTTTCGGTGGTGCGCGATGCGGACCTTAAGCAGGCCGTCGCCGAACTCACCCACTACTCCCGGGTGGTGCGCCAGGCCGATATGCTCATCGCGGTATTCATCCACCAGCCCTCCATGTATAACCCGGTCAAGGACTACCAAGCCATGGGGGCCTGCCTGCAAAACATGCTGCTCATGGCCCACAGCCTGGGCCTGGGAGCCGTGTGGCTGGGCGAGATACTCAAAAACGCCGACCAGGTGCGCCAAGTGCTTGGTCTGGACGAAGAACTGGAACTAATGGCGGTGCTGGCCCTGGGTTGGCCGCAGGATCGGCAATACTCCCCCGCGCGCAAGCCGCTGGAGGAACTGCTGGTCCCACCCAAGCCCGCCGCTTGACACCAACACGAGGAGAAGGAAATGAAGCGCTCCGTACTTATGGCCATCATCGTCCTGGCCTTGGCGCTTAGCCCGGCCGGGTGCAGCCTGATGCGACAGGACTCCACGTCAGCCGGGGCCAAATCGACCAGCGGCACCCAACCGGCCCAGAGTTACGGTCGCTACTATGATTTCGACGACATCCAGGTGCCCAAAAGCCTCACCCTGCAGCGCGACGAATCCATCCTCTTTAGGGTGGGCAACTTCAAGGCCGGGGTGCTGGTCTTCGAGGACCGGGTGGAGCTGGAGAGCCTGATCAACTTCTTCGTGGAGGCCATGGCCAAGGACAACTGGGTGCTCAAGAGCTCTTTCAAGTATCCCAAGACCGCCCTGTTCTTTGCCAAGCAGGGCAAGACCTGCGTCATCGTCATCAAGGAGGGCACGCTAACCACCAAGGTGGAAATCTGGGTGGCTCCGTCCCTGTAAGATTATGGAACTAGGAGATAAACCACGCGTATTGCTCGGCGTGACCGGCGGCGTCGCCGCCTACAAGGCAGCCGAGTTGGCCAGCCTGCTCACCCAGCGGGGGGTGGCGGTGCGCACCGTGATGACCGAGGCGGCCGCCAAGTTCATCGCCCCGCTCACTTTTGCCGCCTTGACCGACCTGCCGGTGGCCGGCGATATGTTCCAGGCCGACCAAGAGGCCACCATCGGCCATATCGAGTTGGCCCGCTGGGCCGACGCGGTGGTGGTGGCCCCGGCCACGGCCAACACCCTGGCCAAGGCGGCGGCCGGCCAGGCCGACAACCTGCTCACCACCATCCTGCTGGCCACCCGGGCGCCGATCCTCATGGCCCCGGCCATGAACCCCCAGATGTACGCCCACCCGGCCACCAGCGAGAACATCGCCAAGCTGGCGGGGCGCGGGGTCTTGTTCCTGGGTCCCGAGCCCGGGCGCACCGCCTGCGGCGAGGAAGGCCCAGGCCGCATGAGCCAGCCGACCGACCTGGCCGACGCGGTCCAGTGCCTGGTCACCCCCCACGACCTGGAAGGGGTGAAAGTGCTCATCACCTCTGGCCCCACCCGCGAACACTTAGACCCGGTGCGCTACATCTCCAACCCCTCCTCGGGCCGCATGGGCATCGAGCTGGCCCGTTTCGCCCGCCGCCGGGGCGCCGAGGTCTGGCTGGTGCTGGGCCCCACCCACCTACCAGACCCCTGGGGGGTGCACACGGTGCGGGTGACCAGCGCCCAGGAGATGCAAGAGGCGGTGCTGCGCCACGCCGCCGACGCCGAGGTGTCGATCATGGCCGCCGCGGTGAGTGACTTTCGGCCCACCGACTGCGCGCCCCAAAAGATCAAGAAGGGCGACCGCAAGAGCGAGACCTGCGAGCTGGTGCGCACCCCGGACATCCTGGCCCACCTCAGCCGCACCACCGAGGGCCAAATCCTGGTGGGTTTCGCGGCCGAGACCGAAGACATCGTGGCCAACGCCCAAGCCAAGCTCAAGGCCAAAAAGCTCGACCTGCTGGTGGCCAACGATGTCACCGACCCGGCCAGCGGGTTCGCGGTGTCCACCAACCGGGTGCGCATCATCACCCCCGACGGCCGGGTGGAGAGCCTGCCCCTGCTGCCCAAGTGGGAGGTGGCCCAGCGTATCCTCAATCGGGTGTCGCGCATTATCGAGCGACGTCGCAAAAAGAGCTGACCAAGCATCCCCGGCCATGGCCAAACCACCGCGGCCAAGGGCCGGCGGGGCCTTCTCACCGCCGGGGTTGCGGCCCGGGCGGCTGAATCGGGGAAGCGTTATCCCGCGTTATGCATGATCCCGGCGTAATAAACGAGCTGCGCAACCACCTGGCCTGGCGCCGGCGGCTGGGGCTAAACCTGGTGGCCGGCGACCGGCAAGACCTGGCCCGCCTGCTCCAGGCCTTGGGCGGCCCGGCCGATGATATCCCCCGGGACCTTGAGTCCATCGCCCTGCACATGGGGCAATGTACCAGGTGCTCCCTCAGCGCCGAGCGCCGCAATATCGTCTTTGGCCAGGGCCCGGCCACGGCGCGGCTCATGATCATCGGCGAGGGACCGGGCCAACAGGAGGACCGTCGCGGGCTGCCCTTCGTGGGGCCGGCCGGCAAGCTGCTGGAGCGCATGCTCGCCGCGGTGGGGCTCAAGCGGGGCGAGGTCTACATCACCAACATCGTCAAGTGCCGCCCGCCGGGCAACCGGGACCCCCGCCCCGAGGAAGTAGACGCCTGCCGCCCCTTCTTGGAGGCCCAGGTAAAAGCCATCGCCCCGGCGGTGATCCTCACCCTGGGCCGGCCGGCCGCCCAGGCCCTGCTCGACACCAAGGCGCCCATCAGCGCCCTGCGGGGGAGGTGGCAGGAATTCTTGGGCCGGCCCCTGCTGCCGACCTTTCACCCGGCCTACCTGCTGCGCAGCCCGGCTAAGAAGCGCGAGGCCTACGCCGACCTCAAGGAGATGGTCCGCCGCCTGGAGGAATGAAGATGCCACGGCTGGTGCTGATTTGCCTGTTGGGGCTGGGTCTCATGGCCACGGCCGGTCCCCCGGCCCTGGGCCAGCCCGGCTCCGGCGCGCTGTGGCACGTCGTGCTGGCCGGTCGCCTTGGTCCGGTCCATGGCCCGCCACCCCCAGACCCTGCGCGAGGTGGCCTCGAAAAACAAATCCACCACCCTGTTCCCCCTGACCATGGAATTGATCACCCCTTCTTGAAAAAACTTGCAAAGGATTAGCTAGACCAGTAAAATACCGATTTCGATAAATACCCTGGCTCACCCCAGGACCACAACCAGCCCAACTACGAGGCGTAGACAACCATGGCCGAGAAAGCAGTTAAAGAAAAACCACTTGAGAAAATGACCGCCAAGGAGCTGCGCGAGCTGGCTCTTACCCTCGATGGTATCGTCGGCGTCCACTCCATGAACAAGCCTGAGCTCATCGAGGCCATCAAGGAAGCCAAGGGTATCGTGGACGAAGACGGCCGCAAGGTCGACACCGGGGCCATCCGGCAGCTCAAGGCCAAGATCGTGGAACTCAAGGCCGCCCGCGACGAGGCCCGCGAGGCCGGCGACAAGGCCGCCGTGGACCGCCTGCGCCGTCGCATCAGCAAGGCCAAGAAGAAGACCCGCCGCCTGGCGTCCGCAGGCTAACAGCAGCCGGCGGCCGGCTGTGGCGCGGGGCCTTGGCGGACCGACCACCTGGCGGGAGGTTGACGGGCAACCAGGCAGCGGGGCGTTGACGGACGCGGGGGGCTGACGGGCAACCAGGCAGCCGGGCGTTGACACACACCAGCCAGCCGGCGCGGACGGGTACCACAGCCAGCCGGGCGTTGACGGACGCGGGGCCTTGACGGGCACACCAGGCAGCCGGGCCTTGGCGCACACGCCAGCTATATCACTCAATTCACACCGCAGACCCGGCCACGTGCCGCACCACGCCGGCGGCCAGCGCTACCACGGGGACAGCGCCACCACGGGACCAGAGTGTCCATGGGCGGGCTGGCCACACGGGGCGAGCCATACGTTGGTTGCACCTGGGCCGGGGATAAGCGCTCCGCGGCACCGGCGGGCTCCTGGCAATCACATCCATCCTGGAAACCAACCCCTCCCCCCAAACGCCGGACCGCGGCAGGCCGGGGAACGATTTGAACACCTTTGCGTTTTGACTACCCGCCACGCTAACCGCGGCCCGCGGATTGATTGACAGGGTTGGGGCGGCGGCATATATTGCAAACCTCAATAGTTATGGCAAGGGGTACGGTATGCGTCTGGAAGATTTTTCGGTCGAGGACCAAAAGGTGCTCATCCCCCGGCCGGGGGGTGAGATGCTCTACCGCTGCCTGGGTTGCGGCACGCATCACGGCATAGACGAGCTGCTCTACACCTGCCCCGACTGCGGGGAAGTACTGCTCATCGAGGACCAGCAATTCGACCGGCTCAAAAAGACCCCCGGCCCCCGTTGGCGGGAGATATTCGACCTGCGGCGCATGCTCAACCTGCCGGCCATGAAGGGCATCTTCCGCTACCAGGAGATCATGGCCCCGGTGATCCCCCTCGACAGCGTGGTGTACCTGGGCGAGGGTCACACCCCCCTGGTGGAGGCCAACCCGCCCCTGCGCCAACTAATCGGCCGGGACTTCTGCTTCAAGAACGACGGCCAAAACCCCTCGGCCTCGTTCAAGGACCGAGGCATGGCCGTGGCCCTGAGCTACATCCGCTACCTCATCGAACACCAGGGCATCGGCCGGGTGCTGAGCGTCTGCGCCTCCACCGGCGACACCTCGGCCGCCGCCGCCCTGTACGGGGCCTACCTGGCGCCGGCGGTGGCCAGCGCGGTGCTGCTGCCGCGCGGCAAGGTCACCCCCCAGCAACTGGCCCAGCCGCTGGGCTCCGGCGCCCGGGTCTTCGAGCTGCCCGGCGTGTTCGACGATTGCATGAAAGTGGTGGAGCACCTGGCCGAAAACTACCAGGTGGCCCTACTCAACTCCAAGAACGCCTGGCGCATCCTGGGCCAGGAATCCTACTCCTTCGAGGTGGCCCAGGACCTGGACTACGACCTGGCCGGCCGCGCCCTGTTCGTGCCCATCGGCAACGCCGGTAACATCAGCGCGGTGATGGCCGGGCTGATGAAGCTCTTTGATCTGGGCATCATCACCGAGCTGCCCAAGGTGTTCGGGGTGCAGAGCCGGCACGCCGACCCGGTATTCCAGTACTACAGCGAGCAAGACGCGGCCCGGCGGGTATGGCGGCCGGTCACGGTGCGGCCCTCGGTGGCCCAGGCGGCCATGATCGGCAACCCGGTCTCCATGCCCCGGGTAGTGGACCTGGCCATCCGCTACGACCAAATGGCCGGGGGCGACAAGTTCCAGGTGATCCAGGTGGACGAGCAGTCGATCATGGACCACATGATCCTGGCCAACCGGCACGGCCACATCGTCTGCACCCAGGGCGGCGAGTCCCTGGCCGGGCTGGCCCGGGCGGCGGAGTTGGGATTGGTGAGCTCCGACGAATACGCCGTCCTGGACGCCACCGCCCACCACCTCAAGTTCATCGGCTTTCAGCAGATGTACTTCGAGGACTCCTTCCCGCCCGAGTTCGGGGTGCACCCCCGGCCCGAGTTGATCAACCTGCCCCAGGAGATGGTGGCCGAGGGATTGCAACAACTGCCCGCGCCGGGCAGCCCCTTGGAGGGCGAGGCCTTTGAGCGCTACGTCACCCTCACCGCCGGCGAGATCGCCACCCGCCTGGGGCTGGAGAAACGCTCATGAGCATCCTGGACAACGGCGAGCTGGAAGACGACCAGTACTGCTTTGCCTGCGGCCAGCGCAACCCCCACGGCCTGGGCATGCGGGTGGAGTACTCCGAGCCCGAGGCCCTGTGCCGCATCACCCTGGACCGCCGCTGGCAGGGCTGGTCCGGCATCGCCCACGGCGGGGTGACCGCCACCCTGCTCGACGAGATCATGGCCCACGCGGTGATCCGCTACGTGGGCCAGGCGGTGACCATCAACGCCCAGATGCGCTACCGCAAGCCGGTGCCCCTGGACCGGGAGCTGGTGGTGCGCGGCTGGATCACCGAGACCAACGGCCGCCGGGCCAAGGCCGCCGCCCGCCTGGAGCTGGCCGACCAGCCGGGGGTGCTGGCCCAGGCCGAGGCGGTATTCCTGCTGAGCAAATCGTGACCCACCTGCTGCTCACCGTGGGCAAGCCCAAGACCGATCACGCCAGGGCCGGGATCGAGCTTTACCGCCGCCGGCTCAAACCCTACGGCGGCTGCGGCCACCAGGTGGTGCGCGCCTGCCGCGCGGCCGGCGGCCGCAGCCAGGCCGAGATCATCTCGCGCCAAGACAAGCGTATCGTAGATGCCTTGCAGGATCGTGACCGGGTGTGGGCCCTGGACCTGCGCGGCCGGGGCTGGTCGTCAAAGGAGTGGGCCCGCCGCCTGGACCAGGCCCGCCTGGCTGGAACCGGCCGGTTGGTGCTGGTGATCGGCGGCGCCCTGGGGCTGGGCGAGACGGTTCTGCAACGGGCCGATAGCCGGGTGAGCTTGGGGCCCATCACCCTGCCCCACGAGCTGGCCGCGGTGGTGGCCCTGGAACAACTCTACCGCGGCCACACTATCCTGGCCGGGACCCCTTACCACCGCGCCTGATTTCCCGGCGCCCGCCATCTTCGGCATTACCGAGCGACTCGATCACCTGGCCGGCGGCCTCGGCCAGGGACACGCCCTTGGCGTCGGCCCTTTGCTGCAATATGGTCTGGGCCTGGTCCCGGCTGAGGCCCTGGGCCTCCATCAGCAGACCCTTGGCCCGCTCGGTGAGCTTGCGGGTGTGAAGGACCTGCTTCAGGTCGTCTATCTCCCCCTGGAGCGCCTGGATGCGCGCGAAGCTCTGGTTCACCGCCAAGACGCCGGCGGCCAGGGTAAAGGGGTCCACCGGCCAGGGCAGCCAGCAATGAATCACTTGTGAGGCGGGGTCCAGTTCTGGGGGGGCTTGCTCGTCACCTGAGATGAGCACCACCGGCAGGGGGCGCTGCCGGTAAAGCCGTTGGGCCAGGGCCGGGGCCGTGGTGTCGGGCAGGTGGCGGCCCAATACGGCCAGCTCGGGGTTTAGCCGCTGGAGCATGTCCAGGGCGGCCGCGGCATTATCGGCCACGCCGAGGACGCGGTGTCCCTGGGACTCCAGGGCCTGGGCCAGGAAATCAGCCGCCGCGCCGTCCCCTTCGACCAGCACAATACCCAGACTGGCGCTCGACACCGCCCACCTCGCCGATGGCAAAAAAGACGTGGACGGGCCTAGACCGATTCCACGGACTTGATGGCCGGGACCGCTTCCTTGACCACCTTTTCGATGCCCATTTTGAGGGTCATCTGGCTCATGGGGCAGCCGCCGCAGGCACCCTGCAGCTTGACCTTCACCACCCCGTCGTCGCTCACTTCCACCAACTCCACGTCCCCGCCGTCGCGTTGCAGGGCCGGCCGTATCTTGTTAAGCGCCTCTTGCACTTGTTCTTTCATCTTGACCTCCAACAAGCTCCGTCAACTAGGACCTGCAACCATACCAGCCCCACACCGGCTTGGCCAGCCGCCCGGCCGCGCGCCGGGGTGGCTAGAGGCTTTTGCCGGTGAGCCGGGTGAGCGCCTCCAGGTAGCGTTTGCGGGTGCCGTCGATGACCTCCTGGGGCAGCTTGGGCGCCGGCGGCTTTTTGTTGAAACCGATCTCCTCCAGGTAGTTGCGCACAAACTGCTTGTCAAAACTCTTTTGGCTACGGCCCGGCTGGTAGTCGTCCATAGGCCAGAAGCGGCTGGAGTCCGGGGTGAGCACCTCGTCGATGAGCAGCAGCCGCTCGCCGTCCAGGCCGAACTCGAACTTGGTGTCGGCGATGATGATGCCGCTGGCCGCGGCCAGCTCCCGGGCGCGTGAATAAATGGCCAGGGCCCGCCGGGCCACCTCCTCGGCCAGGTCCTTACCCACTATCTCGGCGGCTTGCTCCAGCGAGATGTTCACGTCGTGCTCGCCCATCTCGGCCTTGGTCGAGGGCGTGAACAGCGGCTGCTCCAAGCGGTCGGACTCCCGCAGGCCCTCCGGCAGCTTGTAGCCGCATATCTCGCCGGTGGCCTGGTAGTCCTTCCACCCGCTGCCAGCCACGTAGCCGCGCACGATGGCCTCGATGGCCAGGGGCTCGCACTTGGTCACCAGCATGGACCGGCCTTCCAGTTGCTCGGCATAGGGTTGTAGCTCGGCCGGGAAGTCGGCCAGGTCGCTGGCCACCAGGTGGTTTTCGGTGATGTCGGCCATCTGCTCGAACCACCACAGTGACATCTGGGTGAGGATGCGGCCCTTGTCCGGGATGGGGTCGGGCAGCACCACGTCAAAGGCGCTGAGGCGGTCGGTGGCCACGATGAGCAGCTTGTCGCCCAGGTCGTAGATATCGCGCACCTTGCCGCGGGCCTTGAGCTTCAGGCCGGTGAGATTGGTTTCCGTGATGGCCGGCGATCCCATCGTCAACAGTCCTCCTGGCAGTGTCTCCGCCGCGCGCGGCGGGTGGTTATCATCTATACTTCAGCCGTTTGACAAGCCTAACACAAACCGCTTTAGCTAGAAACCACCGCGGGGGAAAAATCTGCACGTACGAGGACATGAAGCAGTAGAACGCATCCGGTTCTCTGCTGCCTATATGATCGTATAGTAATTTGTGTCCTAGCACCTAGTGACACCGCCAACTTGCTTGAATATATATGAAATAAATAGTAGTAGACAATGACAATATTTTTTAGCGTCGCCTGGGTCTATCGTCGTGTACAGCACCTAATGTCTTGTCAATAGCACGCCTGGCGAACACCACCATCTCTGGATTAGGGCAAACCATGCATTCAAACAAAAAGTTTTTTATTTTCTTCGCTTTGGGATTATTTATTATCTCTGCCATGAGCGCCCTACAATTTTCACCACTAGGACAACGAAGCGACGTCGTAGGTAAACATGAGTGGAAAAATATAATTAGTGTAGAGCTAGACTCAGGTCAATTACCGAAAGAGTACCGTTACGGGGCATATAAAGGAATTTTTTGGCCGGCATCATTTTGTTTGCCGCAAGCCATTGCTTACCTATTAAATATTTTTTGGTACTGCTATTATAAAAGCAGAGTCTCACCCCACATAACCGACCTTGAAAACATCTTTGCACCGCACCTTAAATATTTCTTTGTTACATGCCTAATTTTTGTATTCGTATGTCTAGGGACCGCCATATTCTTCCGAAAACCATCCCACCATTTTATTTATGGTATAATTCCAGCCTTTTATAGCACACTCTTTGCTGCTATCATGAATTTTTATATCTGCATAAACAAGTGGCATTACTTTAAATCAAAGATGAATATTGCGGCAAAATGCGGTAACGATGTTATAAAATATTTTTGTGACCAAATGATTAGCGTTGTACGACTCGTAAACAGATCTACAATTATTTTATCTGTATCAATAGCACTAGGTACATGGAGCATATTAGATAAAGTTTATGATAATATCGAACCTGCTCTTAAATTTTGGCACACCCTTGAAATAATCATTGCATTCCTTGTATGTATAGCCGGAATAGTATTTTTACTCCTGCTACCTGTTATTGAAATATATTTTTCAAGCAATAATATATATTACGACAA
>JAMOVV010000189.1 GCA_027067385.1 Desulfarculaceae bacterium
AAGACGCCTGCAACGCGCCCCGCGACGAGATGCACACCGGCTGCCTGGACCTCTACCGCAAGAGCCCCCTGCGCCCCATCCTCACGGTGCAGAACGTGGACCAGCTCCTGGCCGAGTAGCCGCGCCTGGCCCCGACGCCGGGCGGTTTTGCTCCCCCAACATCCGGCCCTGGCGAGCTCACACCAGGCTCACCGGGTCCACGTCGATGACCAGGCGCACCCCCGCCGGCATGGCTCCCAGGCGGTGGGTGGCCAGGCGCAGCACGGCCGCGGCCTGGCTGTGGCTGGGGGACTTGATCAGCAGCAGGAAGCGGTAGCGGCCGCGCACCCGGGGAATGGGCGCGGGCGAAGGTCCCAACACCTGCACCGCCGGGGCCAGTTGCCGCCGGGCTTGGTCCAGGTGCTCGGCCAGGCGTGCGGCCGCGGCGGCCGCGGCGGCCTCGCCGGCGCCCTCCACCCGCAGCCCCACCAGGCGGCGGAAGGGGGGATAGCCCAGGGCCCGCCGGTCTTCTAATTCTTGATCATGGAAAATCTCGGGTCGATGGGCGGCGGCGGCGCGCACCGCCAGGTGCTCGGGGTCAAAGGTCTGCACGATCACCCGGCCGGGGCCGCCCTCGCGCCCGGCCCGCCCGGCCACCTGGGTGAGCAGGGCGTAGGCCCGCTCGGCCGAGCGGTAGTCGGGGATGGCGGTGGTCTGGTCCATGAGCAACACCCCCACCAGGGCGATGAGCGGGAAGTGGTGTCCCTTGGTGATCATCTGGGTGCCCACCACCACGTCCACCTGGTGGTCGGCCACCTGCTTGAGCAGCTTGCCCATTTTGGCCGGCCGGCCGGCGGTGTCGGAGTCGAAACGGGCGATGCGCCAGCTAGGATACAGCTCGGTGAGCTGCTCCACCACCTGCTCGGTGCCCAGTCCCAGGGGACGCATCTGCCCGCCCTCGGCCCCGCAGTTAGGGCAGGTCTTGGGCAGGGGCCGCTGGTGGCCGCAGGTGTGGCAGACCAGGGCGCGGCGGGACTTGTGCAGGGTGAGGCTCAGGGCGCAGGCCGGGCACCCGGCACTGCGGCCGCAGGCGGGGCAGATCAAGGCCGGGGCAAAGCCGCGCCGGTTGAGAAAGACGATGGCCTGGTGCTGCCGGGCCACCGTCTGCTCCAGGGCCCGGGCCAGGCGCCGGCTGAGGAAGCCGCCGGCCAGGGGACCGGCGGTGCGCAGGTCCACGATCTCCAACTGCGGCAGCTCGGCCTGCTTGACCCGCTGGGGCAGGGACAGGGTTTTTATCTCGCCGCGCTGGGCCCGGAAGTAGGTGGTCACCGCCGGGGTGGCCGTACCCAGCACCACCGGGCAGGCTTGCTCCTGGCCGCGCAGCAGGGCCAGGTCGCGGGCGTGGTAACGTAGGCGCTCGGATTGCTTGTAGGCCTCGTCCTGCTCCTCGTCCACGCAGATGATGCCGGGGTTGGCCAGGGGTGCGAAGACGGCCGAGCGGGCCCCCACCACCACCGGCCGCCGGCCGTCGGCAATGGCTTGCCACTGGCCGCGCCGGGCCGCCGGGCTAAGGCCCGAGTGCAGCACCGCTACCTTGTCCTGGCCCAGGCGGTCGCGCAGGGCCCCTTCCAGGCGCAGGCACAACGATATCTCCGGGGCCAGGACCAGGGCCCCGCGGCCGGCGGCCACCGCGGCCTCGGCTGCCTGCAGGTACACTTCGGTCTTGCCGCTGCCGGTTACGCCGTAGAGCAAAAAGGGCTCAAAGGTCCGGCGCTCCATGGCCGCGGTGACCGCTTCCAGGGCCTGTTGCTGGTGGGGGCTGAGCCTCTCGGGGCGCGGCTCGGGTACGATGGGCCGGCCCAGCAGGTCGCGCACCAGGGGCTGGTGGGTGATCTTGAGCCAGCCGGCCAGCTCCAGCTTGTTGGCCATGGCGGTAACCCGGGGGAAGTCGCGGCGCAGCCAGTCCAGGGGGCAGGGGCCCTCAGCGGCCAGCCGGTCCAGCAGCTCGGCCGCCTTGGTGCCCGGCCGGGGGCGGGTTTCGGCCGGGCCGGGTCGGAAATGGGCCACCGGCGCGGTGCGCTGCCGCCGCTCGGCCCGGCTACCGGCGCTGGCCAGGCTGCCCAGCCCGGCCGGCAGGGACCAGGCCAGGGCCTGGCCCAGGGGGACCTGGTAGTAGGCGGCGGCCCGCTCGAAAAAGCGCAGCATGTTTGCCGGCCACAGGGTGGGACTGGTGGGATCGTCGAGTACGTCGTGGATGGCCTTGAGCCCGGCGGTGTCGCCCGGCCGGGGTTGGTCCAGGGCGAAACCCAGGGCGCGCCGCCCCCGCAGGGGGACCACCACCCGGGCCAGGGGCCGCACCATGCCGGCCAGCTCGGCCGGCGCGCTATAGCTAAGGGGCCGCCACAGGGGCGCGGCCACCGCCACCTCGACGCGCAGCGCCACCGCCTAGAGCGCCTGCCCGGTGAGCGAGCGGGCCCAATCCAAGAAGCCGGGGCGGGCGTCCTGGGCGGCCATGGCCTCCAGGGCCAGGGGGGTGTGCACCCCGGATTTCCAGGCCCGGATGGGACGCAGTTGGCTGCGTCGCACAAAGGCGGTGTCCACCAGGAAGTTGACGTCGCCCTGGATCGGCTGGAAGTAGAGGAAACCATTCTTCACCGCGATGGGCATGGCCAGGCCGCGCTCCCGCACCGCGCTCACCGCCACCACCGGCTTGGGGTAGTGGTTGATGTTCTTGTTGAGGTGGGTGATGCGGCTGTTGGGCAAGCCGGCCAGTTGGAACGACTCGATCATCACGTTGCGTCCCAGCTCCGGGTCCCAGGCGCAGGAGCCGCCCTTCTGCGGGTTGTCGGGATTGTTGGCCACCACCTCCATCACCATGCGATACCCTTGGCCGCCGAGCTTGAGGGCCACGGCCAGCCCCGGCAGGTCCAGGGCCATGGCCAGGTAGTCCAGGTCCTCGATGTTGAACGATATCTTGTCGTCCATGCGGGCCAGGATGTCGCGGTAGTCCGACCAGGGCAGGCTGGCGCGGCCGCCGCTGTCGTCGATGACGAACAACTGGTGGTCCATGGTGGTTTGCATGAGCATCTGGCCGTGGTTGTGCAGCCGCTTGGGCGAGTCCTGGTCGTAAAACCAGTCCTCGGCCTTGCTGATGCCGTGGAAGGCCTCCTGCACCATGAACATTACCTTTTGGCGGGCAAAGCCGTAAAAGCCGCTCTGGCGGAAGTCCTGCACCACCTGCTCGGCGGTGGCCTGGTTGACGATCACCAGCAGGTGCTGGGTGGCCAGCACCTCGGCCGGGTCCCGGCCCATCTCGCGGGCCAGGTGCGACAGGTCCCAGGCCAACTGCAGCATGTGCCGCTGTCCCAGGCTCAGGGGGCGCAGTTCCTGGGGGGAGAGCTGGCAATGAGCCCCGCCCAGCAGGCGCTCCATCACCTCGGGGGTGAGGTCGCGCGGCGGGTTGATGAGATACTTGGTGCCCAGGCCCAGGCGGGTGGCCTCGCCGGCGCAGGTGTGCTCCAGGAGCACCTTGCCCCGGGCCAGGGCCTGGCGGGCGGCCGCGATCTCGGCTTCGCCGAGGGTTTCGGGGCCGAAGACGTGGATATCGCGGGGATCGCCGAGGCCCTCCAGGCGGGGGTACTGGTTTATACGGTCCTCGTCGGCGGCCACCGCCTCGGGTCCGCTGTAGTCCCCCAGTCGCTGTCGGGCCAGCTCCAGGCAGGAGGCGATGTAAGTGCTAAAGTCGGTGAGATCCAGTGGTGTGCTCTGGGCCGGGTCAAGCATGCCGGACTCCTTGGGTTGACGGTCATCCTTGGCGGAAGGTTGGTTTCAGCGCTGATAGTTTACCGCATCGGCCGGCGAGGACAAAACGCCCGCCGCCGCGGGCAGGCCCAGGGCGGCGCGCATGAGCCGGTGCAGGCCGGCCAGGTGCGCCGGCGGTCGGCCCGGCGGCCGGCCGGGGGCCCACAGGGCCAGGGCGCCGAAGCGGCGGTGGGTGCCGCTGAGATGGCTGCGGCCAAACACGTCGGAGCGCCCCAGCCCGGCGCGCAGGCTGAAACCCTCGGTTGCCTCGGCCACCAGGTCCGGGGCCGCCTCGGCCGCCGGGCCGTGGTAGAGGTCCCGGCCCCGGTGCACCCGGGCGATGGGGCGCACCGGCTCCAGGCGCAGGCCGCCCGGCTCCTGGCGAAGTTGCTGGAAGGTGAGCCGGACCAGGGCCTCGGCCATGGTGTTCATGAGCGATTCGGCCTCGGGCCCCGGCTGCAGGCGGCCCTGGGGGAAGCGGCCGCGCCAGTGGAGATAGATGCGCCCCGGGTCCAGGGCCAGGGCGCGGGTGGCCGGGGCGATGCGCTCGGCCCCGGGCGGACCCTGGACCTTCAACAGCCCCTCCCGCTGCAGCCAGGGGTTTAGGTAGACCTCGCTGCGGATGGGGCCAAAGGAATGATCGGCCACCACCATGAAGGCCAGGCGGCCGGCCCGGACCTCGGGGGCCAGCCGGTCCCACAGCCGGCCGATGAAGGCGTCGGCCCGGCGGTAGACGGCCAGGGCGGCCTCGGCCAGGGGATGGTCGGGTCGCTGCAGGGCCGGCCAGGCGAAGTGGTTGACCCGGTCGGTGTCGGTGATCACCGCGGCTAGCAGGTCCCAGTCACCGGCGGCCAGTTCCTCG
Organism: Desulfarculaceae bacterium; assembly: GCA_027067385.1. Classification (GTDB taxonomy): domain Bacteria; phylum Desulfobacterota; class Desulfarculia; order Desulfarculales; family Desulfarculaceae; genus JAMOVV01. The sequence continues at coordinate 4,643 of JAMOVV010000189.1, forward strand.
AACAGCTCCAGGCGCACCTTGAGGGCGCGGTCCAGGTCGGCCAGCAGGGCCGCCGGGTCCTCGCGCCCGGCCTCCAGCTCGGCCTCGGGCCGGTAGCCGATCGCTTGCAGGCGCGGCAGGAGCCCGGGAGGGTGCACCGCCCGCGTAAGCTCCGGGGCCACGAACCCGCTGAGCATGACCCCCTCGATGGCCGCGGCGGGGTAGGTGAGCGGCACCCCCAGCACCACCGAGCGCCGGCCCCGCGCGCTGAGCTCGTCCCACAGCCGGGGAACCCGCACCTCGCCGGCGTCCACCGGCATCACCTGGTAGGTCCCCGGCCGGTGCCGGCCAAAGCCGAAGACGCCGTGCTCCCCCGGGTCCGCGCCGCTGAACATGGTGGTCCAGCACACCGGCGAGACCTCGGGCAGGGGCGCGGTGGTGGGCCAGGCGGTGCCCAGCTCCAGCAAGCGGCCCAGGTGGGGCATCACCCCGCGGGCGGCCAGGGAGCGGGCCAGCTCCAGCCCCACCCCGTCGAGCCCCACCAGGGCCAGCCGGCGGGTTTTATACGGGTTGCTTGGCATACGGCGTCCCTGCCGGTGGGACTCAGGCCTCCGGGCCCCAGTCCCGGGAGGCCTGGTCCATGATGGCCGCGCCGGCGCTGGTGCCCAGCCGGTCGGCGCCGGCGGCCACCAGCTCCAGGGCCTGCTCCAGGCTGCGGATGCCGCCGGCCGCCTTGATCCCCAGACCGGCGGAGCCCTGGTCCAGGAGCCGGCGCAGCACCTTTACCTGTTCCACCTCGGCCGGGCCGAAGTAGCCGCTGCCGGTCTTGAGGTAGTCGGCCCCGGCCGCGGCGCACAGGGCCACGGTCCGCTCCAGGACGGCCTGTGGTAACTGGCTCATCTCCAGGATAACTTTTAGCACCGCTTGCGGCGCGGCGGCGCGCACCGCGGCCACCTCGGCCCGGGCCTGGTCCCAGCTCCCCTCCAGCAGCAGGCTGCGGTTGATCACCAGGTCCAGCTCGGCCGCCCCGGCCCGGTGCAGCTCGGCCGCCTCGGCCGCTTTGGTGGCCGCGCTCTGGGTGCCCAGGGGAAAGCCCACCACCGTGCACAGGGCCACCGGGCCGCCGGCCAGGCGCTCGGCGGACGCAGCGACCATCCAGGGCGAGACGCAGGCGGCGGCCATCCCCCATTGCAGGCACTGGTCCAGGTGACGCTGCAGGTCGGCCGCGCCGGCGGTGGGCTCCAGTAGGGTATGCTCCAGGCGGGTGGCCAGCTCCCCCGGTAAAAGCCCCCGCGTCTGGGCCACTTGGGACAGCTCGGCGTCGACGCGCCGGGCGGCCTGGAGCCACTTTTCATCCACGTGGATATCGCCGTAGCCCCGCTGGGTGACGAACAGGCCGTCGTAGGCGCTGTCTTCAAAAGTGCGAAAGCGGTAGGGGATGCCCTGCTGGTCCAGGGCGTGGCACCACAGGTCGGCTTCGAAACGATTGTCGAGCTTGCGCAACAGCACCATGCTCATGGACGACTCCTCGGATGGCGGGCGGCGGGACGCCCGGGGTTAGAAGGTGCAATCGGTGGGGCACTTGAAGGCGGCGTAGGCCAGGTAGACCCGCAGGGCCTTCTCGGTCTCGGCCGGGGTGGGGCGGCGCGGCGGCCGGTCGGCCAGGGCCGCGTCCAGCTCCTCCGGGCCGGGGATGGCCTGCAGGCCCTTGGCCAGGGTGCGGCCGTCGGCCACCTCGATGAGCCGGGCGTCCACCCCATTGGTGCTCACCGCCAGGGGCGCCCACGGCTCGGCGATGAGCCGGGCGCGGGCGATGGTCTCCTGGATGCGGCTGGCCAGGGACCCCGGCGCACAACGCACCACCAGGGCCGGGCGGCCCCGGCGGCTCACCAGCAGGTCGACCTTGACGGTCACCGCCTCGTCGCCCAGATGGAGATGGCGGGTGGGCTCCACCGCTATATCGGCGGCGGTGAAACCCCGCTTGAGCAGCAGGCCCTCGATCACCACGCGCACCGGTTCGTCCTCGTGGCCGGTGAGCGGCGAGCCGGTGATGGGGTCGTTGTCAGGCGGGTGGGGCAGATAACCCAAGCGGCTAGCTCCCCACCAATTGCATGATCTCGTAGGCGATGCGGTCCAGGGGGACTTCCTTTTCCGAGGCGCCCAGCTTGACCGCCGCCTTGGGCATGCCATAGACCACGCAGGAGGCTTCATCCTGGGTGAGAGTGCGCGCGCCGGCCTCGCGCATCAGCTTGAGACCTTCGGCGCCGTCGGCGCCCATGCCGGTGAGCACCACCCCCACCGCGTTGCGGCCCATGGACTTGGCCACGGAGCGAAACAGCACGTCCACCGCCGGCCGTTGGTGGTGCACCATGGGCCCGGTCTTGACGTTGACATAGGTGCGGGACCCCGAACGCCGCAGCAGCATGTGGTAGTTGCCCGGCGCGATGAGGCAACGGCCCGGGAAGACGCTGTCGCCGTCGGCCGCCTCGCGCACCTCGAAGGCGCAGATGCCGTTGAGGCGGGAGGCGAAGGCAGAGGTGAAACGCGGCGGCATGTGCTGCACGATAACAATACCCGGCACCGCCGCCGGCAGGCGGGTGAGCACTTCCTTGATGGCCTCGGTGCCGCCGGTGGAGGCCCCGATGGCGATGATCTTGTTGGTTAGGTCTATCTCGGTGGCCGCCGGCCGCACCTGCTGGACCTTCTTGGGCGTCGCGGTGGCGGTGCGGAAGCGGGCCCGGGCGGCGGCCCGAATCTTGTCGGCCAACTGGTCGGCCATCTCACCCACCGAGAAGGAACCGCCCGGCTTGCTCAACACCTCCACCGCCCCGGACTCGATGGCCTCCAGGGCCAGGCGCCCCGACTTGGCCGTGAGCGAGGAGAGGATGATCACCGGCATGGGCTTGTGTTGCATCAGCTTGCGCAGGAAGGTGATCCCGTCCATGCGCGGCATCTCGATGTCCAGGGTGAGGACATCGGGCTCCAGCTCGATTATCTTGTCGCGAGCCACAAAAGGATCGGTGGCGGTGCCCACTACCTCGATGTCGGGTACCTTGGCCAGGCTCCGGCTGAGAACCTGGCGAACCACCGCCGAGTCGTCGACTATCAGTACGCGTATGGGACGGTTGAGATCAAGCGCCATTAAACAAGTCCGGATAAGTTATGGTTAGGATTGGGACCTGGTGCAGGCTATAGCACTCACCGGGACCGGTCAACTGTTTTGGATGCTCAGGCCCAGCAGCACCGGCCGGTCCTCGGCGTCGTAGGAGAAGCACTGGTCGGCTTGATCCAGGTAGGCCTGCAGGCCGCCGGCCGGCAACACCCGCGCCTGGGGTAGCCCCATCTTCCAGGAGCCCTGGTTGTCCACCGTGGTGAGCAACTTGCCGGCCACCATGTTGAGCGCCTCGCGATAGGCGTCGAGCAGGGCTTCCTGGTCCAACTCCGACGGGTCCAGGGACATGAAGTTAGAGGCCAACTCGCCAACCACGCCCGGCGGCGTCCAGGTCCATACCTTGGCGGTGGTGGGGGGCAGGCTCATCTCCAGCCAGCCCTCGTACCAGCCCTCGGCGTCCAGGTCGCCGGCCTCGTCCAAGATCGACTGATCCTCCATCAGCACGATAAAAAACATGGTCGAGAAGACCTCAGAAATCGCGTCCTTCAGGGCCTTCGTCCATTCCTGCTCCATCTGGTTCTCCCAACAGTAGAGTCAATATCTTGCGTAGCCCCTCGGGCTGGAACGGCTTGGTGATATACCCCCTGGCCCCCAGGCCGAGACATTCCTTGAGCCGTTCCTTGCGGCCCTCGGTGGTCACCAGGATGAAGCATTCGGGAACCCGGTCCTGGGCCTGCAACTCGGCCAGGAACTCCAGGCCGTTCATCACCGGCATGTGCAGGTCGCTGAGCACCACGTCCACTTCATGCTGGTCCATTATCTCCAGGGCTTCTTTGCCGTTTTCGGCCTCGTAGGTCTCATCCGGGTAGAACCCGGCCGCCTTGAGGGTCTTCTTGATAACCGCCCGCATGGACTTGGAATCGTCTACTATCAATACCCGAAAGGCCATGGTATTTACCTGTCTCCCCGCGACCTAGTTGGAGATATCCAGCAGGTCGTTGGCTTGGTCCAGTATATCTTTTAACTCCAGCGAGAGGCGGTCCAGGTCCCGCGGCTTGAGCCCCACCTCCTTGATCAAGCCAGGGGGCACCGGCGTGGCCAACCCGTCGGCCCCCACCCCCACCCCCATGGTCACCACCAAGAGGTTGGCCAGGGCCACCAGGGCCACCAGGGGGCGGTACTTGCCGGACTTCGCCAGGTCGTGGTGGCAGGCGATAGCCACCGTGATGGGGTCGGGGAAGTTCCACTTGCGGGCCACGGCGGCGCCCAACGTGGCGTGGTCGATGCCCAACACCCGGCGCTCCGCCTCCACGAAGCTCAAGTGCTCGTCTTCCACCAGGGCCGATATCTCCTCGCACTGCTCTCCCACGAACTGGCTCAGCACCAGCTTGCCCACGTCGTGCAGCAGGGCCGCGGTGAACAGGGTGGCCGAATCCTGGAACTTTACCTGGATGCCGATGCGCTGGGCCAGCAGGGCGGTGGCCATGCAGTGCCGCCACAGTTCCCCCCGCTTCAGGCGATAGCCATCCTGGTTGGCCCGGAAGTGGCCCACCAACTCGCTGGACAGGATTATCTGGACCAGGCTGTTGGTCCCCAGGTAGGTTAGGGCCTCCTCCAGCGAAGACACCTTGCGAACCAGGCCGTAGTAGGGAGAGTTGCACATGCGTAGCACGTGGGCGGTGATGCCGGGGTCCAGGCGCACGGTTTCCATCAGGTCCCGGAAGGAGAAGTTGGGGTCCTCCACCTGGGCCAGGACCTTTTGCACCACGCTGGGCACCCCCGGCAGGTGGTCAACTTGACTCAGAATCTGATCGATCAACTTCACAGGTATTTTGCCTCCTGTCCGTTGACTTTCATCCAGACCCGGCCGTCGCTAACAACCAGTCCCACGGTCCGGTTTACCCGCCCGCCAACATCTTCCTTGTCGATGAGCACGTTGTTGCGCCAGAAAATTTTGCGCACCGCCGCGTAGTTTCTCTTGCCGATATTGAAGTGGCCGCCTTCGTCCATGACCTGGCTGCCTCCTACCACGTAGGTCCGGATGCGGCCCTTCTTGGCGCCCATCTGGTAGGCGGTGCGGAACAGGCGGGGGATGCCGGTGTCGGCGAAAACCCCGGGTTGGCGGCGGGCCCGGTCCTTGTTGAGGTTGGAGTCCGGCAGCATCAAGTGCAGGAGACCGCCCACCGCGGCCACGCGATCGTAAATCAGCACCCCGATGCATGAGCCCAGGGAATGGGTAACTATCTCCATCTCCGGCTTGTCGCTAAGCGCCAAGTCACCCACGCCTACGTTGATTCGCTGCATCTACTCAGGACCTTTTGATATAAGTGGCCGGTTGCACAAATTTAAAGTCATGGGATATCCCTGCCAAGCTCTCCGAATGCCCCACGAAGAGAAACCCCCCCGGCACCAGGCAACGGTAGAATTTACCCACTAGTTGCTCTACCGTATTTTTATCAAAGTATATCATTACATTGCGGCAAAAGATAAAATGGAATGGCTTGCTGAAGTTAAAGGGGTCCATCAGGTTGATACGGGCAAAATTCACCATGGCCCGCAGCGGCGCTTTTACTCGTACGTGGCCCTCCCACTGGCCCGAGCCCCGCTGGAAATAGCGCATCATCAACTGGCGCGGAATACCGGCCACCCGTTCCTTGGCGTAGATGCCGCGCTGGGCCCGCTGCAACACCTGGGTGGAGAGGTCAGAGGCCAGGATGGAGACATCGCGCCTGCCCAGGGCGGCGCGGTTCTCCTGGACCACGATGGCGATGGTGTAGGGTTCTTCTCCGCTGGAGCAGGCCGCCGACCAGATACGCACCGTCTCGTTGGGCCCGCACATCTTGTCCAGGTTGGGCAGGGCCTCGCGGGCCAGGAAGTCGAAATGCTGGGGCTCGCGGAAGAAGTCGGTCTTGTTGGTGGTGATGACGTCCAGGAAGTTCACCAGCTCTTGGCCGGTCTTGTCGTTTTGCAGGATTTGGATGTATTGCTGTACGCTGTTGATGTTCAGGGCGCGGAAGCGCTTGGCCAGGCGGGCCCGCAGCAGCTCGCGTTTTTGATCGCCCAGGTATATCCCGCTGAGCTGGTAGACCAGGTTGCCCAGTTTTTTGTACTGGGCGGCGGTGATCTGGATGGAATCGGTAGCCAGGCTCCCCGGGGATGCGCCGGACGGCGCCCTCCTGCGGTTTTGCCGCCAGGTTGTTTCTGATGTCTTGACCAAAGGCTTCTGCCCTTTTGCTCGGCGGTCCCGGCCGCCGGCTGCTATCACTCCGGGGTTGCTGGCCTGCCGCTCGCCCTATCGTGTCCGCCGGTACTTGGTTGTTGTCACCCCGGGGTTATGCGCCATTTGCTTTGCCGTGTCCGACGGTCCCGGCCGCTGCCACCCCCTAACTGGCCCGCCGTTTGCTTTGCCGTGTCTGCCGCCCCGGTCATGTCTGCCAGCCCCGGCCGCTGCCACCCCCTAACTGGCCCGCCGCTTGCTTTGCCGTATCTGCCCCCCCGGTCGTGTCTGCCGCTCCGGCCGACTCTCGGCCCGGGGAATTTTAGTCGCCCAGCACCAACTGGCTGTCCCTTAGGATGCGGTCGATGTCCAAGAGAATCTTGACGCTACCGCCGACCTTGGCCATGCCCAGGATGTAGTCGGTCTGCATGTCCCCGCCGAAGCTGGGGGTGGGGTCGATCTCCTCGGCGGCCACGTTGGCCACTTCGTTCACCGCGTCCACCACCAGCCCCATCAGGGTGGGCTGCCCGCTGCCGGACACCGACTCCACCACCACGATGGAGGTGCGGTCGTCGGGTTCGCGGTAGGGCAGGCCGAAGCGCAGCCGCAGGTCCAGCACCGGGATCACCTTGCCGCGCAGGTTGATGACCCCCTGCATGAACTCAGGGGTTTGGGGCACCGTGGTGATCTCCAGCATCCCGATGATCTCGCGGACCTTGAGTATCTCCAGCCCGTACTCCTCACCGGCCAGGTGAAAGGTGAGATACTTCCCGGCCAAGTCGTTGGTGCTGGATTGCTTGCCCGTTGGCTGCTCGCTGATTTGAGCCATGCCCAGTCTCTCCACCAAAGAAAAACCCCGCTCTCACACACCCGGGTTGGAACCACGGTCCGGCCGTCCCGGCCCGCCGGCCCCCCGGGATATACCCTGTTTATACCGGCTCGCCCCCTGTCCATCCACGGTAAACCGGCTCTTCGCTTGGTCTCCTTGGGTCAAGTAATTGTTTTCCAGGGCCGCCCGGTTTTGCCTGGGCCGCCCGGTTTTACTCGCCTCCGCCGGGCCGGGGCCGCGCCCCGGCTAGCGCCCCTCCAGCGCCTTGAAGATGCCGTCGATGTCTAATATCAGCCCCACCCGGCCGTCTCCCATGATGGCGCCGCCGGCCACCACCTTGACCATCTTGAGGTGTTCGCCCAGGGACTTGATCACCACTTCCTGACGTCCGATGAGATGGTCCACCATCAGGCAGCGCCGGGAGCCGTGGTGTTCCACCACTACCACTAATCCTTCCCAGGGGTCTTTGTGTTCGGCTTGGACGTTGACGATCTCGTCGAGCCGTATCAGGGGCAGCAGGTTGCCCCGGATCATGATCATCTCACCGCGGCCCTTGACCGTGGAGTAGTCCTCCTTGGTGGGGCGCAGCGACTCCAGCACGCTCACGGTGGGTAGGATGAACCGTTCGTTGCCCACCTGGACCACCATGCCGTCGATGATGGCCAGGGTCAGCGGCAGGGCGATGGTGAGGGTGGTGCCCTGGCCCCGGCTGGACTTTACGCTCACCTTGCCGCGCAGGCTGTCGATGGTCTTTTGCACCACGTCCATGCCCACCCCGCGGCCGGAGATGTCGGTAACCTGGTCGGCGGTGGAAAAGCCGGGGTGGAAGATGAAGCTGAAGATTTCCTCGTCGCTCAAGGAATCGCTTTCATCGGCCAGGCCGCGTTCGATGGCCTTGCTCAGAATCTTGTCCCGGTCCAGCCCCTTGCCGTCGTCGCGAATCTCGATACAGACGTTGCCGCCCTGGTGATAGGCGGCCAGCACCACCAGGCCCTCGGGGGGCTTGCCTATCTCCCGGCGCTCGTCGGGGGGCTCTATGCCGTGGTCCACCGAGTTACGCACCATGTGCACCAGGGGATCGTAGAATTTCTCCACCATGTTGCGGTCGATCTCGGTGCCTTCGCCCTCCAGCTCCAGGCGCACCTTTTTGCCCTGCTTCTTGGCGGTGTCGCGCACCACGCGCACCATGCGCTGGAAGGTCTGCTTGATGGGCACCATGCGCATGCTCATGGTGCTTTTCTGCAGTTCGCTGGTGATGCGGGCCAACTGTCCCATGTCCGAGGCCAACTTGCGGTCGTTGATGGCCTGCACCTTGGGGTTGGCCTGCACCATGGACTGGGCGATGACCAGCTCGCCCACCATGTCCAGGAGGTTGTCGAGCTTGGCGGTGTCGATCTTTACTTCCTGGACGGCCACCCCGGCCGATGGTCCGGCTATGGTCTTTTGTTTCTTGACCGCGTCGGCCACCTCGCCCGGCCCGGCGGCGCCGGTATGGACCAGCAGCTCGCCCAGCGGCTTTTCGGGGCGCTCTTTTTGTTTGTCCAGGGCCTTTGCCACCTGCTCGGGTTCCACCACCCCGTCTTCCACCAGCACCTCGCCCAGGGGCGGCACCCGCTTTTCTTCCTGGGCCGGGGGCGCCTCGGCGCTGGAGTCGCTCAGCACCCGCCCGATGCGGTCGATCAAGTCCTGCATGGCAAAGGGCCGGCGGGGGCGGTTTTCGTTGATGGCGTTTTGGGACTCGGTGATCATCTGGGTCAGCAGGTCCACCCCGGCCAGGATCACGTCGGTAGCCATGCCGCCGATGACGATCTCCCCGGAGCGGGCCTTGTCCAGCAGGTTTTCCAGTTGGTGGGAGAGGTGATTGATGTCCTTGAGGTTCAAGAAGCCGCTCACGCCCTTGATGGTGTGGAAGGGCCTGAACACGGCGTTGAGGGTGTCTAGGTTCTGGGGGTCGTCTTCCAAAAGCAGGGTGTTGATCTCGATGGATTCCAGGTGCTCCAGGGCCTCGGCCACGAAGCTCAGCAACAGCTCCTTGTCCTCTTCGTCGGTCACCTCCACCGTGCCCATGTCGAACTCTTCCGGCTCCGGCTCGGCCTCCTCCGCAGTGGGCTCGGGCTCCGGCTCGGGCGGGGCTTCTTCGGCGGCGGCCTGGGGTTCGGGCTCGGGCTCGGCCTGGGGCTCGGGCGGGGCTTCTTCGGCGGCGGTCTGGGGTTCGGGCTCTGGCTCGGGCGCGGCGGGCTCCGGCTCCGGCTCGGGCGCTGGCTCCTGGGCCGGCGGCTCGCCACCGCCCTCAAAGCCGTGGGCGGCGAGGAACTCGTTGATCTGCTCGGGCCCGGAATCGCCCCGCAGGACGGCCTGGACGATCTGCACCCCCTGGCCCAGGATGTCCACGCCGGCTTCCTGGTCCTCCACTTGGCCCAGGATCATGCCTTCCAGGTATGATTTGAGCGCCTCAGACAGGTTGGCGATGGCCGGGTCTCCGCCGCCTTCGGCGATGACTACCAGTTGTTCCAACTGGGTGAGCACGTCCCCGTAGGCCATCAGGTCCCCGGGTTCCAGTACCACTACATGGGCAGCCAAGTCCTCTACCAGGGCTGTGATCATTTCATCGTGGTCAGCCATATATGCCCGTCTCCACGTGGGGTGACATCAAGAGGTGTTTATTGTGACACCAACGACAATCCTGCAGTTGACGTTACGCATCATTGCCACATGTGCTTAGTCTACAATAATTTACTATTATGGAGCCATAGATAATAGCATAATCATAAACTTTGATCAGTTTAAGACCAGCCCGGTTAGGTAAGGTGCGGATAATTTGGGGCCGGGAAAGCCGGCCGGCAATGGGGGGCGGGGCATTGTTCAGTTTATAGCGGTTAAGCGGGGCGTGGTGATTTGATGCATGGCTCTCGGCCGGGCACAACTAGCCCCCCGCCTCCCTGGAATATTTTAGGAGGTCGTAATGATAATCGAATCCCGGAAATGCCGGGTCCGGTCGAATGCAATACCTGGATGAGTGGCAAGGCTCCGCACCGTCATGGGGCGGTGCGGAGCACACACTCGGGATCAGTTGAGCAGGTCCTTGACCTGGGAACTCATCTTAAAGGCCATGCGCTTCTTGGCCTTGATCTTGATCGGCTCGCCGGTGGCGGGATTGACGCCCTTGCGAGCTTTGGATTTTTTCAGCGAGAAGGTTCCGAGACCCGCCACGCGGAAAGGACGGCCGACCTTGACCTCCTTACGGCAGGCGGTTACAAAAGCCTCCAGCGCCGCCTTGGCCGCCGCCTTGGAAATGTCGGCGGCCTTGGCCATATGAGCAATCATGTCCGCCTTGGTCATGGGTTTCTTTGCCATGCCTACTCCTTGCTCTCAATGATATCTGTAATCAAGTGCCTTGCCCCTGGTTAGGCCAGGCCCCTCCCTCCTTAATCAACCGCCCGTGGCTCTCTCCCCGGCCGGGGCCGGGTCGAAGACAGGAGTTTTTCTGGCTGGCGGCGCTGCCCGCCGTACTCCCAATAACGCGACCGCCACGAGTGAGCTGACGAATTACAGGGCAGAATAGCACCCCCGGGGGGCTCGCGTCAACCGGCCCAAAGGCGGTTTTCCTCGCAGTAATGCTTAGTTGGCCCGTGACGCATGGAAAAAATCGACGACCTCCCAAACCCCCGATGTATGCTGGTCTCTCGAGGTGCCCGTTATTTCAACCAGTTGGCATGGGGTCATCGGGACGCTACGCGGCAATCCTTTGTGCAGACGAATTTTCCGCGCGGCAGGGGCGTCGATTGCGCCGCATGAATATTGGGTTTGCTGGCGGCTACGTCGGATGGTTTGTATCCATGCGGGTATCCGTTGGGGCTAGTCACGCCGCCTTGCGACCCCTGCCACGGCCCTGGTCCCCACGAATCGCCACCTACTCCAGAGACTACGTAAAATTAAGCTGCCGGCATGCCAGACGTATAGATTTGCGTCCCTCGTGATAATAGCAGTTATAACAACATATTAAATGAAAATGCCCCTTTGGGGTGGATATCTGGTCCCTAATCTCCCGTCGGGGTGGGGACAGGCCGGGGCCTTTGGGGGCAAAAGGTTATTTTTGTGCGTTTTATCCTTGACATACCTCCTGGGACCCCAGTAAAGTGGGGTCTAGTGGTGGAAGGTGGGGAATAATCCCATCGAGGCCCGGAAAGTACCGGTTCTCCGATCCAGCGAACCCAGGAGGGAGGGTTCCATGTTCACCGGGTGGACGGTACATAACCTGGACGCCAAGGGGCGGCTGGCCATACCGGTCGCCTTCCGCGACCAGCTAAAGGCCATGGGCGATCAGCGGTTGGTGATCACCACCGCCGAGGCATGCCTGGTGGCCTACCCCTACCCGGAGTGGCAGAAGCTGGCCGAATGGGTGGCCAGTCTGCCGGCCCTGCACACCGACGCCCAGCGTTTCCGCCGGTTCTACATCAGCGGCGCGGCCGAATGCACCTGTGACAAGCAAGGGCGCATCCTCATCCCGCAGGCCCTGCGTGACTTCGCGGGCCTGTCCGGCCCGGTGCTGGTGGCCGGCATGCAGAGCAACTTCGAACTCTGGGACAAGGACCGGTTCTACCAGGAGCGGGAGAAGATTCAGCGTGACTTCAGCCAGCTCAGCTCGGCGGTGGCCGAGATGGGCGGGTAAGCCAGTTGGACTGGCCCCATCGGCCGGTGATGCCGGCCGAGGTGATCGCAGCTTTGGCTCCCCGGGCCGGCGGTCTTTATGTCGACGGCACCCTGGGGGCCGGCGGCCACGCCGAGGCCGTTTTGCAAGCCAGCGCACCCGACGGCCGCCTGTTGGGGCTGGACCGCGACCCAGAGGCCCTGCGCACGGCAACCCGGCGGCTGGCGCGCTTTGGCGACCGGGTTCGCCTGGTGCAAGCCTCCTTTGACCGCCTGGGCCGGGAGCTAAGGGCCTGGGACGCCCCTGCCGCCCACGGAATCCTGCTGGATTTGGGGGTGAGTTCCATGCAACTGGATCGAGCCGGGCGAGGTTTCTCCTTTCGCGCCGATGGCCCCCTGGATATGCGCATGTCCGTTTCCGGTCCCAGCGCCGCCGAGTTGGTGGCCACCGCCGGCCGGGCCGAGTTGCGGCGCATTTTCAGGGAATATGGCGAGGAGCCCCTGGCCGACCGGGTGGCCCGGGCCATCGTGGAGGCCAGGCGGAAGCGTCCCCTGCGCACCACCGCCCAACTGGCCGAGGTGGTGCAGGCGGCCATGCCGGCGGCCGAGCGCCGCCGTCGCCGCAGGCATCCGGCCACCAAGGTATTCATGGCCCTGCGCCTGGCGGTCAATGACGAGTTGGGCCGCCTGCGACGTTTTTTGGACTCGGTGGTCTCCTGGCTGCGGCCCGGGGGCGCCCTGGTGGTAATCAGCTATCACTCCCTGGAGGACCGCCTGGTGAAGCAATGGATACGCACCATGGCCGACCCTTGCGTCTGTCCTCCGGAGATGGCGGTGTGCGGCTGCGGCCGCCGGCCGCAGGTGGAGCCCCTGGGGCGCGGGGTTCGCAAGCCCTCGCCGTCGGAGGTGGCGGCCAACCCGCGGGCCCGCTCGGCCCGGTTGCGTGCCGCCCGGCGCTTGGGAGAGGCGTCATGACGGTTCACTTGCGCTCCGGCAACCAGCGCCGCCGTCCGCCGGCGGCCGCCGGCGGGCCCGGCCTGGCCCTGGGCCTGTGGCTCCTGGTGCTGGTCACCGCCACCGCGCTGTTTTACGCCTACACCAGCACCCGCGCCCTGGAGGTCTCCTACCAGGCCAGCCGGGAGTTGCAGCTCAAGCGGCAATTGATGGAGACCGGCCGCCGCCTGCGGGTGGAGCTCAACAGCCTGCGCAGCCCCGCCCGCCTGGAGCGGGCCGCCCTGAAGCGGGGTCTGGCCGTGCCCGGGCCGGGACAGGTGAGGAGGCTGCCGTGAGCCGCCCCGGGGTTGATAGCAAGCGCTGGCTGCGCCTGCGCCTGTGGCTGGTGGGGCTGATCTTCGTGCTGGCCTTCGTGGTGCTGGTGGGCCGTTCGGTGGACCTGCAGGTCTTTGAGCGCCAGCGCCTGGCGACCATCGCCCAGAAGGAGTTCCTGCGCCGGGTGCGCCTCTCCCCCCGCCGGGGCATCATCTTCGACCGCAACCAGGAGGAGTTGGCCATCAGCCTGGAGTCCCACTCGGTGTTCGCCCACCCCCTGGGCGTCACCACCCCGCGGGGCACCGGGCGCAAGCTGGCCCGGGCCCTGGGTCTGGACGCCCGCCGGGTAATCAAAAAGCTCAGGAGCGAGCGCCGCTTCACCTGGATCGCCCGGCGGGTACTGCCCCAGCGGGCCGAGGCGGTGCGCCGTCTCAAGCTAAAGGGCGTGGGCCTGGTGGCCGAACCGCGGCGCTTCTACCCCTACACCACCCTGGCCAGCCACGTGTTGGGCTACGCCGGGGCCGACGCCCGGGGCCTGGAGGGCCTGGAGCTGCGTTACGACAAGGTGCTCAAAGGCCAGACGGCCACGGCCACCCGACTGCGCGACGCCCTGGGGCGCACCATCCACCTCACCCCCGAGGCCTTCGCCCACCTGCCCGAGGGACGCCACCTCATCCTCACCCTGGACAAGTCGGTGCAATACCACACCGAGAAGATCCTGGCCCAGACGGTGGCCGCCCACCGGGCCAAGGGGGGCATGGCGGTGGTGATGATCCCTCAGACCGGCGAGGTCCTGGCCATGGCCGTGGCCCCGGGTTTCAATCCCAACGTGTTCAACACCTACCGCCGCAGCCGGGTGCGCAACCGGGTGATCACCGACGTCTTCGAGCCCGGCAGCACCTTCAAGACGTTCATGGCCGCCGCCGCCCTGGCCAGCAACAAGATATCCCTGGACCAGAGCTTTGACTGCGAACAGGGCCAGTGGAAGATCGGCGGGCGCACCATCCACGACACCCACAAGTACGGCCGGCTCAACCTGGCCGATATCGTCAAGTTCTCCTCCAACATCGGCGCGGCCAAGGTGGGCCTGGCCCTGGGGTCTCGGGCTCTGTACCGCACCCTGCGGGCCTTTGGCTTTGGCCAACCCACCGGGGTGGACCTGCCCGGCGAGGCCAGCGGCATCCTGCGCCCCTACCAGCGCTGGCGCCCGGTGGAGGCGGCCACCGTGTGCTACGGCCACGGGGTGGCGGTCACCGCCCTGCAACTCACCCAGGCCATGGCGGCCATCGCCAACAACGGGGTGCTGATGCGCCCCTACCTGGTGCGGGCGGTGGTGGACCACGAGGCCCGGCTGGTCAAGGAAAACCAGCCCCAGGTGGTGCGGCGGGTGCTGGGGGTGCGCGAGGCCCGTCTGCTCACCGCCATGCTGGTACGGGTCACCGAGCCCGGCGGCACCGGCGAGCTGGCCCGCATGAAGCCCTTCGTGGTGGCCGGCAAGACCGGCACCGCCCACAAGGTCAAGCCCGGCGGCGGCTATGCCAAGAACGACTACATATCCAGTTTCATCGGTTTCGTGCCGGCCGACGACCCCCGGGTGGTGGTCCTGGTGGTGATCGACACCCCGCGCGGCAAGCACTACGGCGGCCAGGTGGCCGCCCCGGCCTGGGCGGCCATCGCCCGGGCGGCCCTGGACGCCCTGGGGGTGCACTCCCTGCAGGAGGCGGCCCGGGAACCGCGCCCGGCGGTGGGCCGCACCCCGGCCCCGCCCCCGCCGGCCGACACCGCCCAGGTGGCCCGGGCCGCGGCCCGGGAACTGGCCGCCGGCCGTCTGCCCGACCTGCGGGGACTCACCCTGCGCCAGGTCTATGCGGTGGCCGGCCGGCTCAAGTTGCAGGTGCGCACCCGGGGATGGGGCCGGGTGGTGCGCCAGCGCCCCCGGCCGGGCGGCCCGGCCAAGGGCCGCTCCCTGCGCCTCACCCTGTCCCCGGTCCACGGAGGAGCCTGATGATGTTGGCCCAGCTCCTCGAAGGCGTGGAGATACGAGCGCTCTACGGCCCGGACCCGGCCCAGGTGGAGATCACCGGCCTGGCCCACGATTCGCGTCGGGTGGCGGCGGGGGCGCTCTTCGCCGCCTTGCCCGGGGTGGCGGCCGACGGCCACGACTTTGCGGTGGCCGCCCAGCAGGCCGGGGCGGTGGCCCTGCTGCTGGAGCGTCCCGAGCCCGAGGCGGCCGGGACCACCCAGGTGATCACCCCCAACAGCCGCCGGGCCCTGGCCCGCGTGGCCGAGGTGTTCTACGGCCGTCCCAGCCGGGAACTGACCCTGGTGGGGGTGACCGGCACCAACGGCAAGACCACCATTACCTACCTGGTGGAGGCCATGCTGGCCGCCGACGATCCCGACCGGCCGGTGGGGGTGATCGGCACGGTGGAGACCCGCTTCGGCCGCACCCGGCGCCCGGCGGAGATGACCACGCCGGAGAGCCTGGAGCTCTCGCGCCTGCTGGCCGAGATGCGCGACGCGTCGGTGCGGCGGGTGGTGATGGAGGTGTCCAGCCACGCCCTGGCCCAGCACCGGGCCGACGACCTGGCCTTTGACCTGGGCCTGTTCACCAACCTGAGCCGGGACCACCTGGACTACCACCACGACCTGGACGACTATTTCGCGGCCAAGCGACGCCTGTTCACCGAGCTGCTGCCGGCCGCCTCCGGCCAGGGCAAATCCCCCTGGGCGGTGGTCTGCGTCGACGACCCCTGGGGCCGCCGGCTCTGCCAAGACCTGGCCGCCGCCGACTTGCCGATGATCACCTACGGCCTGGAGCCCGGGGCCCAGGTGCGGGGCCGGGCCGACCAACAGGACTTGGGCGGGGCGCGCTGCCGCATCAGCTTCCGTGACGCGGGCCCGGCGGCCGACGGCGAGATCATCCTCAAGACCACCCTGGTGGGGCGCTACAACCTGCAGAACTTAACCGGCGCGGTGGCCGCCGGACTGGCCCTGGGGCTGGAGCCGCGGGTGATGGCCCGCGGCCTGGCGGCGCTGGCCGGGGTGCCCGGCCGCTTGCAGCGGGTGGGCGGCCCTGACACCCGGCCGGCGGTATTCGTGGACTACTGCCACACCGACCAGGCCCTGGCCGGGGCCCTGGCCGTGCTGCGTCCCCTAACCCGGGGCCGGCTCATCTGCGTCTTCGGCGCCGGCGGCGACCGCGACCAGGGCAAGCGGCCGCTCATGGGACGGGCGGTGGCCCAGGGGGCCGACCTGGCGGTGCTCACCAGCGACAACCCGCGCACCGAGGACCCCCTGGCCATCATGGCCATGGTGGAGCAGGGGCTGCGCCAGGGCGGGGCCAAGCTGGTGGAGAGCCCGCAGGACGCCGCCGGGCCGGCCTATCTCAAGCAGCCGGACCGGGCGGCGGCCATCGCCTTGGCCATCGCCGGCGCCGGGGACCAGGACGTGGTGCTCATCGCCGGCAAGGGGCACGAGGACTACCAGATCGTGGGCACCACCAAGCGGCACTTCGACGACGCCGAGCAGGCCGCCGCC